>NZ_CP102578.1:8798260-9107065 GCF_042230915.1 Archangium gephyra | reverse complement strand
GGCGGCGGAGGGACGCACCATCGTGCTGTGCTCGCACAACCTGGCCGAGGTGGAGCGCTTGTGCACGCGGGTGGCGGTGGTGAAGGGGCGGCTGCTGGCGATGGCTCCGGTGAACGAGCTGCGGCGCACGGGCAGCGCGCTGGAGGTGAAGGTGGAGGGCGAGGCCGGACGTTACGTCGAGGCCCTGGCCGCGCTGCCCTTCGCGCCCAACACGCTCGCCGAGGGCGGGCGGCTGCGGGTGATGCTGGCGGACGAGGCACAGGCCCCGGACGTGGTGGCGTGCCTGGTGGGGGCGGGAGCGCGCGTGCGCAGCGCGGTGCCGGCCCAGCGTCCGCTCGAGGAGGTCTACCTGGAGCTCATCCGCGAGGGGAGGGTGTGAGCATGGCGTTTCGTCCCCGGCGTGCCTTGGCCGTCTTCTGGAAGGACTTCCTGGACCTGCGCAGGAACCCGGCGCTGCTGCTGGCCATGGCGGCGCTGCCCATGGTGCTGGTGGTGGTGCCGATGGTGGTCGTCTGGACGTACGTGCGCGATCCGAGCGACCCCAACCTCCGGGTGATCGCCCTCTACTACGACCCGGGCCTGCCGCTGAACGCCAACGCGGGACGCTTCCTGGTGGAGCGCACCCTGCTGGACTGGTTCGGCATGTTCCTGGTGATGCCGGTGTTCGTCCCCATCCTCATCTCCTCGCAGAGCGTGGCGGGGGAGAAGGAGCGGCGCACCCTGGAGCCGCTGCTGGCCTCGCCGGTGACGGCGGTGGAGCTGGTGGCGGGCAAGAGCCTGGCCTCGCTGGTGCCGGCGATGCTGATTACCTGGACGGCCTTCGTGCTGCTGTGCGTCGGCGTGGACGTGGTGGCGTGGCCGCTGGGGCAGGGGCTGATGATGCCCAACACGGTGTGGCTCTTCGGAATCCTGGTGCTGGCGCCGCTCTTCGCCTTCTTCGGCAACGGCGTGGCGGTGCTGATCTCCGCGCGCGTCGCCGAGGCCCGTACCGCGCAACAGCTGTCCGCACTCATCGTGCTACCGCTCGTGGGGCTGGTGGCCGGACAGGTGGCGGGCTTCCTGAACGCCGGGCTGGCGTACTACGCGGTGCAGGGAGTGGTGGTGCTGCTGCTCGATGCGGTCCTGTTGTGGGCCAGTATCCGCCTGCTGGACCGGGAGCGGCTGATCAGCCGGTGGGGGTAGCCGGGCGGACGACGGCATGCCGGGTTGACTGGCCAAGGGTGCGGAACCTCTGGCATGTTCCAGGGGGCAGGCCGGGGGTGGTGCGATCGGCGGGCATGCAATGGGCCCGGTCGCTATGCGTTAGAGGGGTAGGCGGCGTGGCTCCCGGTAGTCGACGCGGTCTCTAGGAGGCGACGAAAGCACGATGGGATTCTTCGGTACGATCAAGGACGAGGCGCAGCGCAATTTCATCGCGCGTGCCGATGAGGCGAAGGGCGAGATTGTCTACAAGTATCCGGAGAAGAACATCCGGATGCTCACCCAGCTCACCGTCGATGCCGATGAGGTCGCCCTCTTCGTGAAGGACGGAAAGGTGGAGGGCAAGCTGGGGCCGGGGCGGCACCAGCTGGACACCAGCAACATCCCGTTCCTGTCGCGCTTCCTGGAGAAGTTCACCGGCGGCAACATGTTCATGGCCGAGGTGTTCTTCGTCTCCACGCGCGAGTTCACGGGCGTGAAGTTCGGAGGCCCCATCGGTGACGTGCGTGACCCGGAGACGGGGCTGGGCATCGGCACGATGGTGTACGGCGACTTCTCGGTGCGGGTGACGGAGCCGGAGAAGCTGGTGGTGGGCCTGGTGGGCATGGGCCGCACGAGCAACGCGGACTTCCTGGGCTGGTTCAAGGGCCAGGTGCTGAAGGTCACGCGCGATCGCATCGCCGAGTTGCTGGTGAAGAAGCGCTGGCCGCTGCTGGACGTGACGAGCGGCGCGTACACGGAGGAGATCGAGACCGAGGTGATCGCGGGCCTCAAGCCCCACGTGGACACCTACGGCATGACCGTGGTGCGGATGGGGAACTTCCACGTCAGCATCAAGGAGGAGGACGAGGCGACGCTGAAGAAGCTGTCGAAGGACGTGGCGTACTCGCGTCTGGCGGGCGGCTTCCAGCAGTACGCGCAGGGCCAGGCGATGCTGGGCGCGGCCGAGGGCATGGCCAAGGGCGGCGACGGCAGTGGCGCTGGCGCGGGGCTGCAGGGCATGGGCATGGGCATGGGCTTCGGCATGGCCCAGATGTTCACGAACCAGCAGCAGCAGAATCAGCAGCAGCACCAGCAGCAGCAGCAGCAGCCGGCTCCCGCGGCGGCGCCCGCAGACACGCGCAGCCCGGCGCAGCGGCTGAAGGAGCTGAAGGAGCTGAAGGACGCGGGCGTGCTCTCGGATGACGAGTACAACGCCAAGCGCGCGGAGCTGATGAAGCTGCTGTAGCTCCCAGCTTCACCGCGCCCCCACAGCCCCCAATATCCCCTCTCCCCCGGGAGAGGGACGGGGTGAGGGTGCCGGAAACCACGAATTGTACCCCGAGGCCTCCGTCCGTGTTTCCGGGCGGAGGCCTTCGTGTTCCTACCGCCGGGACTTGTGTCCGTGTGCCGGGCGGGAGCTGCCCTGCTTCCTGGACGTCGTGGCCTTGGAGTTCTTGGAGGCGCGGGCCTGCCGGGTCTGGGGCTTCCGGACCTTCGAGAGGGGCTTCTTCGCGGCGTGCGAGGCCGCCGAAGTGGGCTGGGGCGCGGGGGCGGGCTCGGCAGCGGGAGCCGCGGGAGCCGCCGGAGTGTTCTCGGGAGAAGCCGGGGCGGTGGGACTCGGAGCCGCGGGTGGAGCCACGGCCGGAGCCACGTTCTCGTCGCGGGCGTCCAGCTTGATCGGGACGCCCAGGGTGGTGCCCAGCCGCAGCAGCAGCACGTCCGGGGCGATGCCCGTCTCGCCCATGGCCTCGGCCACCTCGCGCGCGGAGAGCCCGTTGCCGTGGGCCCACAGCCCCTGGAGGAACCTGCCAGCCTCGGGCGCGTGCCACCAGGAGGGGCCGAAGCGCGCCTTGAGCTGGCCCTGGAGCTGGCCCGCGAGGAACCACGCGCGGAAGCTGTCCGCGGACTGGAAGAAGTCCTCCTGCTCCACCAGGTAGCGCGCGACGTCGTCCTGGGTCGCGGGCATCTCGTCCACGCGCTCGAGCATGGCCTTGTACAGCTCGCGGGCGTCCACGGCCTCCTCCTGCCGGTGCAGCGCGAGCTGGTACAGCAGCCGGCCCGCGGCGCGGCGGATGAGGAACAGCTTGTGGGCGCTCGTGGCCGCCAGGTACGTGGAGCGGTCCTTGCCCGTCAGCCCCGCGTGCTCCTCCAGCCACACCGGGTCCTCCGTCAGGTCCTCGAAGAGGGCCGCGTACGCCTCGGTGACGGTGGGGTTGCCCAGCTTGGCCAGCTCGAAGCGCGGCTCCTTCGTGTACGCGTAGTGCAGCGCGTGGCCGAACTCGTGCAGCAGCCGCGACTGCTCCAGCGCGCCCTCACCGGGCCGCACCGACAGCCGCACGTCCCCGGGCACCTCGATTCCCAGCGACAGCGGGCGCGGATTCTTGCGCTTCACTCCCTCGCGCGCGTCGATGCGCACGTTCTTCATCCCGCCCAGGTCGATGCCCATCCCCGACAGGGTGCCGTGCGCACGCAGCAGCAGCTCGCCCTTGGGGAAGAAGCCATCCACCTCGCGAGGGCGGAACAGCCGCGGCAGGTCCGCCCGGGTGAGGCTCGTGAAGGGCACCGCCAGCTCGCGCTGGGCGAGCCGCTCCATCACGTCCTTGTAGGGCGCCTCGGTGGCCTCCAGCACCTCCTCGGCCAGCAGGGCCAGCCGGCCCAGGTCCGCCTGCCGCAGCTCGCCCCCAAAGGCCTCGTAGGAGGGGTAGCCCAGCTCGCGCACCAGCTCCTTGGTGCGCTCCTCGCGCCGCTGGATGAGCGGGTTGAGCCGCTCCAGCGCGGGCGTGGCGGCGGTGTAGAGGGCCTGGCGCTTGGGCGCGCTGCGCTCGTTGGCCAGCAGCCGCTCCAGCTCGCCCCAGCGCACCTGGCGGCCGTCCACCTGGAAGCTCAGCGACGCCTCCAGGTTGGCGATGGCGTCGTTCGTCTCGGCCAGCTGCTGCGACAGGTACTCGCCCGCGAAGTGCGACTGGAGCGCGGTGAGGGCGCGCAGCTCGCGCGGGTCCGTGGTGCGCTGGCGCAGCCGGTCGATCTCCCGGAAGTTGTCGAGGCTGAACAGCCCCGCCCTGTCCACGTACGTGGAGGCCACGTCGGCGCGGGCCCCCTCGGCCCAGTAGCCCCACACCAGCAGCTCCTGCGTCTTGAGCAGGGCGGCGGCTTCGGAGGCGAGCCGCGCCACCTCCTGGGCGAGCTGTTGCTCCTCGGTGAGGGGGGGAGGCGCCTTGGGCGTGGTGACGCACCCGCCAAGGGCGCTGAGGCTGAGGGAGAGGACGAGTGCGGGAAGCCTTGGGCGCATGGGACGCGCAATGTAACTTCCGCGGCGCTCATGCCCAATCCAGTCCAGTGGCGCTCGGCCGCAGGCCGGCAGGCGCTCTACGGAGCCCTCCGCCGTTTCTTCACCCAGCTTGGTTACCTGGAGGTGGACACCCCGCTGCTCGTCCCCGCTCCGGGGATGGAGCCCCACATCACCGCCTTCGAGGCGCCCTTCGTCCCCGAGACGGACGTGGGACAGCGCCGCACCCTCTACCTGCACACCAGCCCCGAGTACGCCATGAAGCGGCTGCTCGCGGATGGCGCGGGGCCCCTCTTCCAGATTTGCAAGGTATTCAGAAACGGGGAGGTCTCGAGGACGCACAACCCCGAGTTCACCCTGCTGGAGTTCTACCGGCCCCGGGCGGACTACCACGCCATCATGGCGGACCTGGAGGGGGCGCTGGCGGAGGCGGACCGGGCGGTGGGGGGCGATGGCTTCTTCAGCCGCACGCCCTACGAGCGGCTGTCGGTGCGGGACGCGGTGCTCCGGGAGACGGGCGTGGACTTGCGCGTGTGCGCGGACGGGCCCTCGCTGAAGCGGGCGGCCGAGGCGGCGGGGGTGCGCACGGGGGAGGCCACCAGTTTCGATGATGTCTTCTTCCACCTCTTCTTGCAGAAGGTAGAGGGGAAGCTGGGGTGGGAGCGGCCGACCTACCTGACGGAGTACCCCGCGTCCATGGCCTCGCTGGCGCGGCTCAAGCCGGAGGACCCCACCGTGGCCGAGCGCACGGAGCTGTACGCGCGGGGGCTGGAGCTGGCCAACGGCTTCTCCGAGCTGACGGACGCGGTGGAGCAGCGCGCCCGCCTGGTCGAGGAACAGGAGTTCCGGCGCAACGCGGGCCGGGCCGTGTATCCTCTGGACGAGCGGTTCCTCGACGCGGTAGGGCGCATGCCACCCTCGGCGGGCATCGCCGTGGGGCTGGACCGTATCCTGATGCTGTTGCTGGGCGTGGAGTCCATCTCGGATGTCCTCCTGTTCCCAGCGCACGAATTCGTTTGAGAAGTGACATGGCCACCAAGAAGCCGCAGACGCACAGTTTCCAGGCCCATCCCTGGCATGGCATCTCCCCGGGCGAAGAAGCCCCCGAGACCGTCACCGCCTACATCGAGATGGTGCCCACCGACACGGTGAAGTACGAGCTCGACAAGGACACGGGCATCCTGCGGCTGGACCGGCCGCAGCAGTTCTCCAGCCAGTGCCCCACGCTCTACGGGTTCATCCCCCAGACGTTCTGTGACGAGCTGGTGGCGAAGCGCTGCGCCGAGCGCACCGGCCACAAGGGCATCAAGGGCGATGGGGATCCGCTCGACATCTGCGTGCTGACGGAGAAGGTGATTCCGAGCGGCGCGCTGCTGGTGCACGCGGTGCCAGTGGGCGGCTTCCGCATGGTCGATGGCAACGAGGCCGACGACAAGATCATCGCCGTGCTGGAGTCGGACCTCGTCTACGGGGCGCTGCAGCACGTGGCGCAGCTGCCGACCGCGCTCGTCGAGCGCCTCAAGCACTACTTCCTCACCTACAAGCAGATTCCCAGTCAGGTGAAGCGCTCGGTGGAGATCGTCGAGATGTACGATCAGAGCGAGGCGCACGAGGTCATCAGCCGCAGCATGAAGGACTACCAGCGCGTGTACGGCCAGCCCGCGTCGGCGCGCAAGCCGCGGAGCCGCAAGGGCTAGCGCACCTCGAGCAGCCGCACGCGCTTGTAGAGCCGTCGGTCGAGCGGCATCCGCAGGTCCGTGAGCTTCATCTCCGCGTCGAACTCGATGCTGACGGTGGGCACGGGCGGGCTGATGGAGATGATGAGCTCGATCTGCCACAGGCTCACCAGTTGCGTGCGGCCCTGGAGGGCCTCGGGCGGTGGGACGGGGAGGCTCGCGGCGGCGGCGCGGATGTCGGCGACCGCCTCCCGGTCTATCTGCATGTCGTTGCTCGGGGTGACGAGCTCCACGCTGAGCAGCCGTCCCTCGGTGTCCTGCACCACGCGCACGGTGGCGCGGCGGGTGGCGCGAAACTGCTCCTTCATCTGCCGGCGCAGGGTGCGGCGCGCCTCGAGCGACGGGTCTCCCCCGGGAGGCAGCCGGTCGTAGGCCTCCGGGGTATCCGCGTCGAGCGCCGAGCCCGTGTTCGCGTAGGCCGCGGCCCTGTCCGACCACACGCGCATCCACTCCGCCGAGTTGCCGCGGGTCTGGTCGAGGAAGCCCTTGATGCCCTTGGCGCTCACGGCGCGCTCGGCATCCCAGTTCTTCAGCAGCGACTTGCCCAGCTCGGAGAAGTACGGGTGCACGAGCCCCCGGTCCACCTTCCCCCGGCGCACCCCCTCCATGACCATGTCGGCCACCTTCTCCTCCGGCGTGGAGGGAACGGGCACGCCCGCGTCCGGTACGTCGACTCCTCCGCCGGGGCTCCACGACAGCGACGGCGTGGGCAGAAGCCGTGATGCGCCCAGGCGGGAACCCTCGGCCCGGGGGACGTCCGCACGAGGACTGTCAGCCGCGGGAGGCGCCTCGGTGACGGTGGGGGGCTCGGCCTGGGCTGGTAGTGGTGGCGGCGGTGGTGGCTTCGGCGCCTGCGCGAGGGCGGGCGGAGGGCGGCGGGACGGTCTCGACGGCGGGGGGCTCGGGGGAAGGGGCTTCGGAGGCTCGGGGGGCGGAGCCACCTCCACCTCGACGAACTGCAGCGTCGCTGGGGCAGGGGGCGGGGGGCGCTGCTCCGCGAGCGGGGAACGCCGGACCTCCATCCACAACCACAACCCGGCGTGAAGGCCGAAGCTGAGGAGGAGCGCGAGCAACAGTCGGCGGCGGGAGTCCGGCATTCCAGGGGCGATTCAAGCACCCCTGGCACCCATTTGGTTAGAGTGGAGCCCTGGAGGCAACACCACATGGGGAGTTCGCTGCTCGCGACGGACGGCTACAAGTTCAGCATGGCGGAGGCTGGCTGGCCGCTGCGCCGGGAGACTTTCTACTACTCGCACCGCAAGGGCGGTCAGCAGGTGGTGCCGTTGGACCTGGAGTCCCATGTGCGCGCCCTGCTCCCGGAGCCCACCGAGAGCGACTACTCCTACCTCGCCCGCAACAGCTACGAGATGGGGGCCGGCTTCAAGGCGGCCATCCAGCGCAAGGAGAAGCTGGTCATCCGCGCCATGCCCCAGGGCGCACGCTTCTACTCGCGCGAGCCGGTGTTCACGCTGACGGGGCCCTCGGCGCTGGTTTCGTGGCTGGAGCCGTTGCTGCTGCAGCTCAACTTCCGCATCCAGGTCGCCACGCAGGCGCTGGCGGACCGCGAGGCGGTGGCGAAGGCGCTCGCCGTGCTGTCGTGCGAGGAGGAGAAGCGCATCGCCCTGGAGACGCTGGACGCGGTGGGGGTGAAGCCGGTGCCCATCTCCGTGGACGCCGAGGGCTACCATGCGCGCGTGGTGGCGGTGGTGCGCGAGCTGGTGGAGGCGGTGCAGGACCCGAGCCGCATCTTCGAGGTGGGGCTGCGCGCGGCCACGTGCATGGAGCAGCATGAGATCGCCCTGCGGGCCTGCAAGGAGGCCGGGGTGATGCGCACCAGCAACGTGTACCTGGCGCAGAAGCTGGGGATGATTCCGGTGGGCACCATGGGGCACGAGCACGTGCAGCGCTACGGCGCGGACGAGCCGGCCTTCCGGGCCATCCGCGAGCGGCGGCCGGAGCGCTCCAGCTACCTGCTCGACACCTACGACACGGTGACCTCGGGCCTCCCGACGGCCTTCCGCCTCGTCCACGAGGAGCCCGGAGCGGGGGACTCCATCCGCTTTGACTCGGGAGACAAGAAGAAGCAGTACGTGCTGGCGGTGTCGCGGGCGAAGGAGGAGGGCATCAAGCCGGTGCTCATCCTCGAGGACGGGCTGGACGCGCAGGCCACGCGCGAGTTCGAGGCGCTGCGGACCCAGTACGGCTGGGAGTCCTCGAAGCAGTTCTACGGCTACGGTGGCTTCATCGTGGCGCGCACCATGGCGTGCTCCTACACGCGGGACCGGGTGGCGGCGGTGTACAAGCTGTCGCGCACGGGCCACGTGCCCACGATGAAGTTCGGCAACGAGCTGGCCGAGGGCAAGCAGAGCATCCCGGGCGTGCCGGTGGTGTTCCGGCGCAAGAGCGGCTCGGGGCCCATTGGCCTCATCGGGCAGGAGGGCGAGCCGGTGCCCGAGGGGTACGAGTTGCTCTCCGGCGCCACGCCCGAGACCGCCGCCGCCATCCCCGCCCCTGGCGAGGGGGAGCACCGCGTCGCGTACACGCCGGCCACGCAGGCGCTCGTGACTGAATTGCGCCAGCGTCACTTCCCGCAGGGCCCCGCGCACCATTCTTGAGAGTCCCTGGAGAACGCCATGCCGTTGCCCCTTCCCGAGTTCCATGACGACCAGCGCGTGGGCACGCTGTACCTGGAGCGTGCCGCGCGGGTGACCGAGGAGGCCCGCCGCTACGCGCTGGCCCACCAGGTGAAGCCCGCGCGCGAGGACCGGCTGCGCATCGCCGCCTTCGGCATCGACGTGCAGGTGGCCTTCTGCCAGCCCGAGGCGAGCCTCTTCGTCCCGGGCGCGGTGGAGGACTCGCAGCGCACGCTGCGCTGGCTCTACGCGCACCTGGACCGCATCACCGGGCTGGTGTTCTCCCTGGACACCCACCGCGTCTTCCAGGTGTTCCACCCCGCGTGGTGGCAGGACGCCGAGGGCCGCAATCCCCCGCCAATGACGGTGATCACGTCGGCGGACATCCGCTCGGGGAAGTGGCGGCCCACGCGTTATTCGGAGGAGAGCCTGGCCTACTGCGAGCGCCTGGAGGCCACGGGGAAGTACGTGCTGACCGTGTGGCCGTACCACGCGCTGCTCGGTGGGCTGAGCCACGCGCTGCTACCCGCGATGATGGAGGCGAGCCTCTTCCACGCGGTGGCGCGCGACACGCAGACGCGCTTCGAGGTGAAGGGCGAGGAGCCGCTGACGGAGAACTACTCGGTGCTCTCGCCCGAGGTGACGGAGCTGCCAGGGCGCAAGGTGGGCGAGTTCAACCAGGCGCTCTTCGATCACCTGCTGACGTTCGACCGGGTGTACGTCTTCGGGCAGGCGAAGTCGCACTGCGTGCTGTCGACGCTGATGGACCTGCGCAAGCACATCGAGGCGACGGACCGCTCGAAGATGGGGCGCATCCACATCCTCGAGGACGCGATGAGCCCCGTGCCGGCGCCGCCGTTGGATCCGCTGCCTCCCGGGCTGGACTTCCCGCGCGTGGCCAACGAGGCGATGCGGGCGTTTCGCGAGGCCGGGATGAAGGTGGTGAAGACCACCGAGCCACTGGCCCCGTGAGGCTCAGAGGCTGAACTCGGCGAAGGGCTGCCGGCACGCGGGCCCCGCCGCTACCCAGAGGGTGCGCTGGGCCGGTGCCATCACCACCGTGGCCGCCGTCTCGCGCGGCATGGCCCCGGCGGCGGGCGGCGTGTCGTGCAGACAGATGCGGCCCTCGGGTGCGCCGTGGTCCGTGAGCATCCGCTTCACTGTTTCGGGCGTGTGTTGGCCGTGCCCGGCCGCCACCAGCTCCGTGATGCGCTCCTGGCGCCCGAAGGTGCAGGGGACGTAGCGGTGGGTGACGTCCCGCTCGCGGAAGCGCTCGGACTGGTAGTGGTTGGCGTGCACGAGCACCCCTCGCTCCGGCTGCAGCAGGACGTGCTCCTCGTACGTGCTCTCGATGCCCACCACGTGCCCCTGTGCGTCCGCGAGGTGGTAGTAGCCGAAGCCCCGCGCCGCCGTGATGAGCACCTCCAGCGCCGCGGACAGGCTCGGCTGACGCATGGCCTTCGGGACGTACACGGACAGCGGCACCAGCGAGGCGCACGGCCTCGGCTCCACGAGCGTGAGGTTGGCGCAGTTGCCCACCCCGTCACTGTTGAGGTGGTAGTACGGCGAGCCATCCAGGCACAGCGAGAGCTGCTCGCGCCCGTCCGCGTGGCGGATGCGGAGCAGGTCCATCCGGGCCCCCGGGTTCCAGTCGATCGTCTGTCCGAGGAGCGCCTGCCCATCCGCCGTGGCCTCGCCGGTGAGGGCCATGGAGGTGCACATGCCGCCGATCTGCGCGTAGTTGATGGCCAGCTCCAGCATGCACTGGAGCGCGAAGGTCTCCTCGTAGGAGAGGCCGGTGCCCTCGGCCTGTCCCCGGATGAGCTCGAGCGCCTCCGGGTCGAAGGCGCGCACGTTGGCCTCCAGCTTCAGCGCCGTGCGCACCACGTCCTCCCGCGAGGCGCCCAGAGGGCTCATGGACAGGGCGAGGAAGAGGTTCTCCGCCGAGGCGCGCAGGCTCTCGCGGCATGCCTCTCCCCACTGCTGACCAATCCGCCGAGGCGGCCCACGGCACTCGATAACCCGAAGCGTCTGCGTCGTCATGGCACGCAAGCTACCCGGTGGGCCCGCGCCTCGCTTGAACGGATGCGACACGTCGTAGGTGCTCAGCGTCTCGCGCTACGGGGCTGCTCGAGAAGGGGCCGGGCTCTACTCCCCCAACGCATTCAACTGCGTTTGAGCAATCTCCCGGTACAGCGGCACGACCTCAACGGCTAGCACATCCTCGAACAACTTCCGCGCGCCTTGTACATCCCCGGCCTCCTGACGACGGCTGGCATCCACGATTGCACGGGACAATCGTCGAGAGCCTACGCGGATTCTCCGGGAGATCTTCGCCACGAGGGTTGCCGCGTCAGAGGGAGAGCGGAGGCCCTGTGCGGCGTCATCGTCGGATAGGGCCACTTGCTGGGTTGCACGCCGCAACAGAGCACACACGGCTGCACTGAGCTCTAGCGGTTGGCCCCGCTCAAGCTGTTCCGCCAACGCCCGTACCTCTTCCCAGTCTGTTTCCTCGTTCATGCGTCACGTTCTCGGCTTACACAGGTGAAATGGCCATTGGCGCTGGCCCTCGCACAACCGAAAGCAGGCATGGCAGTCGCCTTTCCAGCGTGGGTTCATCTGACTCCGGCACTGGACGTAGGTGTCCCGGCAGTGCTCCTGCCATCCCTCGTCGGGATCATCTGACTCTTCCTCCTCCCCTTCACCCGCTCCGTCGTCCGCCCTTCGTTGTAGAGCGCCCTCAACTCTCACCCCTGCCTGTATCGCCGCCTCTATATCCGCCGCAGTGGCGCCACAGGCTCCTACGGGATCAAATGGAAACTTCTTGATACAGCACGTCATTGAGTTGTCGCAGTCGGTCAGTCCCACAGCCGCGGTTCCGGCCGAGCAACCCGACACGAGTACAGCCCACAGCACAACCACCCCGAGATAAAGGGCTGAATCCAGGCTCCTCATGCCTCTGAGGCTAGATGCGTGGATCACGGGATGCGAGAAAGCAACAGGGCATGATGGGCTGGTCGCTGCTCACCCGTTCTGTTGGGTTGGTCCACGCTCTGCGGAACTTTCTCCGATCTAGAAGGGGGGCGCACCCACGGGCCCTCAGGCCGGCCGGCGGAAGTCGCTCGGGGTCCGGCCCGTCAGCTCCCGGAAGTCCCGCGTCATGTGCGCGTGGTCGGCGTAGCCAATCTGATGCGCCACCTCGGACAGGGAGCGCGCGGGGTGCTCGCGCAGGGCGGACAGGGCCTCCTGGAGCCGAGCGATGCGCGTGTACGTCCTCGGAGAGAACCCCACCCGCTCCTTGAAGGCCCGCTGCAGCGTGCGCGTACTGAGGTGGAGCGCATCCGCCAGCGCGCCCGGACGCAGCGGTTCCGGCCGGGCGAGCAGATGGCGCAGCGCCCGGTCGAAGCTATCCCCGGGCGGGTAGGGCACCTGGCGCAGCAAGGGGGTGAGCTCCTCGCGCATCTGCTCCGGTGTGCCAGCGGCCAGCAGCCGTTCGCCGAGCGCGTCCAGCGACAGCCCCGCAACCTCGCGCAGCTCCACGGACGCGTTGACCAGCTCCGAGGGGCTGGCATCCACGAGCCGGGGCATCGCCCCCGGGTGGAAGTGCACGACGAGGTAGCCGTGGCCCGCGCGCGACGGGACGTGGATGCTGCGCGTCAGCGGCCCGTAGAGCACGGCCCGGCAGCGCTCGTCCGACAGCTCGAGGAGCAGGTCCACGTTCGCGTCGGGGACGACCTCGTGCTCCTGGGTGATGGAGGCCTCCGGCGGCACCCACAACAGGAACTCCACCCGCTCCCCCAGCGAGGCCGGGGCGGGCATCCAACGCGTCCACGGAGAGGGCGGCGTCGTGGCGGGCATGACCGGAATATAGTCCCGGGCCCGGCCCATGACCTCCCTGGACAAGAAGACCCGAGGACGCACCACGCACGGGCGCCTGCGAGCACTCGACGTGTACCTGCTCCACCAGGAGCGCGAGCTGCTGCTCCGGAGCGAGGGCCCCTGGGCCCGGGCCGCCTTCGTGGACGTCGGTTTCGGCGAGCACCCGTGGACCACGCTCGAGAGCGCCGAGGCCTTCCGTGAGCTCCACCCGGGACTCCCGGTGCTGGGCGTGGAGCTGGAGGCCTCCCGCGTGGAGTCCGCCCAGGCCCATGCCGATGCGCTCACCTCCTTCCGGCAGGGCGGCTTCGAGCTACCCCTGCGCCCCGGCGAGAGCGTCCGCCTCATCCGCGCCATGAACCTGCTGCGCGGGTACCGTCCCGAGGACGTGCCCGGCATCCACGAGCAACTGGGAGGGACGCTGCTCGAAGGGGGGCTGCTCGTCGAGGGCAGCACGGACACGCCCGGGGCCGTGCTGGTGACGCACTTGTTGCGGCGAGTCCCCGAGGGGCTCGCGCGCGAGGCCCTGCTGTTCCATACCGACTTCAGCCGCGGCTTCGCGCCCGTGCTGTTCCGCGACTGGATGCCCCGGGACTTCCGCCGCCGGGTGAAGCCCGGAGAGCCCATCCACGCCTTCTTCGCGGACTGGACGGCGGCGTGGCAGGAGGCGCGCGAGGCGGGACACACCGAGCCCCCCGAGGCCTTCCGTCACTCCGTCCTCCGGCTGGCCTCGCGGGTGGAGGGCCTCGTCACGGATGCGTGGCTGCTCGGACACGGCTACCTGCTCTGGAAGCCTCCGGGCGGTGTCTTCCGATAAGCCCGGTAAGCCCGGGGAGGGGGACAACCGTCTCCACGGCGAATGCCAGTAGAATTCCTGGTTGTCCGGCAAGGAAGTCCCCCTTAAATGCCCCCCACCGTGGCCTCGAATCGCTCCGTCCTCTGGTTGCTGCTCGCCGTCCTCTCCCTTTCCTCCGCGCAGGCGTGGGCCCAGGCCTATGACGGCGCACGCCGCGAGGAGGTGGACGCCGGTGTTCATACCCCGGTGCTGACGAAGGCCCCCGAGCTCGTCCGCTTCGTGGAAGCCGTCTATCCGCCCGAGGCCGCCGCGGCCGGTAAGACGGCCTCGGTGGAGATGCTCGTCACCATCGACGAGAAGGGCCAGGTGTCCGACGCGCAGGTGGTGACGCCGGTGGGCGACGGCTTCGACGAGGCGGCGCTCGCGGCGGTGCGGCAGTTCCAGTTCTCCCCGGCCGAGGTGGATGGCGCGCCGGCCCCCATTCAAATCCAGTACGTCTACAACTTCGTCCTCCAGCCGCCGAAGGTGGAGGAGTCCGCCCCGCCGCCGCCTCCCCCCGAGGCCACCCTCACCGGCCAGCTCCTGGCGCGTGGCAGCCGCTCGCGCGTGGGCGGCGCCACGGTGCGCTGCGGAGATGACCCCGCGGCCCCCGAGGCGCTCTCGGACGAGGACGGCCGCTTCACCCTGAAGGTGACGCCCGGCACCTGCGACGTGCGCGTGGTGGCCAACGACTTCCACCTCTTCACCACCAAGGAGCAGCTCGCTCCCAACGAGACGACGGAAGTCATCTTCTACCTGATGCCCAAGGCCCCGGGTTACGAGACGGTGGTGCGCGGCGCTCGCGAGAAGAAGGAGGTGGTGCGCCGCACCCTGGAGCGCCAGGAGCTGCAGAAGGTGCCGGGCTCCTTCGGTGACCCCATCCGCGTGATTCAGAACCTGCCCGGCGTGGCGCGTGCGCCCGCCATCTCCGGCCAGCTCATCGTGCGCGGGGCCGCGCCGGACCAGACGCTCACCTTCTTCGATGGCGTGGAGGTGCCGCTCCTCTACCACCTGGGCGGTGGGCCCTCGGTGCTCAACGCCGAGTTCATCGACCGCGTGGACTTCTTCCCGGGTGGCTTCGGCTCGCGCTACGGCCGGGCCGTGGGTGGCGCGGTGGACGTGGCCACGCGCAAGGGCTCCACCGACACGCTGCACGGCTCGGTGAAGGTGGACCTGCTGGACTCGGGCTTCTTCCTCGAGGCCCCCGTCACCGAGGGCATCTCCGTCGCCGGTGCCGCGCGCCGCTCGTACGTGGACGTGCTCCTGCCGCTGGTGCTGCCCGACGACCCCGAGGGCGGCACGCTGCTCGTGCTGCCGCGCTACTGGGACTACCAGGTGCGCGTGGACTTCGGCGCGAAGCGGGGCAGCGAGCCCGGTCCCGGCGGGCGCCATACCGGGTACGTGATGGCGTTCGGCTCGGATGACCTGCTCAGCGTGGTGGCCTCGGGTGGCGGGCGCAACCGCGACGTCACCGTGGACGCACGCACGCTCTTCCACCGCGTCAAGGGTGACTGGACGTACCGCAACGGCCGCTTCACCTCGGTGTTCACCCCGTACGCGGGCTATGACCTGGGCAGCTTCGGCTTCGGCGAGACGAAGCTGGACGCGAGCATCTGGTCGCTCGGCGCGCGCGAGGACCTGGCGCTGGAGGTGCTGCCCTGGCTCACCGTGCACGGTGGCGCGGACGTGAGGTTCGAGCACCTGGTGGGCTCGGGGCGGATTCCCTTCCTCGGCGGCATCCAGTACCCGGCCTTCCCCGGCGGCGAGCCCAAGGTGGAGATGCAGGACATCTTCCGGGTGGCCAACACCTTCGACGGCGCGCTCTACACGGAGCTCGATGTGAAGCTCGGGCCGGTGACGGTGACGCCCGGTCTGCGCGCCACCTACGCCCGCATCTACGGGCAGGACCGCTTCGCCTATGATCCCCGGCTCTGGGTGCGCGTGCAGCCCACGGAGAAGACGGCCTTCAAGGGCAGCGCGGGCCTCTACAGCCAGCCGCCGGAGGCCTTCAACCTGGAGCGGGCGCCGCTGGGCAACCCGGCCCTCACCCACGAGCGCTCCTTCCAGTCGAGCGTGGGCGTGGAGCAGCAGCTCACCGACATCATCAGCGTGGACGTCACCGGCTACTACAACCGGCGCTATGATCTGGTCGTCTCCCCGGGCGAGACGGTGCGCAACGAGGACGGCACGCTCACGCGCTTCCAGTACTCCAACCGGGGTCTGGGGCGCGCCTACGGCATGGAGGTGATGCTGCGGCACGCGGTGACGCGCGACTTCTTCGGCTGGCTGGCCTACACCCTCAACCGCTCCGAGCAGCGGCGCGTGGGCGGCGACGACTACCGGCTGACGACCTGGGACCAGACGCACATCCTCACCGCGGTGGCCAGCTACCGGCTGCCGTACGGCTTCGAGCTGGGCGCGCGCATGCGCTACGTCACCGGCCGGCCCACCACGCCGCTGCAGCACACGTTCGACCGCTACGACGTGGACCGGAACAACTTCTCCGGCACCTTCGGCCCGTCCAACTCCATCCGCTTCCAGCCCTTCCACCAGTTGGACCTGCGCCTGGACAAGAACTGGATCTTCCAGAGCTGGACCCTCAACGCCTACATCGACGTGCAGAACGTCTACAACGCCTCCAACGTGGAGGCGACCTTCTACGACTACCGCTACCGCGAGCTGTTCGAGGTGCCTGGCATCCCGATCCTCCCGGTCGTCGGCGTCAAGGGGAGCTTCTGAGTCATGCGCCACCTGTCCGCCCTGCTGGGCCTGCTGCTGTGCGCCGCCTGTGTGGGGCCCGAGGACACTCCGTCGAACGTGAAGGACCTGCGCGTGCTCGCGATGCGGATGGATCCGCCCGAGCTGCTCGCCGAGGAGTGCTCCACGGACCCGGCGGTGCTCGCCGACACGCTGGTGCGCCCGGTGCGCCTCACCGCGCTCATCCCGGACCCCGCCGGAGATGGCCGCGACCTGGATTACACGCTGTGGGCCTGTGCCTCGCAGGATGACGACACCTGCCGCGAGGACCGCGTGGAGCTGGCGCGCGGGGTGACGAAGGGCGGCGAGCTGGTGGTGGACCTGTTCCCGGGGCCTGGCACGTCGCGGCTGGGGGACGGTACCTTCCTGGTGCAGCGGATTCTGGAGAAGGACCTCTACAACGGCCTGGGCGGCGTGCGGATGCCGCTGGTGCTCTGGGTGCGCGGCGGTGGCGAGCAGGTCTACGCGCAGAAGCTGATGGTGTACGGCTGCCGCTTCTTCCCGGAGATGAAGCCCAACGAGCAGCCGCAGCTGCCGGACCTGTTGCTGGAGGGCGAGCCGTGGGTGGCGGGCGTACCGCGCGAGCTGTCTGGCCCGGGGCCCTTCGAGGTGAACGTGCCGGACCTCACCGGGCGCGAGGAGGCGTACGTGGTGCCCTCCTTCGAGCTGAAGCCGGTGAACCTCCAGGAGGCGTGGGAGGTGGCGTGGCACACGACGCTGGGGAGCTTCTCGCCCAACCAGACGGGCGGATCGGACTTCGGCGGCGGGGTGGCGCGGCACCGGGTGGAGTGGACGCCTCCGCGCGACGCGCAGGCCCAGGAGGTGCGCTTCTGGGTGGTGGCGCGTGACGGGCGCGGCGGCATGTCGTGGCTGGAGCGCACGGTGAAGTACATGCCGTAGCCGTGCGGCCCCGGGCGCCTCCGTCAGCGTGAGCGCCTGGAGGCCCACCACGCCCCGGCATGGCGCAGGGCCTCGGCGTGAGAGACACCGGGTGGGGCGAGCGCGGACACCTCGACCACTTCGTCGAAGGGCGCGCTGTCCGTGCCGGGCGCGACGGCTCCCGCGAACATCACCGTGTGCTTGCCGAGCGCCCGCGCCTCCTTCGCCAACGCGCCCGGCCCCTTGCCGAACGCCGTCTGCCGGTCGAAGCGTCCCTCGCCGGTGAGCACGGCCTGCGCGGCGGCGAGCCGTTCGGACAGCCGCATCGTCCGGGCCACCAACTCGTACCCGGAGACGATCTTCCCTCCGGCCAGCGCCAGCAGCCCGTACCCGAAGCCTCCCGCCGCGCCCGCGCCAGGTGTCTGGGCGAGTCCAGGCGCGACAACCTCGGCGAGCCGGGCTAGGGCGGACTCCAACTCGGCGACAACGGCCTCGTCCGCGCCCTTCTGCGGCCCGAAGAGGTACGAGGCACCGTCCGGCCCCAGCAGTGGCGCGGTGACGTCCGTGGCCACCAGCAACTCCACCCCGGTGAGCCGCGGATGCCGACCACGCGTCTCCACCCGTGCGAGCCGCTTCAACGCGGCCCCGCCCGGAGGAAGGGGCGCCCCCTGGGCATCGAGGAACCGGAACCCGAGCGCCGTGAGTGCCCCCGTGCCCCCATCATTGGTGGCGCTGCCTCCGAGCCCGAGGATGAGCCGTTCACAGCCCCGCTCCAGCGCCGCGCGCATCAGCTCGCCGGTGCCAGCGGTGGAGGCGCGCCGGGGGTCTCTCTCTCCGGGTGCGAGCAGGGTCAGCCCGGAGGCCGCGGCCATCTCGATGACCGCCGTGCGGCCCGAGTCCAGCAGCCCGTAGGTGGCCCGCACGGGGGCGCCGAGCGGCCCTTGGACGGTGCACGTCACGCGCTCGCCGCCCAGTCCCGCGAGCAGCGCGTCCACCGTGCCTGGCCCGCCGTCCGCGAGCGGCGCCACGTCCAGCTCCACGCCGGGCGCGCTCTGGCGCAACCCTTCGGCCAGGGCAGCGGCGGCCTCGGCGGCCGTGAGGGTGCCCTTGAACTCCTGCGGCGCGACGAGCCAGCGGCTCACGGCGTGGGTTCCGCCGTGCGCTTCTCTTCAGCCGAGGGAGCCGGGGTGAGCAGCGGCGCGTCGGGGCTCAGTCTGGCGGCCCGAGGCACGTCGGTTCGCGGCTTGGAGGACGTGGACGCGGAGGCCGGCGGCTCGGCGGGGTTGACGATGATGTTCCCATCGCGAGAGCCCCGGGCGACGCACTGGTAGACCAGCTTCTCCTCGATGCACTCCTCGAAGGCGGCGCACTCGCCCCGGCAGGGGAGGGGATCGCAGTAGCCCGTGGCCTCGTTGCACGTGGTCCCCACGGGGCACGCGGCGTAGCAACCCCCCTGGGAGCGGGAGATCGCGGACGCGCCGAGCGCGATGCCGGTGTTCAACACGGCACCGCTGACGGCCCCGCCCGCGGCACCACATCCGGACAGGAAGAGAACGGCGACGGGCAGGACGGCGTTGCGCCACGGCATCGGGCTCATGGTTCCTCCTCGCGGAGCGAGGCCTCCGCGTGCCACTCGAGGATCTGACGGGGTCCGGTCAACGATGGCAGCAGTCGCTGGGAGACGCGCTCCAGCCGCAGCAGCAGGGCGCTCACCGTGTCGGCTGGCTGACGAGCCGGGCCCCGGATGCGCTCGCAGAAGAAGGTGCGGCAGCCGAAGGGGCGCTCCGCGTACACGGTGCAGCGCTTGCCCGCGGCGTCCAGGTAGGGACAGCCGCCGTCCTCTCTCGGGGGCGGCAGCGGATGGTGGCGCGCCAGCAGGAGCCACTCGGGGTACCACAGCCAGGGCTGCCGCTTCGTCTTGGAGAGTTGGCAGCACTCGCCGCTGGCCGGGCACGAGAAGGGCGCGTACGCCGCATCCGCCTGCCGGTAGATGGCGCGCAGCTCCTGCAGGGCCCGCGCTTCTTCGCGCGAGCCCGGGGCCGCGGGGGCCTCGTCTGTGTCGTCGTCCCAGTTGGGGTGTCGCATGGCTTCAGCTGCCGTGGATCATCCCACCGGGACGGGCCGGCTCACAACACGCGGAGCACGAAACACTTCAGGTAGCGCGTCTCGCGCAGGCTGAGCAGCACCGGGTGGTCCTTGCCCGCCCCGCGCTTCTCGATGATCTGCACCCGCCGCTTCGCGTCCGCCGCCGCCGAGGCCAGCATGTCCTCGAAGCCCTGCTCGTCGATGTGGTACGTGCAGCTCGCGGAGATGAGGTAGCCGCCGGGCCGCAGCAGCTGCATGGCGCGCAGGTTGATCTCCTTGTACCCGCGCAGGGCGCCCTCGATGGCGTCCTTGTTCTTCGCGAAGGACGGCGGGTCCAGGACGATGGTGTCGAAGCGCCGGCCGTCGTCCACCGCGTCGCGCAGGAAGTCGAAGGCGTTGGCCACCACCACGTCCACGTTGGGCAGCTTGTTGGACGCCGCGTTCTCGCGCAGCTGGGCCGCCGCCTGCTCGGAGATCTCCACCGCGGTGACCTTCTCGGCCCGCGTGGCGAGCTGCAGCGCGAAGCCGCCCACGTACGAGAAGCAGTCGAGCGCCTCGCCAAAGGCGTACTGCGAGGCCACGACGTGGTTCTCCCGCTGGTCCAGGAAGGCGCCCGTCTTCTGGCCCTCGAGCAGGTCCGCGCGCACGCGCACGAGCCCCTCGTCATAGGCGACCGGTCCGGGCAGGGTGCCGTAGAGCACGCCCTTCTCCAGGGGCAGGCCTTCCAGCGCGCGCACGCCCACGTCCGAGCGGTTGACGATGGCGCGGGGCTTGAACAGCTCCACCAGCAGGTCGGTGATGAGCTGCTTGCGCTGCTCGGTGGCGGGGATGAGGAACTGCACGCTCAGGCAGTCGCCGTAGCGGTCGATCACGAGGCCGGGCAGCAGGTCCGCCTCGCCGTGCACCACGCGGTAGGTGGTCTCTCCGGGCAGGGCGCGGCGGCGCATCGCGTCGGCGAGGGCCAGGCGCTGGCGGAAGAAGTCGGTGTCCACCGGCACGTCCTCGTAGGAGAGCCAGCGCAGGGAGATCTTCGACTGCTTCGAATAGAAGGCCTTGCCGAGGAACCAGCCGCGGGCGTCGACGACGCGCACCACCTCGCCGCCCTGGAGGGCGGGGTCACCGTTGAGGTCGGCGCGGTAGATCCACGGGTGGCCGCCCTGCCAGCGCTCGACACCCCGGCGGATGAGCGAGACCTGGGGCAGTCCGTCCTGGCCGATGTCCGGAGTGGTCCGGTCCGGGGCGGGCTTCTCCGGGCGCTGCGGAGGGCGGTTGCGGCCGGGGGGGCCACCGGGGCGGCGATCGTGACGGGGTCCTGAGGTTGGCTTGGGCATGGCGTGTGCGGCGTATACTCCAACCAGCGTGAGATACGACCTGCTCCTTCAATCCATGGTCCCGGGGACGCCTTTCGACAGCGCCCGGGTGGAGGCCCTCCTGGAAGCCCGGGGGGCGAAGGCCCAGCCAGGCGGTGGGCATGCCTGGAAGCTGGAGAACGGCTCGGTGGAGGTGCACCCGCTGCGCGAGGGCGGCCAGTGGGTGGCCACCGAGGTGCGCGTGCCGCTGTCGGACCGGACCGAGCTCATCCGCGAGGTGGTCTCCAAGGGGGCGGAGCTGGCCCGGGAGGCCGAGGTCCGGTTCTTCGATCCGCAGTTGGGGCGCGAGCTCAACACCCACGAGGCGGGGGCGGTGGCGGACCAGTACGAGCGCACCGCGCGCTATGCGGGGGAGCTGCTCGGGCTGGCCTCGGCGATGCCCATGCCCACCGCGCCGGACGAGGGCTTCCAGCCGACGACGAAGTTCTTCTTCGGAGCCCTCGGCTTCTTCACCCTGCTGTACCTGCTGGTGAATTGGCTGAGCACCCAGCTCGGGGGCTGAAAAGGCTGGATTTCGCGGCGCGGCTGACGCATGGCTGCGGCATGTTCCGCTCCTGGTCCGTCCGCATCTCGCTGTTCGCGGTGTTGCTGCTCGTGCTTGGGCCGTTGCTGGCCGTGGTGGGGCTGGTCCCCGGGCAGCAGGCGTTGCTCGTGTTCGCGAGCGCGGCGCTGGTGGGCCTGGCGGGCATCGTGGCGGGGATCGTCTCCGCGGTGCGGCGCAAGGTGGCGCCGGGGATGGTGGCGGTGGCGCTCGGGACGCTGGCGCTGTTGGCGGTGCTGACGCCGGCCTTCGCGGGTGGAGGCAAGCCGCCCATCAACGACATCAGCACGGACCTGCAGGACGTGCCCGTCTTCACCCACGCGCGGACGCTGCCGGAGAACGCGGGGAGGGAGCTGGGCTACCCCGAGGAGTTCAAGTCCGTGGTGCGGATGTATTACACGGACCTGAAGTCGCTGAAGCTGGCCGAGCCACCGGATGCGGTCTTCGCGCGGGCGGTGGAGCTGGCGCGGACGCAGCCCGGATGGACGGTGACGCACGTGGACGCGCAGGGGCACACGCTGGAGGGCTTCGCCGAGACGCGCATCTTCCGTTTCCGGGACGACTTCGTGGTGCGGGTGAGGCCGGAGGAGGGAGGGGGCTCGCGGGTGGACATGCGCTCGAAGTCGAGGGTGGGGCGGGGCGACCTGGGCGCCAACGCGGCCCGAATCCATACGTTCCTCCAGGCACTGGCGGCCTCCAGGCGTTAGGTTGGACGGGTGTTCAAGTACCTTCTCCTGGCGTTCACGGTCGTTCCGTTCATCGAGCTGTACCTGCTGCTGGCCATTGGCCGCGAGGTGGGCTTCTGGCCCACGGTGGGCGGGGTGCTGTTCACGGGCCTGGTAGGTGCCTGGCTGGCCAAGAAGGAGGGCTTGCGGGTGCTCCGCCGCTGGCAGGAGTCGCTCGCCCAGGGCCGTATGCCCGAGGAGGGCCTGGTGGGTGGGGTGCTCGTCCTGGTGGGCGGGGTGCTGCTGGTGTCGCCGGGGGTGCTCACCGATGTCGTCGGACTCTTCCTGCTGTTCCCTCCGACGCGGAAGCTGGTGGCGGCAGTGGTACGCCGGAGGCTGGAGCGCCGCATGGCGGCGGGAACGCTGCGCGTGACCACCTTCCAGTCGGGTCCGTTCCCCGGAGGGCCGTTCGGAGCGCCCTCCGGAGAACAGCCCCACGTGCCCCGAGCCTCCCGGCCACGCATCGAGCGGAAGCCTGGGGACGAAGCCGACGCGGAGTTCACCGAGGAAGACGGGCGCTGAAAACATCCCCTCTCCCTCTGGGAGAGGGACAGGGTGAGGGTGTCCGTCTCGGGCGCAGATATCCCCTCGGAACACGGGCGCAGATCTCCCCTCGCCCTCCGGGAGAGGGACGGGGAGAGGGTGCCCGTCACCGTCCCTGCTGCCCGTGCCTCAGAGGACGCGCTGGTACTCGCGGACCCAGAACTTCATGGCCCCCTCGCAGATACTCTCCAGCCGCTGACAGTCGAGCTCACGGGGCTTGTCCATCTCCAGGGTCGCATCAAGGAGCAGCTCCTTCCGGGCGTTCCAGAGCTGAAGGCGGACGTGTGTGGCATCGGTGCGTGAGGCGCGGGCGAACAGGGTCAGCCGCTTGCCGCGGTGCTCGAAATCCACCGCGATTGGCTCCGGCTCCGAGGGCGAGAGCGTATAGACGCCGGTGACGGCGGGGACCTGGAGAAGCAGCTGCACGGGGGGCTGGTGCTCGGCGGGCGTGTCCAGCTTGAGCGAGTGCTGGCCGGTGATGCGAACGGCGATGAAGTCCAGGGTGGGCGGGTGCTGCGAGGAGACGGGCTTCACGGTGAGCAGCTTCCGGGAGCCCTCGAGCCGGGCGATGGCGCCGTCGCGGGCGCGGATCTCACCCGAGCAGCTCTGGGGGCCGCAGTCGACGGAGAGGCGCCAGTCGGCCCGGGCATCGGGGCAGTCCTTGGGGACGTCGAGCTGGACCTGGGCCTTGGGGGGGAGGATGAGGCTCTGGGTGCTCGGGGAGCGGCAGACGAAGTCCACGTCGACGGCGAGCGCGGTGACCTCGACCGGGGTGGCGGGGGACCCCTGCTTCGAGTCCTGATTCCCATCCGCTGAGAGCAGCAGGGCGAGCACGGAGAAGGCGGAGAGCATGGCTCCGATCTAGCCCACCCGGGGCAACTGGACGAGCGGGGGAGGGAAGTACCCGCTGAACGACAGAGCGGAATCTCCGGACGTCCAGAAGGAGTCGCGGGGCCCGTCCGCCCATGGTGCTGGGAAAATTCTTGCCCAATTTGCCGGGCACCAGCGGCCAGGCGTCGCGACCCCCCGCGACAGGTGGCCGTCCGTCCTCACGGAGTGCTCCATGCCGAACGTCCTCCCCCGCGGAACTTCCCTGCTGCCCACGCTGCTCGCGCTCATCACGGGCCTCGTCTCCGGATGCATCATCACGGACTACCGGGGTGAGCACGGAGAGTGGTGCGAGGAGGAGTACCACTCCTGCTCCTACGACTCCGACTGTCACTCCACCCAGTACTGCATGCGCGGCATGTGCGAGGACCTCCCGCTGGACTCCCAGTCCTGCACCAGCTCGAAGGACTGCGCCTCCGGGGACACGTGCGTCAACGGCGTGTGCAACCACGCCTGCTCGCGCGACTCGGACTGCGGCCGGGGCGGCTACTGCGATGGTTACTACTGCCGCGCGAGGACGGGCGATGGCGGCACCCGGCCTCCGCCGGCTCCGGCCGATGGAGGCACTCCCTGCCCGATGCCGCCGCCTCCGTCCGACGCGGGCACGCCGGGCAGCTGCGTGCGCAACACCGACTGTGCCTCGGGCAGCTACTGCATCAACGGCGCCTGTGTCCGCGGCTGCTCCTACGACTCGCAGTGCGCCTCCACGGAGACGTGCTCGAGTGGTCTGTGCCGCCCGCGTCCGTCTCCCGCGTGCACCAGCGCGGCGCAGTGCGCCAGCGGCACCGACTGCGTGGACGGCGCGTGCCGCCCGCCGTGCACCTCCAGCACCGCGTGCCCCAGCGGCTCCGTCTGCAAGATTGGCTACTGCATGCCCTCGTCCACCCCGGGCAGCGGCAAGACGTGCGCCGTCAACTGCGACTGCCCCTCGGGCGAGCGCTGCGTGGAGGGGGTCTGCCGCATCTGAGCCCGGGGCTCAGCGGCCCGAGGCGCGAGGCGCCACCATGCGCCAGCAGCGGTGGATCTCCTGGCGCTGGAAGTCCTCGGGGATGGAGCCGGGCGTGAGCTCCTCCACGCCCTCGTAGCCGCGGAGGGCGGAGTCCTTCAGCTCGAAGCCGAGGAAGTTGGTGGAGAAGTAGAGGACGCCGCCGGGGGACAGCAGCTCGCGGATGCCCTCCAGCAGGCGCACGTGGTCGCGCTGCACGTTGAAGGAGCCCTGCATCTTCTTCGAGGTGGAGAAGGAGGGCGGGTCACACACCACCAGGTCGAAGGTCTGCTCGGGCTCGTGGCGCTGGTCCTGCACCCAGGCCATGGCATCGGCGCGCAGCAGGGTGTGGCGCGTGTCCGACAGCCCGTTGAGCGCGAGGTTCTCCTCGGCCCAGTCGAGGTAGGTGTTGGAGAGGTCCACGCTGAGGGTGCGCGAGGCCCCGCCCGCGGCGGCGTACACGGTGAAAGCGCCCGTGTAGCAGAAGAGGTTGAGGAAGCTCCTGCCCTTGGCCTCGTCACGGACGCGGGCGCGCGTGAGCCGGTGGTCCATGAAGAGGCCGGTGTCGAGGTAGTCGCCGAGGTTCACCCAGAACTTCAGGCCCTGCTCCTCCACCACGAGGCGCTCGGTGCCCTCGCCCACCCGGCCGTACTGCGAGCGGCCCCAGGGCTGGGGCAGGTGGGTCTTCACGTGGATGCGCTCGGGGGGCACCTCCAGGACGGCCGTCACGGCGGCGAGCACCTCGGCGCGTTGCTCCTCCAGGCTCTTGAGGGCGCGGCGGCGGGGGTACTCCACCAGGTGCACCCGGTCCGCGTAGAGGTCCACCGCATAGGTGTACTCGGGGACGTCCCGGTCGTACACGCGGAAGGCGGTGAGCCCGCGGGCCTTGGCCCACTTGCGGAAGTGCTTCACGTTCTTGCGCAGGCGGTTCTCGAACATCCCCACCGCCGTTTCGGTGCCCTGCGTCATGACTGCCCTGTCCTCTCCCGTACAACCGCCGCCCCCTCTTCTCCGAGTCCCCGCCGCCGGGCAAGTCTTCCGGACGAGGGGGAGGGCGCGGCGGACACTCCCAGGGGGAAGGGGAGTGTGATAGGCCCCCGGCCATGCGCTTCGATACCCTCGCCATCCATGCCGGCCAGGAGCCGGATCCCACGACGGGCGCCATCATGACGCCGGTCTACCTGACCTCCACCTACGTCCAGGCGGGCCCCGGGGAGCACAAGGGCTTCGAGTACAGCCGGACGCAGAACCCCACCCGCAACGCGCTCCAGGACTGTCTGGCGGCGCTCGAGGGTGCGAAGCATGGCCTCGCGTTCGCCTCGGGTCTGGCGGGCACGGACATGCTGATGCACATGCTGGAGGCCGGGGACCACGTGGTGGTGTCCGATGACGTGTACGGCGGCACCTTCCGCATCTTCGACAAGGTCTTCCGGCGCCACGGGCTGAGCTTCTCCTGGGTGGACCTGTCCAACCCGGACAACTTCGAGAAGGCCATCACGCCCAAGACGAAGATGGTCTGGGTGGAGTCGCCCACCAACCCGATGCTCAAGCTGATCGATCTGCCGCGCATCGCGGAGACGGCGAAGAAGCGGAACATCCTCTCGGTGTGCGACAACACGTTCATGACGCCGTACTTCCAGCGTCCGATGGACCTGGGGTTCGACGTGGTGACGCACTCGACGACGAAGTACATCAACGGCCACAGCGACGTGGTGGGCGGCTTCGTGTGCACCAGCAATGAGGAGCTGGCGCAGAAGATGTACTTCCTGCAGAACGCGGTGGGCGGCGTGCCGGGCCCGATGGACTGCTTCCTGGTGCTGCGCGGCGTGAAGACGCTGGGCGTGCGCATGGAGCGCCACGCGCAGAACGCGCTGAAGGTGGCGCAGTACCTCGCCACGCACCCGAAGGTGGCGAAGGTCACCTACCCGGGCCTGGAGAGCCACCCGCAGCATGCGCTGGCCCGTAAGCAGATGAAGGGCTTCGGCGGCATGATGACCTTCGACATCAAGGGCGGGCTGGAGGCGGCGCGCAAGTTCCTCAAGACGGTGAAGATCTTCGCGTGCGCCGAGTCGCTCGGTGGCGTGGAGTCGCTCATCGAGCACCCGGCGATCATGACGCACGCGTCGGTGCCGAAGGAGACGCGCGAGCAGCTGGGCATCTCGGATGGGCTCATCCGGCTGTCGGTGGGCATCGAGGACGCGCAGGACCTGGTGGACGACCTGAAGCAGGCGCTCGAAGTCGCCTGAGCCGCGTCACCCTCACCAACAACTCCGCGCAACAACCCCTCTCCCCCTGGGAGAGGGACGGGGTGAGGGTATCGGAAGCAACCGGGTTCGAATCCCGGGCCGAGGGCCTCACGCTCCAGTGTCTGGGAGCGGAGGCCCTTCGTGCTCCCAGAAAGACTGCGAGCCCCGGCCCCCAGGGTGCTTTGAGCCACACCGCCCCGGTGGCCTTCTCCAAGTAGACTATCGCTCCCCGGCGCACGCCCTCCCTCGTGCCCCTCGCCCCGAGGTATTCCTCCCCCATGACCTTCACTTCGCTCGGCCTCTCGGAGGCGCTCGCCCGGGCCGTGGCCGAGCTCGGCTACGAGGCGCCCACGCCGGTTCAGCGCGAGGCCATCCCGGCGGTGTTGCAGGGCCGGGACGTCTGGGCCTCGGCCCGGACGGGCTCCGGGAAGACCGCGGCGTTCCTCCTGCCCCTGCTGCACTCCCTGAGCGTGCGCCCGGGACGCGCGCCGCGGCAGGTGCGCGCCCTCGTCCTCGTCCCCACTCGCGAGCTCGCCGCCCAGATTGCCGAGGCCATCGGCCGCTACGGCCGCTACCTGCCGAGTCCGCTCAAGAGCTGCCTGGCGGTCGGCGGCGTCTCGGCCAACCCCCAGATGATGGCGCTGCGCGGTGGCGCGGACCTCGTGGTGGCCACCCCGGGGCGCGCGTTGGACCTCGTGGAGCAGAATGCCCTGCGGCTCTCCTCGGTGGAGACCCTGGTGCTCGACGAGGCGGACCGGCTGTTCTCGCTGGGCTTCGCCGACGAGCTGACGCGCCTGCTCGCGCTGCTGCCCGCTCGCCGGCAGAACCTGCTCTTCTCCGCCACCTTCCCACAGGCAGTGCAGGCGCTCGCCACGCAGTTGCTGCGCGAGCCCGTCCGGGTCCAGGTGGAGACCGCCGCGCTGCCCGCCACGGCGTCCCTCGTCCAGCGCGCCATCGAGGTGGACACCGGCAAGCGCACGATGTTGCTGCGCCGGCTGCTGGAGATCCACGCGTGGCCCCAGGTCCTCGTCTTCGTGGCGAGTCGCCACGGGGCGGACCACCTCGCGCTGAAGCTGAACCGCGCCTCCATCCCCACGGCGGCCCTGCACGGCGAGCTGAGCCAGGGCGCGCGCACCCAGGCGCTCGCGGACCTCAAGGCCCAGCGCGTGAGGGTCCTCGTCGCGACGGACGTGGCGGCCCGCGGCCTGGACATCGCGCAGTTGCCCGCGGTGGTGAACTACGACCTGCCACGTTCCACGGTGGACTACGTGCATCGCATTGGCCGCACGGGCCGGGCCGGACAGCCGGGCATGGCGGTCAGCTTCGTCAGCGCGAGCACCGAGGCCCACTTCCGTCTCATCGAGCGCCGCCACCACCTCGACCTTCCGCGCGAGCGCATCGAGGGGTTCGAGCCCACCGAGCTCGCCCCACCGGCGCAGGACCCGCACGGCGGCGTGAAGGGCAAGCGCAAGAGCAAGAAGGACAAGCTGCGCGAGGCGGCGGCCGCGGCTGCGCTGAGCGTCAAGCGCAAGCCGTAGGTACGGCCTGTCCACCGGTTTGACGCGAAGCCCACCCTCGCCTCATCCCAAGACGGCCCTCCGCACCGCCGGGCGTTGCGCGTGGCGCCGGGTGTACTCCACCAGCCTCGGATGCCCGTCGAGCAGCTTCAGCGTGTTGGCCAGGTGGAGGATGGAGGCCATCACCACATCGGCGGCGGTGAACGCCCCTCCCACCAGGAATTCACGGCCGCCGAGGCCTCTGTCGATGAAGTCGAGCACCGCCTTGAGGCGGGTCCCGTGCCTCGCGAGTTCTTCATTCGCGTGCGCGCTGGCCTTCTTCTCCTCGGGCAACTGCGCGTGCCAGTAGAAGGCCATCACCACGGAATCGAGGCTCATCTCGGCGAAGGCCATCCAGTGGTAATAGGAGCCGCGCTCCGCGGAACCCAGCGGCGGCGCCAGCTGCTTCTCCGGGAACCGGTCGGCCAGGTAGAGGCAGATGGCCAGGGACTCGAGCAGCGTGACTTCCCCATCCACCAAGGCGGGGAGCTCGCCCAGCGGATGCACCGCCAGGTATTCGGGGGTGTTGTTCTCCTGCCGGGTGAGATCGAGCCTGACCAGCTCGTAGGGCACCCCGAGCTCCTCCAGCAGCCATCGGGGACGGACGGCCCGGGTTCTGGGGGCGAAGTAGAGCTTCATGTGTGCACTCCTGAAGGTGGCGGGAGGTGGCACCATGCGGCTGCCAGGGCCCCCAGACAATGCGGCTCCAGACGAACTCATTGTCAGGCTAGGCTTGACGGTCATGATCTCACCCGCCGACATGATGCTCTTCGCCGCGGTCGTTCGTGAGGAGAGCTTCACCCGGGCCGCGCGCCAGCTCGGCATCACCAAGCAGACCGTCAGCGAGCGCATCAGCAAGCTGGAGGAGCGGCTCGGGGTGCGGCTGCTCGAGCGGACCACGCGGCGCCTGCGGGTCACCGGAGCCGGAGCGACGTACTACGAGCGCTGCGCCGCCATCGCCGCACAGATCGACGAGGCGAACAACGAGGTGCAACAGCGGCAGGAAGAGCCCGCCGGCCTGCTGCGGGTCTCCTCACCGATGCTCTATGGCCGGCGCTACCTGACGCCCGTGATTTCGGAGTACCTCGCGCGCTACCCCCAGGCGCGGGTGGAGCTGGTGCTGGCGGACCGCCGTCTCCATCTCATCGAAGAAGGGCTGGATGTCGCGATTCACATCGGACCGCTCGACGACTCGTCGCTCGTGGTGAGAAAGCTGGGGGAGGGGCCGGTCCATTTCGTGGCGAGCCCCCGCTTCCTGTCGAAGTACGGCACGCCGAGCGGCAGGGAGCTGCGCTCCGCGCGCTGCATTGGATTCAGTGCGTTCGAGACGTGGGAGGCCGAGGGGGTGAAGTCTCGAATCGATCCGGTGCTGACCGTGAATGACCACGAGTTCGCGTGCGAAGCGGCGATCGCCGGGGTCGGCATCGCGCGCGTCCCGGCCATCCTCTGCCGAGACGCGGTCCGGGACGGCCGGTTGAAGGTCCTCTTCGGCCCCAAACCCGCGATGCGGCGGGCCATCCACGTCGTCTACCCGAGCCGGCTGAAGCTTCCGGCAAAGGTCCGGTTCTTCGTGGATGCCGTTGCAGCGCTGTCCGAGCCGTGGCTGCCGCTCCGTGAGCGCTAGCCCCTGCGTCGGCGCGCTCACCGCGTACTCCAGCCCAGAGGGCAGCTATTTCTTGCAGGGCAGGTACAGCCCGAGCTGCGCATCCACCTGCACGTAGATGCGCAGGAAGTTCGGGTGGGGGTAGATGCCCGTCACCTCCGAGCGCAGCACCTGGCCGCGCACGCAGCCCAGGTCCTCGGAGAAGCTCATCTCGGTGGACATCTTGTCCTTCACCGCGGCGAGCCGCTCGGAGATGTCCACCCGGAGCGCCTGCCGGGCCTGGTCGCGGATGGAGCGGTAGTCCAGGGCGAACTTGAGCTTGAGCAGCTCGCTGGCCGTGCCCGGGGTGATCTCCAGGTCGGGCACGGAGATCTGGTTGTCGATGACGTGGGGGTGGCCGGCGAAGAAGAGCTCCCCCGTCATCGGCACCGAGTAGCTGCCCACCTGGGCGTTGCCCCCCAGGTTCATCTTGATGACCACCGTGTCATCCGAGGGGTAGACCTGGGGGTTCTCCATGTAGAGCTCCGGATGCGACTCGGAGAAATGGAGGCGGCCCTTCATGGAGGCCTCGAGCGCCTTGGACAGCTCCTCGTAGCGGGCGGCCACGGGGATGACGACCTTGAAGGGGCCGGAGGGCAGGGTGGAGACGTTCTGCAGCAGGGGCATCGTCACCTGCGTGGCCACCTGCGTGGCCGGGGGCATGCCGGCATCCACTCCGGTGCCGCCGTCGTTGCTGGTGGGGCCGGTGGTGTACACGGCCGTCCGCGTGCCCGCGTCCGCGCCCGGGGTGCCGCCATCCGTGCCCGCGGGGCCCGCGGTGTAGCTGGCGAACTGGGTGGTGCCCCCGTCGTTCGGGGCGGGGCTGGCCGTCTGCGCGCCCGCGTCCGGGCCCGGGGTGCCGCCGTCGGTGCTGGAGGGGCCGGCGAGGCCCGCCACCGGGGTGCAGGGCAGCGTCACCGAGGGCATCACGACGATGCCGAGGTCCTTCTCGAAACCATCGGCGAGCATCGTGGGGGCGGCTTCCAGGCTCGTCACCTTCAGCTCGGCGCAGGCCACCTGGTCGCCGCCGACGGGAATCTCGATGGGGCGGGCGAGCCGGGCGAAGGCGCTGGAGAGCAGCGGGCGCACGTCGAAGCGGAACTCGTCGAGCGTCTTGCCGATGAGCTCCTGGAGCTTGCCCTCGATGGAGCGGTTGACGGCCTCCACCGGGCCGGCGGCCACCACCTGCACCTCGGTGGACTGCAGCAGCGCCTTGAAGTCCGCCGTCATGACGGGCTCGCCGGCGATGGTGACGGTGATGGGCATCTCCCGGTCGCCGAGCATGTTGAAGCGGCCGTTGACCTTGACGCCCACCACGACGCGGCCGCGGTCGAACTTGATCGTCAGCGGCTCGCGCTGCCAGGTGTAGTGCAGCGTCTGGCCGGCGAAGAGCTGTGCATCCCCCTCGCCGGTGCGCGGCAGGCTCTCGGCCATCTTCTTGAGGAGTGCCTCGCGGAAGATGGTGGCGTGGATGACGATGCGCGAGGGCGGCGGATCCGACACCGGGCGCCCACCGTTGGCGGCGGGCGGAGGCGGCTGCAGGGTCTGCGACTCGATGCGCGGACCGGCGCACGACAACAGGGTGAGGGACGCGAGGAGCGCGGAGAACGGACGGAAGCGCGACTGAGGCATGGCGAGGAAATGCACCGCGAGTGTGGGCGCGGAGCATAGCCCAACCGCCCGGGGATCATCTCTCCTCCCGGGGGATGGGGCGGGGGACTGGGCCGATCGCCGGGAAGAAGCGAGCAGGCATGCTCGTTGGAGCAGGGATTTTCCGCAGTCAACCCCGTCTTGGAGGCAGTTCCTACATGCGTAAGCTTCTCTTCGCCAGCGCGGGCGTGGCCGCGCTCGTGTCCGCCGGGTGCGCGACGACCACCCAGGAGGTCCGCGAGGCCGCTCCGTCCGCTCCGGCTACCCAGGCCCCGGCGGCCCCGAGCGCTCCGGCCGAGGCCGCCCCGGTGGACAACCCGCTGCTGGCCCGGTGGACGGGCCCGTACGGGGGCGTCCCGCCGTTCGACAAGGTCCGGATCGAGCACTTCAAGCCCGCGCTCGAGGCGGCCATGGAGGAGAACCGCCGGGCCATCGCCGCGATCGCCAACGACCCGGCCGCGCCCACCTTCGAGAACACCATCGCCGCCCTGGAGGACGCCGGGCGGACGCTCGACGACGTGGAGACGCTCTATGGCATCTGGGGCTCGTCCATGAACGGGCCGGAGTTCCAGGCCATCCAGCGCGAGATGGCGCCCCGGCTCGCCGCCTTCTCCGATGAGATCACCCAGAACGAGAAGCTCTTCCAGCGCATCGAGGCCGTCTACCAGTCGCCGGACAAGGCGAAGCTGACGCCCGAGCAGCAGCGCCTGACGTGGCTGCGCTATACGAACTTCGTCCGCTCGGGCGCGAAGCTCGACGCGGGGGCCAAGAAGCGCCTGGTGGACATCAACCAGCGCCTCGCCTCGCTCTTCACCGGCTTCAGCCAGAACGTGCTGGCGGACGAGGAGGGTTATGCCGTCGTCCTCGAGTCGGAGGCGGACCTCGCCGGCCTGCCGGACTCCGTGCGCGCCGGTGCGGCGGCCGCGGCCGAGGCGCGGGGCCTCAAGGGCAAGTGGGCCATCACCAACACGCGCTCCTCCATGGAGCCCTTCCTGACCTACTCGGCCCGCCGCGAGCTGCGCGAGAAGGTCTGGCGCAACTACGTCAACCGCGGGGACAACGGCGATGCCCGCGACAACAACCAGATCATCTCCGAGGTGCTCCAGCTGCGCGCCGAGCGCGCGAAGTTGCTGGGCTATGCGACCCATGCGCACTGGCGGCTCGAGAACACCATGGCGAAGACGCCCGAGCGCGCCATGCAGCTGATGGAGGCGGTGTGGACGCCCGCCGTCGCCCGCGCCCGCGAGGAGGTCGCCGACATGCAGGCGATCGCCAACAAGGAAGGCGCGAAGCTGAAGATCGAGCCCTGGGACTACCGCTACTACGCGGAGAAGGTCCGCAAGGCGAAGTACGACCTGGACCAGAACGAGGTGAAGCCCTACCTGCAGCTGGAGAAGCTGCGCGAGGGCATGTTCTGGGTGGCGGGCGAGCTGTTCGGCTTCTCGTTCACGCCGGTGGACGGCGTGCCCGTCTACCACCCGGATGTGCGCGTCTGGGAGGTGAAGGACAAGGCCAGCGGCAAGCACGTGGGCCTGTGGTACTTCGATCCGTACGCGCGGCAGGGGAAGCGCTCCGGCGCGTGGATGAACGCCTACCGCAACCAGGAGCGTTACCACGGCGAGGTCAGCACCATCGTCTCCAACAACTCCAACTTCGTGAAGGGCGCGCCGGGCGAGGCCGTCCTCATCAGCTGGAGCGACGCGGAGACGCTGTTCCACGAGTTCGGCCACGCCCTGCACGGCCTGAACTCCAACGTGACGTATCCGACGCTCTCGGGCACGGCGGTGGCTCGGGACTACGTGGAGTTCCCCTCGCAGCTGCTGGAGCACTGGCTCTCCACACCCGAGGTGCTCAACACGTACGCGCTGCACTACCAGACGGGCAAGCCCATCCCGCCCGCGCTGGTGGCGAAGATCGAGAAGGCCTCCAACTTCAACCAGGGCTTCGGCACGGTGGAGTACCTGTCGAGCGCGCTGGTGGACATGAAGCTGCACCTCGCGGGCAGCCAGAAGATCGATCCGGACGCGTTCGAGCGCGACACGCTGGGGGCGCTCGGCATGCCGAAGGAGATCGTCATGCGGCACCGCACGCCGCAGTTCAGCCACGTGTTCGCGGGGGACGGCTACTCGGCGGGCTACTACAGCTATCTCTGGTCGGACACCCTCACGGCGGACGCCTTCGAGGCCTTCACCGAAGGCAAGGGCGCCTACGACCGGACGGTGGCCGAGCGCCTGCGCAAGAACGTCTTCTCCGTCGGCAACACGGTGGACCCGGCCGAGGCCTACCGGAGCTTCCGCGGCAAGGACGCCGGCATCGACGCGCTGATGCGCAAGCGCGGCTTCCCCGTCCCGGGCGCGGCGAAGAAGACGCCGGCGAAGTGAGCTGAGTGCGGTGGTAGTCCGGGGCCGGGAGAGCGCTCAGCGGCTTCTGGCCTCGGTGCTTCGGGCGGCGGCCCTCAGGCGGACAGGTGCTCGATGAGCGTCTTGGTGCCGATGCCGATGAGGACGAGCCCTCCGATGATGTCGAGCTTGCCCTCGAGTTTCTCACCGAACCGGCGGCCGACACTCACACCCAGCAGGCACAGGGCGAAGGTGACTCCGCCGATGACGGCCGCCGCCATCACCAGGCGCACCTCGAGCAGGGGCAGGGTGATGCCCGCGGCGAGCGCGTCGATGCTGGTGGCCAGCGCCATGAGCGCGAGCGTCCCCAGGTGGAACGGGTTGCGCTCCGGGGGGGGCTCGTCCGGCACCCCCGCGTGATGGTGCGTGATGGCCTCGTAGATCATCTTGGCCCCGATGCCCCCGAGCAGCACGAAGGTCAGCCAGTGATCCCACGTGGAGATGGTGTCCGCGAACTGCGAGCCCAGCGCCCAGCCGATGACGGGCATCAGCGCCTGGAAGAGCCCGAACAGGAAGGCGAGCAGCAGGGCATCTCGTGCCCGGACACGCGGGGCCGAGAGGGCACTCGCGATGGACACGGCCGTGGCATCCATGGCCAGTCCCAACGCGAGCAGCAGCAGGGTCAACAGCGACATGCGGCCCTTTTGCCCGATACCCGCGACGCGCGGAAGCGTCATGACGCGGCTCGTGCCGGGAATGGACGCTCGGGGCCCGCAGTGGCCCGCATGCACGAAGGCCCCAGGTTCTGGCGAACCCGAGGCCCTCGATACCCTCACCCCGTCCCTCTCCCGGAGGGAGAGGGGAACTGTGCTCAGTGGACTGTGCTCAGTGGACTGTGCTCAGTGGACTGTGCTCAGTGGACTGTGCTCAGTGGGGTGCTGTGTTCATTACGCCGCCGTGCGGTGCATGTACTCGATCAGGTCGATCTTCGTCACGATGGCCAGGACCTTCTCGCCCTCCTTCACCACCGCCACCTTGTCCTGGTTGAAGACCTCGCGCAGCCGGTTGAGGCTCGTCTCCGGCGACACCACGCCCTGCAGCGGCGCCACGATGCTGTCGATCGTGTCCGCGAACTTCGCCTTGTTCGCCACCAGCGCGTTGAGCAGGTCGTACTCGTGGATCATCCCCACCGCACGCCCGTCCTCGTTCATCACCGGCATCTGGCTGATGCCGTGCTGGCGCATCGCCTCCACCACCTGGTCCACCCGCTGGCCCTTGCTCGCCGTGATCACCGCACGCTTGCCGTTCAGCAGATCGCGCACCGTGCCCGCCCCCTTCTCCTCCGCGAAGCCGTTGTCGCGCATCCACTCGTCCGAGTGGAACTTGCTGACGTAGCTCATGCCGGTGTCCGGCAGGATGACGACGATCGTCTTGCCCTTGCCCACTTCCTTGGCCAGCTGCACCGCCACGTGCACCGCCGCGCCCGCCGAGCCGCCCGCGAAGATGCCCTCCTCGCGCGCCAGCCGCCGCGCCGCCACGAAGCTCTGGCGGTCATCCACCTGCCGGATGTCGTCCACCACCTTGAAGTCCATGGCACCGCACAGCATGTCCTCGCCGATGCCCTCGACCTTGTACACGTGCGGCTCGGTCAGCTTCCCCGTCTTGAAGTAGCCCTCGTACACCGAGCCCTCCGGGTCCACGCCCACGTTCTTCAGGCCCGGAATCTTCTCCTTCAGGAACTTGCCCGCGCCACTCATCGTGCCGCCCGTGCCCAGGCCCGACACGAAGTAGTCGATCTTCCCGTCCGTCTGCTCGTAGATCTCCGGACCCGTCACCTTGTAGTGAGCCTCGATGTTGTCCGGGTTGTGGTACTGGTTGAGCATGAACGCGCCCGGGGTCTCCCGGTGCAGGCGCTTGGCCGTCTCGTAGTAGCTGCGCGGATCCTCCGCCGGCACGTTCGTCGGCGTCACCACCACCTGCGCGCCCATCGCCTTCAGGCGGTTGATCTTCTCCAGCGACATCTTGTCCGGCATCGTGAAGATGCACTTGTAGCCCTTCACCGCCGCCGCCAGCGCCACGCCCATGCCCGTGTTGCCGCTCGTGTTCTCCACGATGGTGCCGCCGGGCTTGAGCTTCCCCTCCTTCTCGGCCTTCTCGATGATGTAGAGGGCCATGCGATCCTTGATGGACGCGCCCGGGTTCATGAACTCGCACTTGACCAGGACGGTCGCGTCGTTGGGCCCTACCAGCCGGTGGAGCTTCACCAGGGGCGTGTGGCCGATCGCGGAGAGAATGTTGTCGTGGATTTCCATCTGAAGCTCTCTTGGGGAAGGAGAAACCGGCGCCCTTATAACTGCCCCGGTGGTGCCGGTCGACCTCGTCCGGCTGCCCGCCCCCCTCTTCAAGGGAACACGTCCGCGCCCCTCGCGCTTTCCGACACGGTGCGGCGAACCCAGGGACTGGACAGCAGGCGGCCACTCGGGCCCCGGGTTCCTCCTGTCGGGCACCCGACCGCTCGTGAAATGTCCCCGCACACGGGCTTTGACCCCGTTGCTCCCCACTCCCATACTCCCGCGCCTCCTTTCACGGACCACCCCAGGAGAAGCGTCTACTTATGGAAATCGAGGCCGCGCTGCGCGACCAGGTAGGGAAGGCCATCGGCCGCCCCGTGTCCCAGGCCCCCATCAAGAAGCTCAAGGGTGATGCGAGCAACCGCTCGTACTACCGCGTGGGGACGGCCCCCGAGAGCTGGGTGGTCATGGTGATGCCCCTGGATGCCTCGAAGAAGAGCGAGGAGGCCTCCAAGGGCGAGCCCCCCAAGGAGCTGCCCTTCGTCAACGTCCACCGTTACCTGGAGAAGCTGGGCATCCGCGTGCCGCGCATCCTGCGCTTCGACGAGCCGGCGGGGATGATGGTGCTGGAGGACCTCAGCGACATCACCTTCGAGGCGGCGCTCGACGGCGGCAAGAACAACCAGGCCCTCTACACCCGCGCGGTGGACCTGCTGGCCCGCATGCGCGCCCAGGCCGAGCGCCTGCCCGACCCGGACTGCCTCGCCTTCACCCGCGCCTTCGACGAGGACCTCTACGACTGGGAGCTCCACCACTTCCGCGAGTGGGGCCTCGAGGTGTGGAGCGGCAAGAAGCCCACCGACACCGAGCGCGCCGAGCTGGACCGCACCTTCCGTGACATCGCGAAGCAGCTGGCCGCCGCGCCCCGGGGCTTCACCCACCGCGACTACCAGAGCCGCAACATCATGATGAAGGACGGTGAGCTGGTGGTCATCGACTTCCAGGACGCCCTCCAGGGCCCGCGCCAGTACGACCTGGTGGCCCTGCTGCGCGACAGCTACGTGGAGCTGGATCGCGGCTTCGTGGACACGATGCTCGACCGCTACATCGCCACCTTCGCCGAGGTGACGGGCGAGCGCATCGAGCCCAAGTCCTTCAAGGCCTTCTTCGACTTGCTCACCATCCAGCGCAAGCTGAAGGACGCGGGCCGCTTCGAGTTCATCAACCGCGTGAAGGGCAACCCGGGCTTCCTGGTGTCCATCCCGGCCTCGCTGCGCTACGTGCGCGATGCGTTCAAGCTGCGGCCGGAGCTGAGCGAGCTGCGGAAGCTGATTGCGAAGTACGTGCCCGAGGTGGGCTGACAGGAAGGGGAGGGGCGGCACATGAAGGCCATGGTCCTCTGCGCGGGGCTGGGTACGCGCCTGCGTCCGTTCACCGAGCGCTGGCCCAAGCCGGCGATGCCGTTCCTCGGGCAGCCGCTCTTCCGCTACCACCTGGCGGTGCTGCGGGCCGCCGGGGTGAAGGCGGTGGGCATCAACACCCACCACCTGCCGGACGTCATGGCGGCCACCGCTCGCGCCGAGTGCGAGCGGGCCGGCCTGCCGCTGCACGTGGTGCACGAGCCCGTCATCCAGGGCACCGGCGGCGGCATCCGGGGCCTGCGCGACTTCCTCGCGGGGGATGACTTCATCGTCTTCAACGGCGACATCCTCTTCCCGGTGGATTTGCGCCCCGTGGTGGCGGCGCACCGGGCCTCGGGCGCGGCGGCCACCATGGTGCTGCTGCCCATGCCGGAGAGCGAGAAGTACGCCGCGGTGGAGATGGACGCGGAGCGCCGCGTGCGCCGCATCGCCCGGTTCGGGCCCGGGGGCGAGGGGCTCTCGCCCTGGCACTTCACGGGCGTGCACGTCATGTCCTCGCGCGTCTTCGACTTCATGACGCCCGAGGGCCCCGAGGACATCAACCGCGACGTCTACGTGCGGATGATGGAGGCCGGCCTCACCGTGCGCGGTGAGGTGGTGCGCTCGTACTGGTCCGATCTGGGCACGCCTTCGCGCTACCTGTCCACCGTGCGCGATGTGCTCTCCGGGCAGGTGCCGCTGGAGGGCCTGGGCGCGGACTCACCGTTCGCCTCGGCGCCGCGTGCGCAGGGGAACTACTGGGCGCATCCCTCCGCCCGGGTGGGTGGGGCCCAGGTGACGGGTCCGGCGCACCTGGACGCGGGGTGCTCTCTGGCGGACGGGGTGCGCGTGGGCGCCTCGGTGTCGGTGGGCGCTCAGGCCCGCGTTGGGGCGGGAGCCCGGCTCGAGCGCTGCGCCATCCTGGAGGGGACCGAGGTGGCCCCCGGCGAGGAGCTGGTCGAGGTGATGGCCTGGGGGGCTCACCGGGTGCCCGCGCCGCTCACCCCGTGAAACTCCCCATCACTCCGGTTGCGACTTCTCGCGTGACCTGATCGTGGAGGGCGTGGTCTTCCCACGGCTCCCGGCATCTACTGCTTCCCGGCTTTGCTCCAGCCTGAGCCTGCGGAGTGGGAGGTGCTCGTGAATGCCGGTATCTGGTCCCAATCCGTGCCTCGGGTCGTGCCGCTTTGGGCGGTCCTGCTCCTCGTTGGGGTGGTGGCGGGTTGTGCCACGGCTCCCGGTAGGCAGGTGCCCCTGGGCTGGAGCGCGGAGGTGCGCCATCAACAACAACTGTTGGCGATGAGCGACAGTCCGGCGGTGGGTGGGGGGCCCTCCGGTCCGGTTCTCCAGGGCTACGATGTCCCCGGCCGGAACCCGGATTCGCAGATGCCTTGGCGGTTCTTCCTCGGAAACGCCGCACACCGGTTGATTGCTTACATGTACGGCGTGAATCACCCGGGCAGTCAGACCTACTACAACACCGACACCATCTACTCCATCGTCAGAGACGCGCGGCTGGGTGACACGTCCCGCCTGCTCCCGAACGAGCGCGCTCTACGCCCGGACATCACTGACGTGACCGCCCTGTATGTCTTCGAGATCAAGACCTGGCATGACCAGAGCCTCCAGGAAGGCCGTCAGGAAGTGCGGACCTACCTTGCCGCGCTGAATCGGGTTGCTGCGCCGGACATGCTGTTCTCGGGGGGAATAGACTTCCGAGGGGAAGTCCTGATCCGCTTTGCGCGGGGGAACCACATCTGGCGCTTGGAGTGGTGGGGCACCGAGCCCGGAGTGATCCAGTACCGATGGACGCGCAGCCAACGGCGCTTCGAGTCCGAGGTGGCGGCGTATGAGGACGGACAGTGGGTCGTCCTCACCCATGAGGAGATGCAGCAGTATGGGGGTTGGGTGGGACAGGCCGTGGAGGAGATGGTGAGTCGACGCGAACGGCTCGCCACCTTCAGCGGGGCCGTTGGCATCGTCATCGAGGTTCTGGGAAACGTCGCGACGGGCTTCTTCTCGGGTGCGATTCAGGGCCGGATGGGCTCGGGGCCTGGGGTGAAGCAGCCCCCCAGCCAGGGAGGAGGGCAGGTCATCCCCTTTCCAGCACGTCCGCCACCCGCCGCGCCTCCGGCGCAAGTACCCGCCGCGGCCTCGGGTATGCCCCTTCCTCGCCGGTGACCCGCTTTGATAGGAGCCGCTCCATGACGCCTGGGCAGTCCTCTTCCCTGCGAATGCCGTCCTTCCTGCATGGTGACTACTCCTCGGTCCACCAGAAGACGAGGAAGGAGGGGCTGCGGTGTGGCGGGCAGTATCGCGAGGACGGCTCCTTTCCCGCTCCCCGGCAGATGTCGGAGATGCCCCCCGGAGAGGTGCTGGTGGTGCACGAGGGCGTGGACTTCCAGCGTGAGCGCCCGGCCTGGCGGCTGTACATGGTGTCCAATGTGAAGCGCGGTATGTGGGAAGCCCTGGACTGGCCGAATACGTTCGAAGTGGACGACCTCTACGAGGCGTTCTGTCGTGAGACGGCGTGGGGCGCGCTGTACTTCGCGATTGGGCGAACAGCTCCAATGAGCGCCGAGCGCGTGGCACTCCGCCTTCAGTCCGTGCTGCGTTTCTGGGAGCCGCTCCAGTCCGTGCGCTATCTCTTCAGTTCTCCGAATGCCACGCTCACCTTGGACGAGTTGATGGGGGCTTCCTGCGACTGGGCCATGGATGCATGGTGCCCGGTGGCAGCCCCGGTCAGAGCGCGCCTGGAGACGGCGGCGGAGCGCATGGGACGGGCAACCCGGGAGGAGAGTCTCGAGGCCATGCTCCGGCAGATGCCCCGTGTCCTCACCTTCGCGCGTGGTCTGAAGCACCAGAACGTGGTGGCCGATCCATCATTCCAGCGCCAGCGCCTCTCCACGCTCGACCCAAGTGCTTTCGAACGGGTGTCCGGTGCGTGTACGTCGGAACTGCTGGGGCAGGTGTACGCCTGGGACCGGCTACTCGGAAAGCAATAGCAGGGGGACGGCCGTTGATGTCCAGAAAGAGGTGAGAGGCGCGATACAGCGCCGCTCCCCCCCCTCACCCCGTGACGCTCAGTTGCCGTGGAAGCGCGCCAGCACGCAGGTGACGTTGTCGTTGCCGCCCGCGGCGTTCGCCATGTCGATGAGCTGGGAGCACGCCTTCTCCAGCTCGTTCGTCCGCGACAGAATCTCCTGCATCTGCGGGTCCGTCACCATGCCGGACAGCCCGTCCGAGCACAGCAGGAAGATGTCGCCCTGCTGCGCCTCCACTTTCGCCACGTCCACCGCCACCGTCTCCTTCATCCCCAGCGCGCGGACGATGACGTTCTTGTGCGGGAAGTTCTCGATCTCCTCCGGCGAGAGCTTCTTCGCCTTGAGGTAGTCGTTGAGCAGGGAGTGGTCCTCGGTCACCTGCCTCAGCACGCCCTGGCGGAAGAAGTACACGCGGCTGTCTCCCACGTGCCCCACGTACGCCGCCGAGTCGGTGAAGTGCACCGAGACGATCGTCGTCCCCATGCCCTTGTACTTCTGATCCGCGCTGGCCTTGTCGAAGATGCTCTTGTTCGCCAGCTTGATGCCGGTGGCCAGCCGGTTCTCGTCGTAGTTGCGCGCCTTGTCCATCTTGAACGGCCAGGTGGCGTCCTCGTCGCGCGACGTCATCCGGAAGAACTCGGCCAGCTCCTCCACGGCGATCTTCGAGGCGATCTCCCCGGAAGAGTGTCCGCCCATCCCGTCGGCGACACAGCACAGGTTCTCGTCGGTCAGAATGAGGTAGTTGTCCTCATTGTGGTTCCGCTTCATCCCGACGTGGGTGTAGCCAGCAACCTCGATGCGCATGCTCGCGGAGTCTCCAACGTGTCCAGGAGGGTGCCGTGGACGGAGGGGCAGGTTAACAAAGCGCCCGGAAGGGGGTCAAAACCCCAGCAGCCCGGATGGCTGGTCTGTTTACTCCCATTCGGGGTTCAAACCACCGGCTCGAAGACGAGCCGGTCGCCCTCCTGGGTGCCGCTCGCCTGCAGGGCGCCCGCCGGCAGCTCCAGCACCGACTTCGCCTGGAAGTACACCGAGGTCGCCCGCCAGGGAGGCAGGGCCACGAACTGCTTGACGATCATCCCCTCCCGGTCGAGGAAGGCCACGTCGATGGGGATGCGCATGAAGAAGGTATGGATGGAGTTGCAGGGCACGATGTGCAGCCCCTCCCCGAAGGCCAGCGATTTCCGGCCCATCAGTCCCACGAACCGGTCCGCGAAGGACTCGGCCCGCTCGGCGCGGTCCGCCAACAGCCGCTGCCGTGTCACATTGTTCACCTTCAGGCGCATGAAGCGCCTTCTACCCCAATGCTCCAGCCCCTGGCGCGTCCCTTCCACCTCGTCCTCGTCTCCCCCCAGATTCCCCCCAACACCGGGAACATCGCCCGGCTGTGCGCCGTCACCGGCTGCCGCCTCATCCTCGTGGAGCCCCTGGGCTTCTCCATCGATGACCGGCACCTCAAGCGCGCCGGGCTGGACTACTGGGACAAGGTCTTCCTGAAGCTCTACCCGGACTACGACGCCTACCTGGCCGAGTGGCCCTCGGCCAGGCGCTTCCTGTTCTCCGCCCGCGCCGCTACATCCCTGTATGCCGCCCGCTTCGAGGAGGGAGACCACCTCGTCTTCGGCTCGGAGACGCAGGGGTTGCCCCCGGACATCGTCGGGGGAGGCTCGGGCACGGCCGTCACCATCCCCATGCTGCCCGAGCGCCGCAGCCTCAACCTGTCCACCGCCGTGGGAATCGCCGCCTACGAGGCCCTGCGGCAGGTGCAATTCGGCGCGGCGGCCGGGCGGGCAGGCACGCCGAGTTGAGGGGAGGGGCGGAAGGACTACACTGGGGGCCGCATGCCCCCCTCGCAGGTCGCCGAGACGCTGTACTCCGCCCACAAGTCCCGCTCCACCGGCCGGCTCACGCTGCACGCCGGTGGGCGTGAAGCGCTGCTGTTCCTCCAGGGGGGTGACCTGGTCGGGACGCGGTTGGGCTTCGGGTTCCAGACGCCCGTGCAGGCCCTGATGCAGGCCGGCCGCCTCCGCGCGGACCTGCTGGATGCGCTGTGGGCCCGTGAGGGCGCGGGCACGCCGGACGAGGAGTTGCTGGAGGAGCTCGGGCTGGCGCCGGACGCGGTGGCCGAGCAGCAGGTGCTCGCCGAGGTGCGGCGGTTGAGCCAGTTGGCCGAGCGCGCCGCTTTCGAGGAGGGTGGGGTGGAGGCGATGTTCCGCCCCATCCCGGGGACGCGCGTGGTGCGCGCCGCCCTCGAGCCCGCGGGAGCCGAGGCCCCCGAGGCCCGCATGTACCGCTGCGAGGACCCGGGCGCGTGTGCCCCGTGGGTGGCCAGCGCGGAGGAGATGGCCCTCCTGCTGAAGCTGGCGGACTTCCAGCGGTTGGAGGGGCTGAAGCCCGCCCAGGAAGTGCTGCTCCACGTCCTCGAGCGCGAGGGGTTCGTCGAGTCGCTGTCCATCGAGGCCTGGGAGGCCCGCGAGCAGGCCCGGCGCGAAGAGGAGGCCCGGCGCGAGGAGGAGGCTCGGCGTCGCGCGGAAGAAGAAGCCCGGCGATTGGCTGAAGAGGCACGGCGTGCGGAAGAGGCACGGCTGGCCGAGGAGGCACGGCGCGCGGAAGAGGCGCGGCTGGCCGAGGAGGCACGGCGTCGGGCGGAAGAAGAGGCGCGGCTTGCTGAGGAGGCACGGCGCGCGGAAGAGGCGCGTCGCGCGGAGGAAGCTCGCCTCGCCGAAGAGGCGCGACTGGCCGAAGAGGCACGGCTCGCTGAGGAGCGGCGGCTGGCCGAAGAGGCGCGGCGTCGAGCGGAAGAAGAGGCGCGGCTAGCCGAAGAGGCGCGCCTCGCCGAGGAAGCTCGCCTCGCCGAAGAGGCGCGCCTCGCCGAGGAAGCTCGCCTCGCCGAAGAGGCACGCCTCGCCGAGGAGCGGCGGCTGGCGGAGGAGGCCCGCCTCGCCGAAGAGGCACGTCGCGCGGAGGAAGCTCGCCTCGCCGAAGAGGCGCGACTGGCCGAAGAGGCACGGCTCGCTGAGGAGCGGCGGCTGGCCGAAGAGGCGCGGCGTCGAGCGGAAGAAGAGGTGCGGCTGGCCGAAGAGGCGCGCCTCGCCGAGGAAACTCGCCTCGCCGAAGAGGCACGCCTCGCCGAGGAGCGGCGGCTGGCGGAGGAGGCCCGCCTCGCCGAAGAGGCGCGTCGCGCGGAGGAAGCTCGTCTCGCTGAAGAGGCGCGACTGGTCGAAGAGGCACGGCTCGCTGAGGAGCGGCGGCTGGCCGAAGAGGCGAGACTGGCCGAAGAGGCGAGACTGGCCGAAGAGGCGAGACTGGCCGAAGAGGTGCGCCTCGCCGAGGAAGCCCGTCTGGCTGAAGAGGCGCGGCGTCAGGCGGAAGAAGCTCGTCTTGCCGAGGAGCGACGACTCGCCGAAGAGGCACGGCTTGTCGAAGAGGCACGGCTTGTCGAAGAGGCACGGCTGGCGGAAGAAGCTCGCCTTGCTGAAGAGGCTCGCCGCCGAGCGGAGGAAGAGGCTCGGTTGGTCGAGGAGGCGCGGCTGGCCGAAGAGGCACGTCGCGCGGAAGAGGCTCGACTCGCCGAAGAAGCGCGGCTGGCGGAAGAAGCTCGCCTTGCTGAGGAGCGACGACTCGCCGAAGAGGCTCGGCTGGCGGAAGAGGCCAGACTCGCCGAAGAGGCACGCCGTCGGGCGGAAGAAGAGGCTCGACTGGCGGAGGAGGCACGGCTCGCGGAGGAGGCACGGCTCGCGGAGGAGGCACGGCTCGCCGAAGAGGCACGGCTCGCCGAAGAGGCACGGCTGGCTGAAGAGGCCCGCCTTGCCGAGGAGCGACGACTCGCCGAAGAGGCTCGGCTAGCTGAAGAGGCCCGCCGAGCGGAAGAAGAGGCTCGCCTTGCCGAAGAGGCACGTCGCGCGGAAGAGGCACGGCTGGCGGAAGAAGCTCGTCTTGCCGAGGAGCGACGACTCGCCGAAGAGGCACGGCTGGCGGAAGAGGCCAGACTCGTCGAAGAGGCACGCCGCCGAGCGGAAGAAGAGGCACGGCTGGCCGAGGAGGCACGGCTCGCGGAAGAGGCGCGACGGGCCGAAGAGGCGCGACTGGCTGAAGAGGCCCGCCTCCGCGCGGAAGAAGAGGCGCGGCTGGCCGAAGAGGCGCGTCTCGCGGAGGAGGCGCGGCTGGCCGAAGAGGCACGGCTCGCTGAAGAGGCCAGACTGGCCGAAGAGGCCCGCCGTGCCGAGGAAGAGGCTCGTCGGCTCGCGGAGGAAGAGGCACGCCGCGCAGAGGAAGCTCGCCTCGCCGAAGAGGCCCGGTTGGCGGAGGAGGCGCGTCTCGCCGAGGAGGCGCGTCGTGCTGCCGAAGAGGAGGCGCGCCTCGCCGAGGAGGCCCGGCTCCGAGCAGAGGAAGAAGCGCGTCTCGCCGAGGAAGCCCGGCTTCTGGCGGAAGAAGAGGCCCGGCGTGCCGAAGAGGCTCGCCTCGCCGAGGCCGCGCGCCTCGCCGAGCAGCGGCGTGTCTCCGAGCAGCGGCGTGTCAGCGAGGTCTCCCAACTCTCGGACGTGGCCTTCATCGCCGAGGCGGCCGAGTTGCAGGATGGAGAGCTGATCCTCACCGGGTCGCCGAGCGAGCCCGTGATGTCCGCGCGTCCGCCCGGAGTCAGCTATCTCTCGGGCCCAGCCGCTGCCCCGGTGGCGGCGGGGATGCGGACCGGTGCCCAGTCCGAGGCCTCTCTCTCCGAGGTCGCGCCCACCTCCGAGGTGTGGTTCGACGCGCCCCCCGCCGAGGCCAGCGCGGAGCTGCCCGTTCAGGAGGACACGGACGCTCTCCGCCTCGCGCGCGAGCAGGCCGATGCCGCGCTGATGCAGGACATGCAGGAGGCCATGCGGCGGGCCGGGACCACTGCTCCCGAGCCGTGGCTCATCGATGAGCCCGCTCCAGCCCCCGTGCCGGTGGCCACCGTGACCGCGGCTCCCTCGCCCCAGGTTCCGGTGGCCGAGATGAGCGCCGATCTGGACTGGGGCGACCTCGTGACCCCCGAGCCGCCGGCCCCCGTCGTGTCCGCCCCGGCCGCGCCTGTTCCCGCCGCGCCCGTCCCCGTGGCTCCCGCCCCCGCCGCGCCTCCTCAGGCCGCGCGCCCGCCGCCCGCCGCCGCGCCTCCTCGGGCCGCTGTTCCTCCGGGTCTCCGTTCGCCCGCGGCCAATGCGCCGGCTCCCGTTCCCCCGGGCCTCCGTCCGCCCGCCGCCAGCGCGCAGGCTCCCGCACGGGGGCCGGCACCCGCTCCCAGTGCACCGGCTCCAGCGGCACCCGTTCCCCCGGGCCTCCGTGCGCCCGCGGCCCGCGCCGGTGCGCCCGCTCCTGCCGCCGCCCCCGCGCCTGCTGCCCCAGCTCCCGCGGCCGCCCCCGCGCCTGCTGCCCCAGCTCCCGCGGCCGCCTCCCTGCAGCCGCTCCGGCTGGGGCCCGACGCGGCTCGTCCCACGGGGGACGATGACCTCTGGCGCAGAGCCTTCGACAACGCCCCCTCCGGCGAGGTCCCTGGCGACATCAACGCCTCCTTCGAGGCCGCGTTCCAGCAGGTCGATGCCCACCTGGAGTCCCTCGTCCGCACGGACGTTCCCCAGCAGGTGGCTGCTCCGGCCGCTGCTCCGGCTCCCTCGCCCGCGCCTTCTCCGGCCACGGCCGCCCCGGTTCCGGCCAGCGCCACCGTGCCCGATGCGTGGGACGAGCTGTCCCTTGGCGAGGATGACCTGGCGGATGAGCCCTCCGACGAGGCCGCGAAGGCCCGCCGCCAGGCCTTGCTCCAGCGGGCCATGGAGCTCGGTTCCCGTCCCGCTCCGGCCCCGGAGGCTCCCGCGGCTCCCGCGCCGGCTCCCGGTGCGCCCGCCCCGCTCAGCTCCGAGGAGCAGCAGCTCGCTCAACTCGCCCAGCTCATCGAGAGCCGCTACGAGGACGTGCAGGCGAAGCGTGACCACTTCTCCATGCTGGGCCTCCCCATCGACCCGGAGGTGAAGAAGGAGCAGGTGAAGGCCGCGTTCCTCGGGCTCGCCAAGCGCTTCCACCCGGACCGCCTGCCCCAGGCGCTCTCCGCGCTCGCGCCCAAGATGACGGCCATCTTCGAGGCCATCCGCGACTCCTACGAGGTCCTCTACAACGACACGCAGCGCGTGGCCTACCTCCAGGACCTGCGCACCAAGAGCGCGGCGCAGGCGGCCAGGCCCGCGGGCATCGACCCGAACGACCTGTTCAAGATGGGGGAGGTCTTCTTCCGCAAGCGGGACTTCGCGGCCGCGGTCGAGCACTTCGAGCGCGCCTACAACGCCGAGCCCAAGGCGGTGTACCTCGCGGCCAAGGCGTGGGCCATCTACATGGACCCCCAGCGCAAGGCCGAGATCCCCAAGACGAAGCAGATGATGGCCGAGGCGCTCAAGCTGGACCCCAACTGTGATAGGGCCCATTACCAGCTCGGGGTCATCTCCCGCGTCGAGGGCGACATGGCCCGCGCCGAGCGCCACTTCCGCGAGGCGGTGCGCGCCAACCCCAAGCACCTCGAGGCCAACCAGGAGCTGCGCCTCATCGAGATGCGCAAGAAGAATCCGCCTCCTCCCAACAAGAAGGGCGGCCTGTTCGGCTGATCGCCTCCGGCTCGGTTGGACCTCCACGCATCCACCGGGACGGAGCCGGGCTTTCCCCGGAATCCCGCCCGCCTGTCCGGGCTCCGGGCGGGGGGCCCATGCGGGCGGGAAGGGTGCCCGTCTCCCCGGGCGCCAGACGAGGACCCTGCCCCCTCCGCCATTGACATGCCTGGAGAGCGGGCATGATCATCCGCTCTCTTCTCCGCGCCGGGTTCGCCCTGTGAGGCGCCCGCAGCGAAAGGCAATTGAACGTGGCCAAGCAGCACCTGCTCCTGGTCGATGGTGACCCGAAGAGTCTCCGTGTGATGGAGGTCAGCCTGAAGAAGGCCGGCTTCTCCGTGACGACGGCTATCCACGGCAAGGACGCGCTCGAGAAGGTGCAGATCAGCCCGCCGGACCTCGTGCTCGCCGACACGAAGATGCCGGAGATGGACGGCTTCGAGCTGTGCAAGACGCTCAAGTCGGACGAGCGCTTCAAGCACATCCCCTACGTCTTCCTCACCAACCAGAAGGCGGTCGAGGCGAAGGTGAAGGGCCTGGAGCTCGGTGGCGACGACTACCTGACCAAGCCCATCTACATCAAAGAGATCGTCACCCGCGTGACGATGATCCTCCAGAAGGCGGACAAGGAGAAGATCGAGCGGCGGGAGACGACCAAGGGCGGGTTCGCCGGCAACCTGGCCGACATGGGCGTGGTGGACCTGGTCCAGACGTTCGAGATCGGCCGCAAGACGGGCAACATCTCCATCAAGGGCGAGCGCGTCGCCACCATCTACTTCAAGGAAGGCCGCGTCATCGACGCGGAGATGGGGCGGCTCAAGGGCGAGAACGCCTTCTACCGGCTGCTCAACGCCACCGAGGGCGAGTTCGAGGTGCAGTTCACCGCGCTCGACCGGCCCGAGCGCATCGAGGTCTCCACCCAGGGCCTGCTCATGGAGGGCATGCGCCGCCTGGACGAGTGGGGCCGCATGCTCGAGCAGCTGCCGCCGCTGGAGACGGTGTTCGAGATCGACTACCACCAGCTGGCCGACCGGCTCTCGGAGATTCCGGACGAGGTGAACGGGCTGCTGCGCCTCTTCGACGGCAAGCGCAGCCTGAGCCGGGTGGTGGAGGACTCGGACTTCGATGACCTGGCGGCGCTGGGCATCATCAGCAAGCTGTACTTCGAGGGCCTCATCCGCGAGCTGGGCAGCGTCTCGCAGGAGCCCGTGCAGAGCGGCAAGCCCGGCATCGAGGAGTGGCTGCACAACGCGCCGGCGCCGAGCGCCCCGGCCGAGCCCGCTCCGGAGCCGGTGGTCCCCGCGGTGACGCTGGTGCCCGTGGCGCCCGTGGCCGAGGTGGCGCCAGTGGTGGAGCAGCCCGCTCCGCCCGTGGTGCCGCCGGTGGAGCCCATGGCCGAGCCGGAGCCGCTGGTTGCCGAGCAGGCCGCGGCCCAGTCCGAGGAGGACCGGCAGCCGCAGCTCGCCAACGTCGTCGTCTTCGAGTCCCGGAAGCGCCAGGCGAACGTCCCCGAGACGGACATCATCGCGCCTCCGCGCTCGGCCGAGGGCTCGTCGTTCCTCGTGGAGCCGGCGCCGGCCCACCGCGCCAAGGAGCTGGAGCGGCGCAGCCTGCTGCTCGACTGGAGCCGGGTGGATGTGGATGGCATCGGCTCGGCGGGGGCAGGGGGTTGGGGTCCGGGCTGGTCTCCGGCGCCCCGTGCCTCGACGTCCGCCAGTGCACCGGCCTCCACGCCCTCGGCGTCTCCGTCTCCGGCTTCACCTCCGGCCCCGGCGGACGCGTCGCGTGGTCCCATCTTTGGCGGGGCCGCCGTGGCCCCCAATCCGCTGCCGCCGGTGCCTCCTCCGGAGCCCGCGACTCCGGCCGAGGAGGTGACGCTGGTATCGGGCTCGAAGCCCGCCGTCACCGCGCCCGCGTCCACGCCCGCGCCCGTCGCTGTCGAGAAGCCCGCGGAGACGCCGGCCGAGAAGCCCGCCGAGAAGCCCCAGCAGCTCGCGCTGCCGCCGTACCCGGGCCATGGCGCGCCCGCGCCGACGCCCGCGCCGACGCCCGCGCCCTCCGAGCCCGTCGCGTCCAAGCCCGAGCCGAAGCCCACGCCGCAGGCCAGCAAGCCCGCGGAGGATCCCAAGCCGCGGCCGGTGTCGCCTCCCCGGACCCCGCAGCCCAAGGCGCCGGTGGCTGGCGTGCAGAGCGCGCAGCAGCCGTCGAAGCCGAACCGGATGGGCCTCATCATCGGAGGCATCGTGGCGATCGCCATGGTGGCCGCGGTGGTGGTGTTCACGCAGTCGGGTGGCTCGGACAAGCCCACGCCCGTGCCGGAGCCGAAGCCCGCGCCCACCGAGCAGGTGAAGGCCCCGGAGCCGGAGACCAAGGCCCCCGAGGCGAAGGCTCCGGAGACGAAGCCGCCCGAGACGAAGCCGCCCGAGACGCCGGCCCAGCCGGAGCAGCCGGCTACCGCGGCGCAGACGGCCGTGCCGGACGCGGGGACGCCTCCCAAGGGCACCGAGCAGCCCGCCGTGGCCACGAATGGCACGCCGGCCGCCGAGGATGACGGCAAGGACGACGAGCCGGAGCAGCCCGCGGCGCAGCAGCTGAGCCCCGAGGCCCAGTACGCGAACCTGACGCGCCAGGCGAAGAAGCTCATGTCGGCCGGGCGCTACAAGACGGCGGCCTTCTCGTACCGCAAGGCGCTCAACCTCAAGCCGGACTCGGCCGAGGCCAAGGCGGGCCTGGGGATCTCCCTGGTGCGCAGCGACTCGAACTACCGCGAGGCCGTCAAGCTGCTGGAGGACGCGCTGAAGGACCAGCCCAACAACGCCCACGCCTGGCTGTGCCTGGGCATGGGCCGGCAGATGGTCCAGCAGGACAAGAAGGCAATCGACGCCTACAAGCGCTATCTCTCGTTGGAGCCCAACGGCCAATACGCGAACGACGTGCGCGCCGCGCTCAAGTCGCTCGGACAGTAGGCGTGGCGGCGGGCTCCTGGTAGAGAGGACGCCCTTTGCTCGTACTCGGAATCGAAACCTCCTGTGATGAGACCGCCGCCGCCCTCGTGGAGGACGGCCGGCGCGTGCTCTCCGACGTCGTCTCCACCCAGGTGGACATCCACCGGCGCTGGGGTGGGGTGGTGCCGGAGCTCGCCAGCCGCAACCACGTGGTACAGGTCATGCCCGTCCTGCACGAGGCCCTCACCCGGGCCCACAAGACGCTCGACGACGTGGACCTCATCGCCGTCACCTCCGGGCCCGGGCTGATCGGCGCGCTCCTGGTGGGCGTGCAGGTGGCCAAGTCGCTGAGCCTCGCCACCGGCAAGCCCTTCGTCGGGGCCAACCACCTCGAGGGGCACCTGCTCGCCATCCGCCTGCTGGAGGACGCGCCGGAGCCTCCGTTCCTCGGGCTCGTCGTCTCCGGCGGCCACACCAGCCTCTACGAGGTGCAGGACTACGGCCGCTACCGGCTGGTGGGCAGCACCCGGGACGACGCCGCGGGCGAGGCCTACGACAAGACGGCGCGCATCCTTGGCCTGCCGTACCCAGGCGGGCTGCCCATCGATCAGCTCGCGCAGAAGGGGAACCCCGAGGCCATCCGTTTCCCCCGCGCGCTGCCGGGGGCGGAGAACTTCGACTGGTCCTTCTCCGGTTTGAAGACGGCGGTGGCGCAGCACGTGCGCAAGCACGGCGTGCCCGAGGGGCAGGCGCTGGCGGACCTGTGCGCCTCCTTCCAGGAGGCCGTGGCGGACGCGCTGTCGAAGAAGTTCGTGGCCGCCGCGCGCCGGCTGGGGTTGAAGAACCTGGTGGTGTGCGGGGGCGTGGCGGCCAACTCGCGGTTGCGCTCGTTGAGCCAGGAGCGCGCCGCGGAGCGCAATCTGAAGCTGTTCCTGCCGCCGGTGCGGCTGTGCACGGACAACGGCGCGATGATCGCCGTGGCCGGTTACGAGGCCTGGCGCCGGGGTCTGCGCGGGGACTTCAATCTGTCCGCGGACCCGGCCTGGCGCATGTGAAGGTGAAGGGAGCCGAGAGTGGATACGCCACGTGACATCCTCCAGCGCCACGGCCTGAGGGCCAAGCACAGCTGGGGGCAGAATTTCCTGGGGGACCCGGACATCCTGGAGGCCATCGCGGACGCGCTGGAGCTTCGCGAGGGTGAGCCGGTCATCGAGCTGGGCCCGGGTCTGGGCCACCTGACGCGCTTTCTCGCCGCCACGGGCGCGCGCGTCACCGCGGTGGAGAAGGACCGGGACATGATCGCCGTCCTGGAGAAGGAGGCCATCCCCGGCGTGCGCGTGGTGGATGGCAACGCGGCCACGGTGGACTTCTCCAAGGTGGCGGGCGTGCCCGAGGTGAAGGTCGCGGGCAACCTCCCGTACCACCTGACGAGCTCCATTCTCTTCCAGGTGCTGGAGCAGCGCGACCACGTGACGCGCGCCGTCTTCACCCTGCAGAAGGAAGTGGTGGACCGGCTCGCGGCCGAGCCGGGTGGGCGCGACTACGGCCTGCTCACCGCCATCCTGGGCCTCTACTTCACCTCGGAGAACCTCTTCGACATCGACGCGCACCGCTTCCATCCGCCGCCGAAGGTGGACTCGGCGGTGCTGCGGCTGATCCGCCGTCCCGCGCCGCTGGCGCCGGTGGTGGACGGGGCGCGCTTCATCCGCCTGGTGAAGGCGGGGTTCGCCCAGCGCCGCAAGACGCTCATCAACTCGCTCAAGTCGGACAAGTCGCTGGGCTCGGTGGAGCAGCTGCAGCAGGCGCTGGCGACGGCGGGCATTGATCCGACCCGGCGTGCGGAGACGCTCTCGTCCGAGGAGTTCGCCGCCATCGAGCGCGCGCTGGGGCCGGTGGCGCGGTAGCACCAATTTGGCGTCCGGCCCGCTCTGGTGTTAACGAAAGGAGCGGCCCGGAGAGGATTGATGACGCCCCTGCCACTGGAGGAGCTGGAGCCGGTGCTCAACCGCTTCGGCGTGGTGTACGCGGTGTTCGCCCGCCCCGATGGGGTGCTGCTGCTGCGTTGGGGTGACCCGAGCCCCATCCCGATCCTCGACGAGAAGACCTTCGTGGGGGCCACCCAGGACATGGCCCGCGTCTACCGCTCGCTGGAGCGCATGCTGCTGCCGCAGATGGACGTGCAGGGCGAGTACCTCGGCATCCGCTCGAAGGTGGGCGACAAGCTGGTGTACGCGATCTTCTTCGAGACGCGGCGCTTCGAGGCGGCCACACCCGTGGAGCGGCTGCGCACCGAGTACGCCTTCTGCAAGTCACTCGGCAGTGCGGTGGACGCGGCGCTCCAGCCCTGGGTGGCCTCGCGTTAGGCGCTCAGGGCTTGCCGCCGCCGAGCACCTTGGCCAGCCCGCCCTGTTGCGACAGCCACGCGCGGAACTCGTCCTCGGACAGCCGCATGCGCGCCAGCACGCCGCGCAAAATCTCCTCCGGGGTGCCGTCCTTGCGCCGCTTGAGCTCCAGGGCCGTCTTGAGGAGGGCCACGCCGTAGAGCGGGTCGGGCTCCAGCGCCTTCGTGGGAGTCCGGGCCGTCTCGGTGGACGTGGCCCGGCGTGGCTCCAGCTCGATGACCGTCTTCGCCCGCTGCCGTCGATTCATCTCCCTCGGTCCCCGCGCGTCCGCCTCTCCCGCACCGCGCGTGCGTCCCTGGTAGTGGACGCTCATCGGCCCGTCAAGCGTGGCGAGCCGGACGGGTGCGCGAACATTGCCCGGCCGTCACTCCCGTGCTCTATTCCGCGCCCCGTTCCGGCCGGGTTTCCCAGGCCGGAGCGCGTCTCGTGCAGTCGGAGGTCTCGAAGCGGATGGACAACCGCTACATCGTGGTCGAGGGGCCCATCGGCGTCGGTAAGACGAGTCTCTCCAACTTCGTCGCCGAGCGTTTCGGCGCCCGGCGCGTCTTCGAGAAATACGAGGAGAATCCCTTCCTCGCCCACTTCTACGAGGACCGGCAGAAGTACGCCTTCCAGACGCAGATCTTCTTCCTGCTCTCGCGCTTCCAGCAGCAGCAGGAGCTGTTCCAGCCCGACTTGTTCAACTCGGTGACGGTGAGCGACTACCTGTTCGCCAAGGACCGCATCTTCGCGTGCCTGACGCTGGACTCGCACGAGCTGTCGCTCTACGAGCGCGTCTTCGAGGCCCTCACGCCCCGGGTGACGCGGCCGGACCTGGTCATCTTCCTGCAGGCCCGCCTGGACGTGCTGCTCCACCGCATCAAGAAGCGCGGCCGCGATTTCGAGCGCCAGTTCGACGCCGGCTACCTGGAGGAGCTCGTCCACGCCTACAACGAGTTCTTCTCCCGCTACACGGAGACGCCGCTGTTGGTGGTGGACACCTCGGACATCGACTTCGTCCACAACGAGAGCGACCTCAAGGGGCTGATGGGCGCCATCGACCGGGCGCGCCAGGGCACCCACCACTACCATCCGAACAGCGGCAAACGGCTGTAGGTGGGGCTCGGCTGCCTGCCCGCCCTCAAGAGAAGCCCCCGCGGCGCTCCCAAGGGCGTTAGAGTGTCACCGATGGCCGCTTCCGGCGATCCCCTCGGGGACGGCGAGAGGCGTCCATGCATGCACGGCAGGACGTTGAACCCCTACCCTCAGAAGGAGGTGAACCGTGAAGGACAAGGTCACCATCCACACGCTGAAGCGCCAGAAGCAGAGCGGCCAGAAGATCTGCATGGTCACGGCCTACGACGCCACCTTCGCCCGCGTCTTCGATGAAGCCGGAGCGGACGTGCTGCTCGTGGGAGACTCCCTCGGCATGGTCGTGCAGGGCCATGACTCGACGCTCCCGGTCACGATGGACCAGATGGTGTACCACTCCGCCGCCGTCGTCCGCGGGACGAAGCGGGCACTCGTGGTGGGCGACATGCCCTTCATGAGCTACCAGGTGTCGGTGGAGGAGGCGGTGCGCAACGCGGGCCGTCTGGTGGCGGAAGGCCGGGTGGGCGCGGTGAAGCTGGAGGGCGGCGCCGAGTTCGCCGACGTCATCTCCGCCCTGACCCGTGCCAGCATCCCCGTCATGGGCCACCTGGGCCTCACGCCGCAGTCGGTGCACAAGATGGGCGGCTACGTGGTGCAGGGCCGCGACGAGGACGCCGCGCGCAAGATTCTCGAGGACGCCATCGCGCTGGAGCGCGCCGGCTGCTTCTCGCTGGTGCTCGAGGGCGTGCCGCTGGAGCTGGCGCGTCAGGTGACGCAGCGGCTCTCCATCCCCACCATCGGCATTGGCGCGGGCAAGTACTGCGACGGCCAGGTGCTCGTCTGTTACGACCTGCTGGGGATGAACCCGGACTTCAAGCCCAAGTTCGTCAAGCGCTACGCCAACCTGTACGGCTCCATGACGGAGGCCGCGGGCGCCTACTTCTCCGAGGTCCGCGCGGGCACCTTCCCGGACGAGGAGCACTCCTTCAAGTCCAAGCCCATCCGCCTCGTGGCCTCCACGCCGGAGCCCACGGACGGGTCCGCCGAGGGCACCGACAAGGTGGGCCCCGTCTACGGAGCTCCGGTCTAGCCCATGGCCCCGCTCGTCCTTCGTACCGTTGCCGAGACCGCCGCCTGGGCGGATTCCCTTCGCCGCTCGGGCCGCCGCCTGGCGCTGGTGCCCACCATGGGCTTCCTGCACGAGGGCCACGTCTCGCTGATGCACGAGGGACGCCGGCGCGCCGACGCCGTCGCGGCCTCCATCTTCGTCAACCCCACCCAGTTCGGTCCCAAGGAGGACCTGTCGCGCTATCCGCGGGACATGGAGGGGGACCTGGCCAAATGCGCCAGCGCCGGAGTGGAGGCCGTCTTCGCTCCCGTCCCGGAGGAGGTGTACCCCCCGGGTTACCAGACCTACGTGGACGTGGAGCAGGTGAGCCAGGGCCTGTGCGGTGCGCGCCGGCCCGGCCACTTCCGCGGCGTGGCCACGGTGGTGACGAAGTTGCTGTGCCTCTTCAAGCCCCAGCTCGCCCTCTTCGGCGAGAAGGACTACCAGCAGCTCCAGGTCATCCGCGCCCTCGAGCGCGACCTGAACCTTGGAGTTGAAATCATCGGCATGCCCACCGTGCGCGAGCCGGACGGGCTGGCGATGAGCTCGCGCAATGCCTACCTGTCCCCCGAGGACAGGCAGCGGGCGCTCGCCCTGTCGCGAGGCCTGGCGGCGGCCCGGGCCCTGTGCCAGAGCGGGACGCGCGAGACGCCGGCCCTGGTCGGTGCGGTGCGCCGTGAATTGGAGGCAGCGGGCCTCCGAGAGGATTATGTCGAGTTGGTGGACGCTACCTCGCTGACCCCGCTGCCGGCCGTGACTCCTGGCCAGCCGGCGCGGCTGCTGGTGGCGGCCTTCGTTGGTTCCACACGGCTGATCGACAACCAGCCCATCGGAGGCTAGGGGACACGAGCGTATGGCGGCTGGAAAGGGCAAGGGCGGGACGGGCGAGTCCGGTATCAAGATCATCGCCGAGAACCGCAAGGCGCGCGCCGCCTACAGCGTGGACGAGAAGGTCGAGGCCGGCCTCGCGCTCTCGGGTAGCGAGGTGAAGGCGTTGAGGGCCGGGACGGCCAACCTCTCGGACGCCTACGCGCTGCCCAAGGGCAGTGAGCTCTATCTGCTCAACGCCCACATCGGCAGTTACAACCCCTCCAGCTTTTTCAGCCACGAGCCGCTGCGCGGCCGCAAGCTGTTGATGCACCGCGCGGAAATCGACCGGTGGATCACGAAGGTTCGGGAGCGAGGCTATTCCATCATCCCGCTCCTGCTGTATTTCAAGAACGGCCGGGCGAAGGTGGAGCTGGGGTTGTGCCAGGGCAAGACGCACGAGGATCGACGGCAGGACATCAAGGAACGGGAGACCAAGCGGGAGATGGACCGGGCGATGCGCCGTCGCTGAAACGCCCCCCTCGCCCGCTAGCGCACGTCGATGGACAAGAAGGGTCCTGAGAAGAAGGCGCGGCTATTGGCCGCACTCGACAAGGGCATGGTGATGATCCACCTGGACGCGCGCCGTCCGGGGGTCCTCGTGCCCACCTCGCTGCGCAATGAGTCCCACCTGCGCCTCAATCTGTCCTACCGGTTCGATCCACCGGACCTGACGGTGGGCGAGTGGGGCGTGCGTTGCACCCTGAGCTTCTCGGGGAGCCGGTTCAAGGTGGCGGTGCCGTGGTCGGCGCTCTTCGCCATCACCAGCCACCTGACGAAGGAGTTCTGGATGTACCCGGACGACATGCCGGCCGAGCTCATCCAGCAGACGATGGTGACGTCCAAGGTGCCGGAGGACGTGACGGAGCAGCCGGCGCCGGCGGTGGAGCCGCGTCCCCGGGCCATGCTGCGCGAGGTGGGGCGGCCGGAGGACGAGTCGCCCGAGCCCGTCGCGGCGGTTCCCGTTCCGGCTCCGGCCGCCACGCCGGCCCCGGTGCCCGTGCCGGCTCCAGTGCCGGTGTCGGCTCCGAGCCCCGTCGAGGCCGAAGGGCCCACGGACGAGCCGCCTCCCGGGCCTCGTCGAGGCCATCTGCGCCTGGTGAAGTGAGCGTGGGCCTTCCCCGCCTCAGCGCTTGAGGCGGACGTTGAGGTCCACGGGCTGGCCGCCGGTGAAGGTGCCCCGCCAGGGCTTGTGCCCCTTGAGCGTCAGCTGCACGGGGACGTCCTGGCCGCTGGCGTAGGTGTTGTCGAGCATCATGGGCGTGACGCCGAGCTCCGTGCCGTCCACGGTGACGGTGGCGCCCTCGGGCTGGCTCTGGATGGAGAGCAGGGGCAGGGATTTCTTGGGCCCCACCGAGTAGAACATCCGGGTCACCACGGGCCGGAGGTAGGGGTAACCCACCACGGCGGCGCCGCCCAGCAGCAGCAGCGTGGCCACGGTGGTCGCCACGCGTCCCCACGGGAAGCGCGCCTTGGGCGGCTCGTAATGCGTCTCCTTCTTCGGGGCGCGCTCGGCCAGCTCCAGCTCGTCTTCCCGCATGTCCAGCACCGAGCGCCGCGGAGCGGACGCGGAGGCCTGGGACGAGGAGACGTCCTCGGCGAGCGAGGACAGCTGCGGGGACAGCTCCCGGGCGCAGTGGTCGCACGGCGCATGGGCCGAGGCGAGGGGCCTGTTGCAGCGGGAGCAGCGGGCCTCCCGGGTCCGCGGGGCCGCGGCGGCCGGGGGCGTGGCGGGGCCGCGGGCCGGAGCCGGGGCGCGAGCAGGCGCGGGCGTAGCGGGGTCCGGGGTGGTGGGCACGACGAGCCGGCCGCTCATGCTGAGCGCGGCGCCTCCGGGCACCTCCTCGTGCTCCTCCAGGTTCTCCTCCACCGGCTGCAGCTCGAAGGAAGGGGGATTCACGGCCCGGGTGGACAGGGAGGGGCGGCGGACGGTGGGCTCGATGGAGCCCGGTTGCGCGTCGGTGGACTCCGAGGCCTGGGCCCGCTCGACGAGGGTGAGGGGCGGGGTGAGGCTGGAGATGAAGGTGGCCAGGGACTGGGAGGTGGCGGGCTCACCGGCCTGGGCCAGGTAGCGGGCCAGCGCCTCGGCCATGTCCTCGGGCCGGGGGAAGCGGGCCTCGGGCGCCTTGGCCATGGCGCGCATCACCACGGCGGCCAGCGGCGCGGGCACATCCGTGAGCGGCGCGGGCTCCTGCTGGGTGATGGCGAGCGCGAAGGACATCGGGTCCCCCGCGCCATCCCCGAAGGGGTGGCGTCCGGCGAGCAGCTCGTAGAGGACGATGCCGAGCCCGAACTGATCGCTCAGGGCGTTGGCGGGCTCGCCGCGCAGCGTCTCGGGGGCGGCATAGGGGAGCTTCCCCTTGAAGGTGCCGGGCTGGGTGCCCATGGACACGCCCTCGAGGCGGGCGATGCCGAAGTCCGTCACCTTCACCTCGCCCTCGCGGGAGATGAGGATGTTGGAGGGGGAGATGTCCCGGTGGGCGGTGAGGACGGGACGGCCGTTGTGCAGGCGGCGGTAGGCGTGGACGAGGCCGGCGAGCACCTGGGAGCCGATGAGGGCCACCAGGTGGGGAGGGAAGCGCTGGCCGCGGCGGTGGGCGTGGCGCAGCAGCACGCCCAGGTCCCAGCCGTCCACCAGCTCCATCACCAGGAAGAGCCCTTCCGCGCTGCTGCCCACGTCATAGACGCTGGCGATGTTCTGGTGGTGCAGGTGGGTGGCGAGCCGGGCCTCGGCGAGGAACATCTGCGCGATGGTGGGCTCACTGGCCAGGTGGGGCAGCACGCGCTTGATGGCCACGGACTTCTCGAAGCCCTCCGCGCCGCGCGCCACGCCGAGGAACAGCTCCGCCATGCCTCCCATGGCCAGCGGACGCACCAGACGGTAGCGGGACTCGTTCACGCGTTCCTCCACGGGCTCAGCCCTGGGCCTGGGTGATCTCTCGCAGCAGCTTCCAGGGGTAGATGCCGGTGCCGTGACCGTCGCTGAAGACGAAGGTGAGGGCGTAGTTGCCCACCGGCTGCAGCTGGGTGATGCGCACGTCCGCGGGCACCCGGGCCGGGTCCAGCGTCCGCTTGTTGGTCCACTCGTCCACGCACCCGGCGCACGGGCACTGCTGGCGCAGCATCTGCGCGGAGGCGCCCGTCTTCACGCCGTCCTCCCAGAGGAGGCTCAACCGGGTGTTGTCCGGCGACAGCGTCACCTCGGAGGCGGAGACGGGGCGCTCGGTGGGCTTGATTCGATCCCAGAAACTCAAGGGGTTCCCCTTTCAGGGCCAGAACATCGCTGGGCCCTGCTTACCATCCAGCGCGCCGGAGGGGGAGGGAACCCGAAGGGGCCTCACGAGGCGAGCTTCACGGGAAGCCGGTGGCCCTCGACGCGCACGCCCTTCTTCTCCAGCACCCGGCGCAGCGCGGACACCACGGCCGGATCCAACTGCTTGCCGCTGAGGTTCTCGAGGATCTCCATCGCCTTCTCCAGGGGCATGGCCTTCTGGTAGGGGCGGGTGGAGGTGCAGGCGTCGAAGGTGTCCGCGCAGGCCACGATGCGGGCCAGCAGGGGGATGTCCTCGCCCGAGAGCTTGTCCGGGTAGCCGGTGCCATCCCAGCGCTCGTGGTGGCTGCGCACGCAGGCGCGCATGGCCTGCAGGAAGCTGATGGGCTTGATGATGCTGTCGCCGATGGCCGGGTGCTCGCGCATGATGGTCATCTCCTCGTCCGTCAGCCGCGACTGCTTGCAGAGGATGGACTCGACGATGCCGATCTTGCCGATGTCGTGGAGGATGCCGCCGAACTGCAGCTGCTTGAGCTCGCGCTCGGAGAGGGCCATCTCCCGGCCGATCTCCACCGCCACGTCGCCCACGCGCTGGCTGTGGCCGCGGGTGTAGGAGTCCTTGGAGTCGATGGAGTTGGCCAGGGCGACGATGGTTTCCAGGTAGCCCTGCTCGAGGCTCTCGTAGAGGCCGCGGTTCTCGTGGTCGTACGCGAGCAGCTGCTTGCTCATGTAGTTGAACGTCCGGGCCAGCTCGCCCAGCTCGTTCTTCTGGGGGACGTTGACCTCGAGGCCGAACTTGCCCTGGGCCAGCTGGAGGGCGCCCTGGATGAAGCCCTTGAGGGGGCGGGTGACGCTGCGCGAGAAGAAGGCGGCGAGCGCGAGGGCCACCACGGTGGCGGCCAGCACGGTGAGCAGCAGCCGCCGCTCCATGGTCTCCACCTGCTTGTAGGCGAGCGCCACGGGCTGCTCGGAGACGATGGCCCAGTGGGGGTCCGCGAGGGTGGCGTAGGCGGCGACGACGGCCTCGTCGCCCTCGGAGAAGTTGCCCACGTGGAGGATGTCCGTGTCCGGGGTGCGCGCCACGCCCTTGAGCAGGTGCGCCACCACGGGCCGTTGGGAGACATCCTGGCCGGCCACCAGTCCGCCGCCGCCGGCGAGCACATGGCCCTGGGCGTCGGCGAGGTAGACGAAGCCGGTGCTGCCCACGCGCTCCTGGGCGAGCATGGTCTGCAGCTCCACCAGCGACACGTCCGCGGCGATGTAGCCCTTGACGGGCTCGCCCACGGGGAAGGCGAACGTCACCACGGCCTCGCCGGTGGGGCGCCACACCACGTCCGCGTAGTGCAGGCCGGCGAGTCCCTCCAGCAGGGCCACGGCGCGCGACTCGTGCTCGGCCAGCGCGGTGGGGGGCACGTCACTGACGGCGAAGGCCTGCAGGCCCGGCAGCCGCTTGCCGTCGGGCCCGAAGAGGGTGATGGCCTGCACCTCGCGGCTCTGGTTGAGCACCGCGCGCAGGTACGTCTGCTGCTGCTCCAGCGGCAGGGCGAAGAAGCCGGGCACGCGCGCCATGCCCATCACCGCGCGCGTGGGCTCGGCGAGGAAGCCCTCCACCTTCAGCTTGAGCTGCTTGACGCGCTCCTGCGTCAGCTCCTGCGCGTCGCGCACCAGCAGCTCGCGCGTGTCGGACACGGACAGCAGGCCCACCATCACGGTGGGCACGAGGCTGGCCACCAGCATCAACAAGAGGATGGTCTTGAAGAGCCGCATTGGGGACGCGCCTCCCGCGCTACTTCCAATTCGTGGGATGCACCTGCAGGTTGATGGACTTGGCCGGCGCTTCCGCCACCTCGAAGAGCTGCTCGGCTGAGGCCTCGGAGCGGGACTCGCGGGTCACCGCGCGCACGCTCCAGCGGTAGGCACCCGCGGCCAGCGACACCTTGAGCTGGTGGGCGGAGGCCGGCAGCGTGCGCTTCTCGCCGCGCGCGGGCACCAGCTCCACCTCGTAGCTCTCGGCGCCTTCCACCGGCTTCCAGGCGAGGGTGACGGGGCTCGGTCCGCTCTTGGCGAGCTGCACGGTCAACTTCGCCTTGTGGGTGGGTTGGGTGGGCTGGGGCGCGCCCAGCGGCGCCCGGGGAGGCGGCGGGGGCTGGCCCTTCTCCACGCGCAGGCTCTCGCCGGCGTTGAGCCGCTGGGTGACGCCCTCGGCCTCCACGCGCACCGGCTGGCCGGACCTGGACTCCACGGTGGTGGCGCCCTTGTCGTCCACGGCCACGGTGAAGGCGGTGGGCTGCGTCGTCGACACCAGCTTCCACGCCCCATCGGCCGCCTGGGCGGCGTCGTCGTAGCGCGCGCCCTGGAAGTAGGCCTCGGCCTCCTTCAGCTTGGCCGCGGCCTCCTCGCGCCGGGCCGCCTGGGTGTCCGCCGCGGCCAGCGCGTTGCGCGCCGTCGTGAGCGAGCGCTGGGCGTGCTCGCGGTTGGGCCCCGGCAGCTTCAGCTTCGTGCCCGGCGCCACCGCGTCGTCCTTCAAACCATTGAGCGCCTTGAGCTCGCTGGCGCCGCCGCGGTCTCCCAGCGTGCGCTGGGCCACCTGGGCGAGCGACTCTCCATCACGTACCACCACCTCGGTGGGCGCCAGCATCAGCAGGGCGAGCAGGAGGGAACTCTTCATTGGAACACGATCTCCCTTCCGGCCCGGACGGTGGCCGCTGGCGTGGTGACCGACAGTGACTGACGTGCCGGATCTTCCATCTCGGCGTCCACGCGGCCGCGGAGAACCGTCAGGTCCGTGCGCTCCTGCCCGGGCCTCGGCCGCGTCTCCGCGATGCCGATCAGCGCGTCGTCGCCCAGGTTCACGATGCTTCCATTGGCGAAGACGATCTGCGCTCCCGCGCCTGCCACGGTTCTCACCTTGTCGTTCTCGAAGAGGGGCATGCCCTCCTGGGCGGGGAGCCACTCGTCCCCCGCCGCGCGTTTGACCTTCACATCCCCTTGGAGCCCCTTGAGCTGGGCACGGCGCACCGGCGGCGGTGCGGCCGGCGCATGCACCGGGGCCACGGGCTTCTCATCGGCGGGACAACCCACCGAGACCGCCCCGAGGAGGACGAACACCATATAGGACCAGCGACTTTTCACGAGAGAGGTTCCGGTCCCCAGTGTACCGGGGATTGGACCCGTCACCCAGTGCCCTGGTCACAAGTGCTCGGCTGGTTCAGTCCAGTCGTCGATGTTGCAGGCAGGGCAGATTCTTCCGGATGCGGGCGAGCAGCTCGGGGTCCACCGGGGCCACGGCCAGTCCCTCGCCCTCGGAGGCCCGGGCCGTCACCAGGCCCCAGGGGTCCACCACCATGGCGTGGCCCCAGGTGACGCGCTGCGGGGAGTGCCGCCCGCCCTGGGCCGGGGCGAAGAGGTAGCACTGGTTCTCGATGGCGCGCGCGCGCAGCAGCACCTCCCAGTGATCCTTGCCCGTCATCAGGGTGAAGGCCGCCGGCACGGCGAGCAGGGTGGCGCCATCCTTGGCCAGGCGGCGGTACAGCTCGGGGAAGCGCAGGTCGTAGCAGATGGAGAGGCCCAGCCGGCCCGCCTCCGTGTCCGCCACCACCACCTGGGTGCCCGGGGCCACCGCCGCGGACTCGAGGTAGGGCGTGCCGTCGCCCACGTCCACGTCGAAGAGGTGGATCTTCCGGTACACGGCCAGCCGCGCGCCGTCCGGCCCGAAGAGCACCGTGGTGTTGTAGAGGCGGCCGCCCGGGGCGCCCGTCTCCAGGATGGAGCCGGCCAGCAGTGTCACCTTCCGCTCGCGCGCCAGCTCGGCCATGCGCGAGAGGGTGGGGCCCTCGAGCGTCTCGGCGGCTCCGAGTCGCTCGGCTTCTGGGCCCATCCAGCTGAAGTTCTCGGGCAGGCCCACCAGGCGGACCCCCAAATCGGCCGCACGCCGGACGAGCCGGGTGGCCGAGTCGAGGTTGTGGGCCTTGTCCGCGGTGGACACCATCTGGGCTGCGGCGATGAGGTGCATGGGGGCGTTATAACCGGTCCCTGTCCATGGAAACCCCGGGAATCCCTACCCCTGGGAGGACTGTTGGATGGCAGGACAAGGGGTGCGTCATCCTTTACACCCCGAGGTGGCGTGTGTTACGGACGCCGCCGACATTTTTCGACGCAGTTCTTCGAAAAGTGGGCCGTCGTGCCCGCTTTTTGTGTTTTTGGAGTCCGGAGTTTTCGAAGCGGCCTATGGCGGAGAACATCAAGCAAACGGTGGAGGCAAGGGCACAGGAGGTGCTCGAGCCCATCGTTGCGGGCGAGGGGCTGGAGCTCCTCGAGGTGGAATTCCTCCGCGAGCGCGAGGGCTGGATCCTGCGCCTGTTCATCGACAAGCCGGGCGGACGGGTGGGCCTGGACGAGTGCTCGCAGGTCTCGCGGGCGGTGGACACGGTGCTGGACGTGGAGGACATCGTCCCCCACGAGTACAACCTGGAGGTCTCCAGCCCCGGCGTGAACAGGCCCCTGAAGAAGCCCGTGCATTTCGAGCGGGTGAAGGGCCAGAAGATCAAGGTGAAGACCTTCGGGCCCATTGGGGAGCCGCCGCGCAAGAACTTCACCGGAACGCTCACCGAGGTGGCGGCCGACGCCATCGCCGTGGACGTGGAAGGGGCGGGCAACTTCCGCATCTCCTTCAAGGACATCGCCAAGGCCAATCTGGAGTTCGAGTTCTAGCAGTCCACATACAGGGTGCGCCCTCGCGCGGGCGCGCCCGTGGAACCTTTGGAGAAGATGATGCCCACGCCAGCCAACCCCAACATCAACCTCAACCTCGTCCTGGACCAGGTGGCCAAGGACAAGGGCATCGAGCGGAGCGTGCTCATCGCTACCCTCGAGGACGCGATGACGACCGCGGCCAAGAAGCACTTTGGCCAGGAGCGCAACCTCGAGGCGAAGTACGACCCGGAGAAGGGCGTGGTGGAGCTCTTCCAGGCCATCACCGTGGTGGAGACCATCACCGATCCCATCCAGGCGGTGAACCAGATCTCCCTGGACGAGGCGCACAAGAAGGGCATGGAGGTGGAGCCGGGCGACGAGCTCGTGTTCCAGATCTTCTACCGTGACGAGGACGCGGCGGAGGCCAAGGCGCAGGACGATCAGTACGGGGACATCCTCCGGCTGAAGACGTTCCGGCGCGGCTTCGGACGCATCGCGGCCCAGACGGCCAAGCAGGTCATCCTCCAGCGCACCCGCGACGCCGAGCGCGAGAACGTCTTCAACGAGTACAAGGACCGGCGCAACGAGATCGTCACCGGCATCGCCCGGCGCTTCGAGCGCGGCAACATCATCGTGGACCTGGGCCGCGCCGAGGCGGTGCTCCCGGTGCGCGAGCAGGTGCCCCGCGAGACGTACCGCGCCGGCGATCGCGTCCAGGCCTACGTGCTGGACGTGCTGCGCGAGTCCAAGGGCCCGCAGATCGTCCTCAGCCGCGCCTCCGTGAACCTGCTGACCAAGCTCTTCGAGATGGAGGTGCCGGAGATCGCCGAGGGCATCGTGGTGATCGAGGCCGCGGCGCGCGAGCCGGGTGGGCGCGCGAAGATCGCCGTGTCCAGCCGCGACTCGGACGTGGATCCGGTGGGCGCGTGCGTGGGCATGAAGGGCAGCCGCGTGCAGGCGGTGGTGCAGGAGCTGCGCGGCGAGAAGATCGACATCGTGCCCTACGACGAGGATCCGGCGCGCTTCGTGTGCGCCGCCCTGGCCCCGGCCGAGGTGAGCCGCGTCATCATCGACGAGGCCAACCACGCCATGGAGCTCATCGTCCCGGATGACCAGCTGTCGCTGGCCATCGGCCGGCGCGGGCAGAATGTCCGCCTGGCGGCACAGCTGACGGGTTGGAAGCTGGACATCAACAGCGAGAGCCGGGTGCGCGAGATGCGCGAGTTCGCCAACCGTTCGCTGGGCGCCCTTCCGGGTGTCAACGAGATGCTGGTGGAGACGCTCTACGCGCACGGTTTCCGTCAGGCCAAGGACATCGCCGAGGCCAATCCGGAGATGCTGGCGCAGATTCCGGGCATGGACCCGGTCCGGATTCCCGCCATGCAGGAGGAGGCGCGCAAGCAGATGTCGCTGGACGCGGCCGAGCTGTCGCGCATGGAGCGGGAGCGCGAGCAGGCCCGCCAGGCCGAGGCGCGCCGCCATCCGGACGAGCTCAGTCAGACGGAGCGTCTGGCCCGCGTCAGGGGCATGGGCGAGAAGACCATCGAACAGCTGGGCCTCGCCGGTTACAAGACGGTGGAGGAGCTGGCCAACGAGAAGGACCTGGCGAAGCTCGGCGATGTGCCGGGGGTGGGCATCAAGAAGGCCCGCCAGCTCAAGAGTGCGGCGGAGAACTACCTGGTCGAGGAGGCCAAGCTCCGGGCGGAGCTGAACGCCGAGCGGGGGGCTTCTTCTTCGGCTGCCCAGTCGGCGGGGGATGTGGCTTAAGGTCGGAGTAAGGTCGTAAGCTCGCTGGGCTGGCAGGGGGGATGCGCCTGAAGGCTCGTTCCGGTAGTAGAAGAAAAGAAGAACTCCCGGCGAACGCCGGACCGGTGCGAAGCTGCATCGGTTGCGGCGCCAGGCGGATTCAGCAGGAGCTCACCCGGTTGGTGGTGGGCCCTGAGGGCGCGGTGGTGGTGGACAGGGCGAGGCGGCTCCCCGGGCGGGGGGCTTATCTTTGCGGTGCCGGGTGCCTGGCCGCGGCGGTGAAGCGGAAGGCCTTTGGCAGGGCCTTCCGGGGGAAGGCGGGGGCGGTTGATCCGTCGGCCCTGGGACAGGCGTTGGAGTCAGGCCCGGCTCGGGGTGGAGCGGCCGGGGGGAGTGGGTGTTAGCACCACTCGCACACATTTTTGGATTAGGGTGCTGCGCCCGGTAGCCGGCGGAGCAAAAGGCCAAGCAACGTATGTCGAAGAAGCGCGTTCACGAAATTGCCAAAGAGCTCAAGGACCAGGGCGTCGAGCTCGACAACAAAGAGGTCGTGACCGAGCTCGTCGCGCTCGGCTACGACGTCAAGAGCCACTCGTCCTCGCTCGAGGACGATCAGGCCACCGCTGCCGTACAGAAGATCCTGGACAAGCGGAAGCCCAAGCAGGCCGCGGCGCCGGTGACGGCGAAGGGGTTCGTGGTGCGCCGCAAGGCCCCGAGCGCTCCCTCGTCCGACACGGGCTATGAGGAGGCTCCGGCCGAAGCGCCGCGGGCCGCCGAGCCGCCAGCCGCCGAGGCCCCGCGTGCTCCCGAGCCGCCGGCTGTCGAGGCTCCCGCCGCCGAGGCGCCGCGGGCCGCCGCTCAGCCGCCGGCCGCTCCGGAGACCCCGGCCGCCGCCGCTCAGCCGCCCGCCGCCGAGGCGCCCCGGGCCGCCGCGACGCCCTCCGTTCCCGAGACTCCGGCTGCCCCCGTGGCGCCGGCCACTCCCGCCGAGGCACCCCGTGCCGAGGCCCAGCCTGCCGCCGCCGCCGAGCCTTCGCGCCCCGCCACGCAGCAGCCGTCGTCCCCCGCGGCCGCCACCGAGGCGCCGCGGGCCGCGGAGCCGCCCCGTGCGGCCACCCCGCCCCCGGCCGCCGTCGTGCAGCCGCCCACCACCGTCAAGGAGTCACCCAGCTTGTCTACCCGCCCGCCTTCGGCGGTTCCACCCACTGTCCGGACCCCCTCGGCCCATCCCTCTTCCGGTCCGCATCGGACCTCTTCCCCGGGGGGTCCCGGTGGTCAGGGCCGTGGTCCCGGTGGTCCCGGTGGTCAGGGCCGTGGTCCCGGTGGTCCCGGTGGCCAGGGCGGTCGTCCCGGTGGTCCCGGCGGTCAGGGCCGTGGTCCCGGTGGTCCCGGTGGCCAGGGCGGTCGTCCCGGTGGTCCCAGCCAGTACCAGCGCGGCGGTCCCAGCCAGTACCAGCGCAGCGGCGGCATCCAGTCCACCGGCCCGGTGCGTCCCTCGACGCCGGGTGCCGCGGGTGGTCAGCCCGGCGCCGCTCCGGGTGCGACGGGCCAGCAGGTGATGGTGGGCGGCGTGCCCCACCAGCAGGTGACGCAGGATCCGCGTTCGCAGCGTCCCACGGCCACCCAGGCCGTCGTCATCTCGCGTCCGCTCATCCAGGTGCGCCGCGTGACGCCCACTGGCGGCGCGGGCAAGCAGTACCCCATGGCGCCGGGCAAGAGCGCCATCGGCGAGAAGCGTGAGTTCAGGGTCATCCCGGACCACGCCGGCCGTGGCCGTGAGCTCGTCGACGTCTCCAAGGGTAAGGACAAGGAGAAGGCCGGCGGACGCAGCGCCAAGCGGGGCCCGGGCGGCGAGGGCGGTCCCTCCAAGCAGGAGATCTCCGACCTGGTGTGGGGACGCGTCACCATCCCCATCCGCGGCAAGAAGAAGAAGCCCACCAAGAAGGGCGCCAAGACGCAGATCACCCAGATGGCCGAGGAGAAGAAGGTCATCAAGATCCAGGAGGGCATCTCCGTGTCCGACCTGGGCCAGCGCATGGGTGTGCGCACCAACGAGCTCATCAAGAAGCTGATGGGCCTGGGCAAGATGGCCACGGCCAACCAGATCATCGACCCGGAGACCACCGAGCTGCTGGCCACCGACTACGGCTGGCGCGTGGAGAAGGCCGGCTTCGAGGTCGAGGACTTCCTGCCCGAGGTGGAGGCGCGTCCCGAGGACGAGCGCAACCGTCCGCCGGTCGTCACGGTCATGGGCCACGTCGACCACGGCAAGACGAGCCTGCTCGACGCCATCCGTGCCGCCAACGTGGCGGCCGGCGAGGCCGGTGGCATCACCCAGCACATCGGCGCCTACTCGGTGAAGACGTCGCGCGGTGACATCACCTTCCTGGATACCCCGGGCCACGAGGCCTTCACGTCCATGCGCGCCCGCGGCGCCAACGTGACGGACATCGTGGTGCTGGTGGTGGCCGCCGACGACGGCGTGATGCCGCAGACGATCGAGTCCATCAAGCAGGCCAAGGCCGCCGAGGTGCCCATCGTCGTCGCCATCAACAAGATGGACGTGCCGGGCGCCAACCCGGACCGCGTGAAGAAGGACCTGGCCAACTACGAGCTCACCCCCGAGGAGTGGGGCGGTGAGACCATCATGGTGCCGGTGTCCGCCAAGCAGAAGATGGGTATCGATCTGCTGCTGGAGAACATCGCGCTGCAGGCCGAGGTGCTCGAGCTCACGAGCAACCCGAGCCGTCCGGCGGTGGGCGCCATCATCGAGGCCAAGCTGGAGAAGGGCCGCGGTCCCGTGGCCACGGTGCTGGTGCAGGAGGGCACGCTCAAGGTGGGCGATGCCGTCGTCACCGGCACGCACTTCGGCCGCGTTCGCGCCATGAACAACAGCCGCGGCGAGTCCGTGAAGGAAGTCCTACCGGGCTACTCCGCCGAGCTCATCGGCCTGTCGGGTGTGCCCACCGCGGGTGACACCCTCAACGCGGTGGCCGACGAGAAGGCGGCCAAGGAGATCGCCACCCACCGCGCCATGAAGGGCCGCGAGGCGGAGCTGGGCAAGCCCAGCACCCGCGAGACGCTCGAGCAGCTGTTCGCCAAGACCAAGGCGGGCGGCGGCGCCAAGGAGCTGCGCCTCGTCATCAAGGCGGACGTGCAGGGCTCGGCCGAGGCCGTCAAGGAGGCTGTCCAGAAGCTGTCCATGTCCACCCAGAAGGTCCGCGTGGAGATCATCCACTCGGGCGTGGGCGCCATGACCGAGGGCGACGTGATGCGCGCGGCCGCCTCCAAGGGCCTGGTGGTGGGCTTCAACGTCAAGCCCGAGTCCGGCACCGAGGCGGCTGCCAAGGCTCAGGAAGTGACGCTGCAGACCTACAGCATCATCTACGAGCTCATCGATGGCGTCCGCAAGGCCATGGAAGATCTCCTGGAGCCCATCCGCACCGAGCGCAAGCTGGGCCGTGCCGAGGTGCGCAGCACCTTCAACGTGCCGAAGCTGGGGACCATCGCCGGTGCGGCGGTGCTCGACGGTATGATGAAGCGTGGTGCCTACGTCCGCTTGCTGCGCGACAGCAAGCAGCTGTTCTCCGGCCGCATGGCCTCGCTCCGCCGCTTCAAGGACGACGTGAAGGAAGTCGGCCAGGGCTTCGAGTGCGGTATCGGCATCGAGAACTACAGCGATCTCAAGCCCGGCGACATCATCGAGGCCTATGAGATCGAGGAGACGCGGCCGAGCCTGAGCTAGTACCTCTCCGGCCGCTGTCGTTCACCACCGGAGTGCACCCGGTGGCCCGCCGTCCAGGCGAGGTCACCGGGCCGAGGTCCTGAGTGTCATGTTCGTCTGCGTCGCACGTCTGACCCTGCAGATTCCGGAGAGTGGTTCCCTCAAGGCCAAGCGGCAGGTGCTCCGCCGGGTCACGGAACGGGTGAAGGCCCGGTTCAACGTGGCCGTGGCGGAAGTGGATGATCAGGATCTCTGGCAGAAGGCCACGCTCGCGCTGGCGGTGGTGGGCAACGAGCGCCGCCACGTCGACGAGCAGATGGAGAAGATCATCCACTTCGTGGAGGAGATGTACGTCGCGCCCCTCCTCACCCGGCAGACGGAGATCATGGCCTTCGGCGACACGCTCTACACCCCCGCCCGGCCCATGCCCACCAAGCGGACCGGGGACGGGGACGACGAGGAGCCGGAGGAGTCCGAGGAGGACGGTGAGGAGTCAGGACCGGAAGCGGACCTGGAAGAGCTCATCGCCGGCATGGGCCGTGGAGACCGCTCCATGGCCGAGGCCGAGGGCATGGATGATTGGGAGCGCCGGCACCAGGGGCAGGAGAGCGGGCGGCCGGCCAGGGGCAGCACGGACCGGCAGGGTCCGCTGTCGTTGGACGATGCCCGGGCGCGTGCCCGGAGCCTGCGCAATCCGAGGGATTGGGAGAAGAAATGAGCACCAGTAATCGGCCGGAGCGTGTGGGGCAGGAGATCCAGGCGGCCCTCGGGAGGATGCTCACCCGGGGCGAGCTGAAGGATCCACGCATCGGCTTCATCACCATCACCGGCGTGAAGGTGTCGCAGGACCTGAAGACGGCGCGCGTCTACTACTCGATGATGGGGAGCGAGCAGGAGCGCAAGGACACCGAGAAAGGTCTCGAGGCGGCCAAGGGTTATATCCGCCGGGAAATCACCGAGGCGGTGAACCTGCGCGTGTCGCCAGAGGTGTTCTTCACCTTCGACGAGTCGCTGGAGCGGGGTGACCGCATCGAGCGGTTGCTGCGCGAGGTGAAGGACAAAGAGGGCTGGTAGAAGCATGGACGGCGTCCTGGTCATCGATAAGCCCAAGGGGCCCACCTCGTTCGACGTGGTGCGGCAGGTCCGGGGTCTGCTCAGAGTGAAGAAGGTGGGCCATACCGGCACCTTGGATCCCATGGCCACGGGGGTGCTGCCCCTGTGCCTGGGCGAGGCGACCAAGGTGGCCGGCTTCATCACCGAGGGCGACAAGGCCTATGACGCCGTGGTGCGTCTGGGCGCGGAGACGGACACCCAGGACGCCGAGGGCAAGGTGGTGGCCGAGGCTCCCGTGCCCGCCCTCACCTCGGCGCTGCTGGAGGAGGTGCTGGGGCGCTTCCGCGGCTCCTTCGAGCAGGTGCCGCCCATGTACTCGGCGGTGAAGGTGGGCGGGAAGCGGCTGTACGAGCTCGCCCGCGCCGGCGAGGAGGTGGAGCGCGCCAGCCGCCACGTCACCGTGTACGAGCTGGTGCTGCGCGACTTCAGCGCCAACCAGCTGCGCCTGTCGGTGCGCTGCTCCAAGGGCTTCTTCGTGCGCACGCTCGCCTATGACATCGGCCGGGCGCTGGGCTGCGGGGCCCACCTGGAGGGGCTGCGGCGCACCCACAGCGGTCCCTTCACCCTGGCCCAGGCTCTGCCCCTGGCGGACCTGGCCGCGCTGGCCCAGACGCCCGAGGCCCTCGCCAAGCGGCTGGTGCCCGTCTCCGAGGCCCTGACGGACCTGCCTGCGGTGCGGGTGAGCGCGGCGGACGCGGCCCGGGTGTCCCATGGGGTGCCGGTGGAGGCGCCCGCCCATCCCGGCCGCGTGCGGGTGGTGGACCCCGCGGACGCCCTGCTCGCCGTGGCCGAGGTGGTTCGCGGCCGGCTGCGCTACCTGCGGGTGCTCGTCTGACCCCTTGGAGTCCTGGAGAGCGTCCGGGAGACCCCCGTCCCGGGGCATTGGACTGTCCACTGGCCCGTTTCCACGCAGTTGCCCGGGCGCTTGAGGTTGACCGCCCGCACGGGCGGTGCTTATAAGCCCCCGATTCGTTAGTAGAGGAAGCCCGGTCTGTACCCCTCCGCGGACCGTGGCGACCGCAGCACCCACCCCCCGGAGCGGGAAGAAGAAGGAAGCACATGTCGGCACTGCATCAGGACCGCAAGGCAGAGGTTGTCGCGAAGTACCGCACCCACGAGAGCGATACCGGCTCCCCCGAGGTGCAGGTGGCCCTGCTCTCCGAGCGCATCACCATGCTCACGGAGCACTTCAAGACGCACAAGAAGGACCACCACTCCCGCCGCGGTCTGCTGAAGCTGGTGGGTCAGCGTCGCCGTCTGCTCGACTACCTGAAGAGCAAGGACGCCAACCGCTACAAGAAGCTCATCGAGGGCCTCGGCATCCGCAAGTAGGCCTGCGGTCATGAATCGGGGCGCTGGCATTCGTCAGCGCCCCGAGTCGTTAGAGACGTCGCAGCACGCAGTTCGAGGAAGAGAACGGGGCGAGGGGGAAGCAAGAGAGTGGTGTGGATGGAGGTTTTGGTTTCCGTTCGGACGGGCTGACCCCGCAGAAGGGTCGGCCCGCGCGATCAGGGATCAAAGCTCCGGCGCATCCCTCTGGCGCTTCCGAGGCGCCCCCACCGCAGTCAAGCCGCGGTTGCCCGTCTCCGCCTGTTCCAGGCCCGGCGACCGCATCCACCCCACAGGCCTCGCACCGAGGCGCGTGGGCCCTCACCTTTCTTTTGTCCGAAGGCAGGGCGCGCGTCAGCGGGGCCACCAGGAAGTACGAGGCAAGACCGATATGCATCTGAAGAAGAGCGTCAAGATTGGCGAGACCGAGCTGTCCATCGAGACCGGCCACATGGCCAAGCAGGCGGACGGCTCCGTGGTGGTTCGCTACGGCGACACCATGCTGCTCGTCACCGCGGTGAGCGCGCGCGAGAAGAAGGACGTGGACTTCCTCCCCCTCACGGTGGAGTACCAGGAGAAGCTGTACTCGGCCGGCCGCATCCCCGGCAGCTACTTCAAGCGCGAGGGGCGTCTGACGGAGAAGGAGACGCTGGCCAGCCGTATCGTGGACCGCTCCTGCCGCCCGCTGTTCCCGGAAGGGTACGCCTACGAGACCCAGGTCATCGCGAGCGTCATCTCCGCGGACCCGGAGCACGAGGGTGACATCCACGGCATCACCGGCGCCTCCGCGGCCCTGTGGGTGTCGGATATCCCCTTCAATGGCCCCATCGCGGGCATCCGCGTGGGCCGGGTGGAGGGCAAGCTCATCGCCAACCCCACGCGCAAGCAGCGCGAGCTGTCGGACATCGACCTGGTCATGGCCGTCAGCCGTGAGGCGGTGGTGATGGTGGAGGGCGGCGCCGAGGAGGTGAGCGAGGCGGACATGGTGGCCGCGCTCGAGTTCGGCAAGCAGTCGGCACTGCCGGTGTTGGATCTGCAGGACGAGCTGCGGCGCGCGCTGAACAAGACGGTGCGCAACTACGACAAGATCGCCGCGGTGGCCGAGGACCTGAAGGCCAAGGTGCGCGCGCTGGCCTGGGACGGCATCGTCCAGGGCTACACCATCAAGGAGAAGGCGGCCCGCTACGACGCGCTCTCCAAGGCCAAGAAGGAGGCCCTGGCCAAGCTCAAGGAGCAGCTGGGCGAGGCCTACACCTCCCAGGTGGAGAAGCACGCCAAGTCGGTGGTGGAGGACCTGAAGTACGAGCACATGCGCACGCTGACGGTGAACGGTGGCCGCATCGGCGGCCGCGGGCACGACAAGGTGCGTGACATCACCAACGAGGTGGGCGTGCTCCCGCGCACCCACGGCAGCGCGCTCTTCACCCGCGGCGAGACGCAGGCGCTGGTGGTGGCCACGCTGGGCACCGCCGAGGACGAGCAGCGGCTGGAGCTGCTCGGCGGCATGTCCTTCAAGCGGTTCATGCTGCACTACAACTTCCCGCCGTTCAGCGTGAACGAGACCAAGCCCCTGCGCGGCCCCGGCCGTCGCGAGGTGGGCCATGGCGCCCTGGCCGAGCGCGCGCTGCGCAACATGCTGCCCCCGAGCGAGAAGTTCCCGTACACGGTGCGGCTCGTGTCGGACATCCTCGAGTCCAACGGCTCGTCGTCCATGGCCTCGGTGTGCGGTGGCACGCTGGCGCTGATGGACGCGGGCGTGCCCATCAAGGCCCCCGTGGCCGGCATCGCCATGGGCCTGGTGAAGGAGGGCGATCAGGTCGCCATCCTCTCGGACATCCTCGGTGACGAGGACCACCTGGGCGACATGGACTTCAAGGTGTGCGGCACCTCGAAGGGCATTACGTCCATCCAGATGGACATCAAGATCACCGGGCTGACCACGGAGATCATGAGCCGCGCGCTGGAGCAGGCGCGTCAGGGCCGTCTGCACATCCTGGGCGAGATGCTCAAGACGATGGCCGAGCCGCGCAAGGAGATCAGCTCCTACGCGCCGCGGATTACGACCATCCAGATCCGCCCCGAGTTCATCAAGAACGTCATCGGGCCGGGCGGCAAGGTGATCAAGGACATCATCGCCCGCACGGGTGCCGTCATCAACATCGACGACTCGGGCCGCGTGGACATCGCCAGCTCGAACGTGGACTCGGTGAAGTCGGCCATCGCGATGATCCAGGCGCTCACGCGCGAGGCGGAGATCGGGAAGATCTACACGGGCACGGTGCGGAAGATCGCCGAGTTCGGCGCCTTCGTGGAGCTGTTCCCGGGCACCGACGGCCTCATCCACATCTCCGAGCTGTCGGACAAGCGCGTGAAGAGCGTGTCGGACGTGCTCAACGAGGGCGATGAGGTGCTGGTGAAGGTCATCAGCATCGACAAGACGGGCAAGATCCGTCTGTCGCGCAAGGAGGCCATGGCCGAGCGCGCCGCGACGCAGCAGGGCACCGCCCCCGCTCCCGCGGACACCGCCCAGCCCGAGGCCACCCAGCCCGGCGCCAAGGCCTGATGAGGAACTCCCCTCTCCCGCTGGGAGAGGGTGACTCGAAGCCCTCTCTCCGCTCCGGCGGGGGAGGGCTTCTTCCTTTGCGGGCTCCAGGCGGGAAAAATCCCCTGGCCGGCTCGTGCGTTGATGGGCGAGTCCACCTCCGGAGCCTCGCGTGTCCCCAGGGCCTTTCTCCGCGCTCTCGCGTTTCCTCGGCCACTTCCGGTGGGCCTTCATGCCACTCGGCCTGCTGGCGCTCATCGCCGTGGGCGTCCACGCCGCGGCCGATACCCTCGATGACCGGCTCCTGGCCGTCGTGGACCTGGCCGATGCCGCGTTCGACCGCCTCGTGGGCCGCTACTCCCTCACCGCGCCCCTCGTGGACCTGCTCTCCCTGGAGCGGCGCACCACGCTCGCGCGAGCCCTCGCCCTGGCCTGGGAGCTGACGGCGGACCTGGTGCTCGCGCTGCCCGCGCTCGGCTACCGCGAGGAGACGCCGTCTCCCGTCCGGTCCACCGCCTCGCTCCCGCAGCGCAACGCGTGGCGCGCGATGCTGTCGCGCTGCCTGCGCAAGCCCACCTCCATGCGGTGGATCCGCCCGCTGGCCACCGCGCTCGTGGCCGTGGCCGGTGCCTGTACCGTGGCGCGGCTCGTCCAGGGCTCGGTGTACCTCTCGTGGCGCGAGCTGCTCGGGGAGGGTGCGGCGGATGTGGCGGCCCGGGGCCTCGCGCTCGCGGCGTTGGGAGGACTCCTGTGGAGGCTGGGCTGGCGCGCGGTGCTGCGCAACCTCCAGCACGCCGACGCCGCCTCCGAGCTGCATGCGCGTGGATTCGCACGGGCCTTCGCCTACGGGCTGCCTGGCTCCGCCCTGGTGGCGCCCCTCGCGCTCGCCGCCGCGCTCGATGCCTCGCCCCTGTGGTCCTTCGTGCGCTGAGGAGGACGCCCCGTGTTCCCACGCCACGTCCGAGGGTTGCTCGACTTCTCCCTGGCTGTCCTCTGCCTCTGGTGCGCCTGGCACCACACGCCCGCGGGAGCGCTGGTGCGGCGCACCTCGGCCTGGGTCTTCGGTGGCCAGAGCACCGCCCGGCCGTTGCTTGCCTACTACGACGGCGTCAGTGGCTCCGGCGTGTCCGCGCCCGCGCTCGCCCCCGTGGCGCCACCCCTCCGGCCCTTCACCGACGGGGAGGCGCTCGCGTACGGCACCCACCTGGCGCTCAAGGGCCTCTCGCCCGTGGCCCGGGCTCCCGCCTTCGCGCTCGCCGCGGAGCTGGGCATCCCCTCCGAGTCCCTGCTCGACGAGACGCGCGGTCCCGCCGCCGCCCGCAGGCTGCACGAGTCCCTGGCCAGCGCCTTCCCCTACGAGGAGTCCCGTCTCACCGCCGTCTTCGCCGGCCGCGCCCCGGCCCGCTATGCCGTCGCACGCGTGGCGGCCGAGGGCGGTACCCCGAGCCTGGAGCGGCTCTCGAAGCAGCTGCCCCCCGGCTACGAGGACGCCACCGTGGCCGCCGCCCAGGCGCTCGCACTGGCCACGGCCTTCGGTCTCGCGTGGCCCGTGCCGGAGCACACCCCGGTGACGAGCCCCTTCGGCTACCGCCTCCACCCCGTGCTGGGCACGCGCAAGCTGCACACCGGCGTGGACCTCTCCGTGCGCGTGGGCACCGAGGTGCGCGCGGTGTCCGACGGCACCGTGCGCCGCGCGAGCGAGGACGGCGTGAATGGCCGGGTGCTCATCCTCGACCATGGCCGTGGCGTGACGACGGCCTACTGCCACAACTCGGAGCTGCTGGTCCGGCCGGGGCAGCGCGTGACGCGCGGCGAGCTCATCGCCCGCTCGGGCAACACCGGCCGCTCCACCGGGCCCCACTTGCACTACCAGCTCGAGCTGTCCGCGCAGCCCGTGGACCCGCTGCGCTTCCGTGCCAGGCCGACTCCCGTGGCGAACGGGACGGAGCGCTGAAGTGAGCGGGTGATTCGATTCTCAGAAGAATGGGCTGTTTGGAGCCGCAGCGGGCTTCCCCTTGGGCCAGGAGGGCTGTTGAACAGGAGGAGTGCGGACGAAGGACGCGGTGCCCCCAGCCGTTTGAATTGGCCTTGATTTGCCCTGACGGCTCATCAATCTTTGAAGAAACTTACGATGAGAGCGGCAGTAGCAATGGCAAGTGTGATGACCCAGTTGTATTTACTCAGAAAGGATAGGACTCTGGTCTTGAGATCTTCCTTTGGAGGGAAGGCGGGCAGCCCTTTTGAGATCTTGCTATAGGGCTTGGCATCTTCCTTGGCGTTATGTACGTCAAGTACGTAAAGCGTACAGAACGGCTGCTTATGTGTGATTTCGACCGTTCTTTTGCCCAGGTTGAACACAGTTATTGATAAGTGTCCTTTGTAGCCGGGGTCGACCTTTGATGAAGTGTTGGAGAGTCCCTGATGCAGCATGGTCACTTTGGGTAGGATGTTGCCAAATCGTGTGACGGGGAAATGGACGAACTCCGCCGTTCTGATGATGACAGCTTCGCCAGGTTTGAGATGTATGGGGTGCTTATCGTCTATGCCAGACAGTGAGTTGTCTGACAGGTTCAAATATTGATCCCCTACCGTCAGGTCATAACTCGTGTTGGCCTCCTGTGCGTTCTTGGCTTTCAACTCCTTGGCTTTTACATCTTCGGATTCAGAATCTTCGGATTCAGAATCCTCGGATTTTAAGCCCTTGGGCTTGAAGATTGAGATCTGGTTTTTGTCAATACCTTCTATGAGGATGGCTTCCCCATTCCTGTGTCCATGCTTGTTGAAGTCGTCTTCGGTACAGACAACGGTGGGGGTCAGTCCATCTAATATGAAAGGGATGACGCTCATTGTTTGTGGCTTACCGATTGATTGCCGGGGACCCGATAGGTGGTGTCGCTGTCAGGGAATAGGAGGAGTGATTATCTGCTCTTCATCCCCATTGGGCCTGTGGAGTTCTGGTATCTTCCCTGATAGCCAAGTGTGGCTTCAGCTGCCAACTTCATGAAGAAGAGTTTGGCAATGGGCATGCCGGGAATCAGTTTGTAATGAAAATTGCTGAAGTTCACCAACTCGAACGTCACGACGCCTTTGTAGCCCGGCTCGATGTGCCCCGCGCATGGGTGTGCCATGAGGAAGCCCCGGGCAAGGCTGCTCCGGGTCTGCATGAGCCCCATCAGGTTCAGAGGCATGGTGATGATCTCTTCCGATGAAGCCAGCACCGTTCCGTTGGGTTGCAGCACATAGCCATCCTCGGGCCGATCGAGCGTGACCCTGGATAGTGGCATCTCCATGGGCGGGACAAAAGGCTCTGTTGGCGAGGCCTGGTAGTGCGCAAATTGATTCCCCAGGTGGAGGGTGACGGAAATGGAGTCGAGAACCGGTTCGGAATTCGGACGGGAAATTGATTTATCTTTGACCAACTGCGTTATTTCTTGATGAGTCAGAACCATGATGACGTCCTGCGGAAATCTCTGCGCCTGTCTTGTTCCATGCTGCGCACGGGACGCTCTGAGTATGCGGATTCCGAAGCCTGGGAGCCTATTGTGCGCGAAAGACACCCGTCAATAAATCGGGGCGGAGGTGACGTGCTGAGTGATGTGTGTGGCGCGGTCGATGCGACCTGTGAGGTGCTCTCGTTGCCAGCGCAAGGGGTGCACTGAATTGATTCGGGCAGTACCCGCTCTGCTGCAGCCGGAGGGCCGGGTCAAAAGATCGCGCTCTCATTGGGTTATGTTACAGAGTCGAGCATGACCTCCTCTATCACGGTGATGGTGCGCCGGGTGCGAGCCCACCCGGAGCCGCTGCCTCTGCCGCGCTATGAGACGGCACTTGCCTCCGGAATGGACCTAAGGGCGGACATCGAAGGAGAGCTGACACTTGAGCCTCTTGATCGCGTGGCGGTTCCCACCGGACTCGCCCTGGCGCTGCCTCCGGGTTACGAGGCCCAGGTGAGGCCCCGCTCGGGGCTGGCACTGCGGCACGGCATCACCCTGCTGATCTCCCCCGGTACCGTGGACGCGGACTACCGAGGGGAGGTGAAGGTCCTCCTTGTCAACCTCTCCCGCGAGCCCTTCACCCTCAAGCGCGGGGATCGGATCGCTCAGTTGGTGGTGGCGCCGGTGTCCCCCGCCGGGTGGGGCGAGGTGGAGGTGCTTGACGCCACCGAGCGGGGAGAGGGGGGCTTTGGATCGACGGGCCGCTGACCCGGCGTTTCTTGCCCCATGTAGGTGCGGCGGGTTAAGACCCTCCGTGGGTGCCTTCTGGAGGCCCCGTCATAGCCCCCCACCTCCGGGAGTCCGACCGCTTTGCTCTGCTACCGCTGCGGCAGCCAAGTCCCCGACAACAGTGAATCCTGCGCCACCTGTGGGCTGAAGCTCACGGGCGCGGCGGCCGGGGGCGGCTCGCGCCGTCGTGGGGGGAGCGTGGAGGCTCCCTACAAGCCCGGCGACGTCTTCGCCAAGCGCTACGCCATCCGCGAGGTGCTCGGCCCCGGCCCCGTCGGCCACGTCTTCCGCGCGCTCGACCAGGAGATGGACGTCGAGGTCGCGCTCAAGGTCATCAACCCCCGCCTGGTGCAGATGCCCGAGGAGCGCACCCAGTTCTCCCTGGCGCTGCGCCAGGGCAAGAAGCTCTCCCACCCCCACCATGTGCGCGTCTACGAGGAGGGCGAGGAGCGCAACCGGCCCTACTTCACCACGCAACTGCTCGAGGGCATGACGCTGCGGCGGATGATGGAGCAGCGCGCGGCGCAGGGGCAGCGCTTCACCGCCAAGGAGGTGGAGCCCCTCCTGGCGCAGCTCGTCGAGGCGCTGAATGCCGCCCACAAATACGGGCCGCACTCGGACCTCAAACCCGAGAACATCATCGTCCTGCCGGACATGCTGAAGGTGACGGACTACGGGCTGGCGCTCGGCATTCCCCGGCTGCCCTTCCTCCAGGCCCAGAAGGTCTGGCGCGTCGCGAGCTACGTGGCCCCCGAGTACGCCGAGGGCGGCGAGCTGGACACGCGGATGGACCTCTACTCGCTCGGCGTCATCCTGGGCGAGCTGCTCACCGGCCAGACGCCCGAGGAGGGCGAGGTGCCGGAGCTGCAGGCGCACGATCCCGAGCTGCCGCCCGGCGTGGAGTCCCTCTACCGGCGGACCGTCAACGCCAATCCGCTCGCGCGGCCGAAGACGGCGAACGAGTTCCTCGCGGAGTTCTCCGCCGCCCTGGCGCGTCCGAGGCCACCGGGTTCGGCGAAGCCCGTGGCGGGGGCGCATTCTGCGGGGGCTGCCCGTCCACGCCCCAAGCCGGTGCCCTTCAGCCTCACGGCCGAGCTGGCCACGGCCTCGCCCCTGGGCGATGACATGCTGCCCCCGCCCGTGCCCACCGCCGAGCTGCCGGCCCTGGCGGCACCGACGATCCAGGTGCCCGTCGTGGGCGGCGGCCCCACCCAGCAGGAAGTCCCCAAGGCCACCGTCCAGGAGGTTCCCGTGTCGAGCACGCCCACGCTCGAGGTGCCCCGCGTGGACTCCGGGCCCACCGAGATTCTGTCTTCCACGAGCATCGAGCAGCGGCTCGCCTCGAAGGCCCAGGAGGACGCCCGCCCGCTGGATGCCACCCAGCCGCTCGATTCGGCGACGCTGGCGGTGATGATGGGGCGCTCTCCCAAGCCCGCGCCAGCGCCCGCTCCCGCCGCCAGGCCGCGCCCGGCACCGGCTCCCCCGGCGCCCGCCGCCCGTGCCGAGCCCCGGCCCGAGGCTCCCGCCCGGGTGGCTCCCCGGAGCGCGCCCGTGGCGCCGGCACCTCGTGCCCGTTCCTCCACGGTGGCGCTGGTGCTGCTGACGCTCGCGGGGCTCGGCCTGGGCGCGGCCGGAGGGTACTGGCTGCTGTTGAAGATCCGTCACGGCTCCCAGCCGGCGCCCGCGGCTCCCTCGTCCTCGCAGGGGGCCAAGCCATGAGACGGTGGGGGTGGCTCGCGCTGCTGGTGCTGTGGGCGCCGCTGGTGGCCGCCTCGGAGCAGGCGCGGCCTCGGGTGGTGGTGGTGAAGTCGGCCGGGCTCGCGCCCTACGCGGCGGTGGTGGCCGGCTTCAGCGCCGAGGTGCGCGCCGAGGTGGTGGAGGTGACGCTGGAGGACAGCGCCCAGGCCGCCACCCGGGCCTTCCAGCGCATCGCCACGCAGAAGCCGGCGCTGGTGCTGGCCATTGGTCCGCTGGCGGCCAACACCGCGCGCCGCACCTTGGGCACGCAGGTGCCCGTCCTCTTCGCCATGGTGCCCTACTACGAGAAGTACGGCCTGGAGGGCCCCAACATCACCGGCATCGCGCTCACCAGCGACTTCCGCCCCGAGCTCGCCGCCCTCAAGTCCCTGGCGCCCTCGGCGAAGCGGGTGGGCATCCTGCATGACCCGCGCTTCTCCGCCGGGCTGGTGGAAGCGGCGCAAGCGGCCGCGGGTCCGCTGGGCCTCTCCATCGTGCCGCTCGAGGCGGACGCGCAGACCAAGGCGGACAAGGTGCTCGCCGGCTCGAAGGAGAAGGTGGACGCGCTACTGATGGTGGCCGACAAGACGGTGGGCAACGCCGCCGTCGTCCAGGAGCTCATCGCCTTCGCCACCGCTCAACGCCTGCCGCTGGTGGGCCTCACCCCCAGCCAGGTGAAGGAGGGCGCCACGCTGGCCCTCGCTCCCAGCCCCACCGCCATCGGGCAGCAGGCGGGACGGCTGGCCAACCGCATCATCCATGAGAAGGTCGACCCTGGGGCGCTGGCTGTCTCGCAGCCCGAGGGAATGGACCTGGCCGTCAATCTCTCCGCCGCCGGCAAGCTGGGAGGCTCCAGGGAGGTGGTGCTGGAGCTGCTCCGGTTCGCGGCGAAGCGGGACTTCCCCGTGAGGGTCTTCGAGTGATTCCGCGTTACAGCCGCAAGGAGATGTCTTCCCTCTGGACCGACGTGGCCCGTCTGCGCCGCTGGCGCGACGTGGAGCTGGCCGCGCTGGAGGGCATGGTGGAGCAGGGGATTGCCCCGCGCGAGGCGCTGGACGACTGCCTCGCCCGCGCCGGTGACTTCAGCGAGGCGGATGCCGCCCGCATCGAGGAGATCGAGCGCACCACCAAGCACGACGTCATCGCCTTCCTCACCTTCATGGAGGAGCGCATCGGGCCGAGCGCCCGCTGGCTGCACCTGGGCATGACGTCCTCGGACGTGCTGGACACGTCGCTGGGCCTGGTGCTGCGAGATGCGGTGGACCTCATCCTCCAGGGGGTGGGGCGGGCCATGGCCGCGGTGGAGAAGCGCGCCTTCGAGCACAAGCGCACGCTGATGATGGGCCGCAGCCACGGCATCCACGCCGAGCCCATCACCTTCGGGCACAAGCTGGCCATCTGGTACGACGAGCTGCGCCGCGCCGAGTCCCGCCTGCTGCGGGCCCGCGAGGTCATCGCCGTGGGGAAGATTTCGGGCGCGGTGGGCACGTTCGCGCATCTGCCTCCGGCGGTGGAGGTGTTCGCGTGCAAGAAGCTGGGCCTGACGCCCGCGCCCGCCTCCAGTCAGATCGTCCAGCGGGACAGGCACGCCGAGTACTTCTCCGCGCTGGCGCTGGTGGGCGCGAGCATCGAGAAGTTCGCGGTGGAGATCCGCCACCTGCAGCGCACCGAGGTCCGCGAGGCCGAGGAGCACTTCACGCCGGGCCAGAAGGGCTCGAGCGCGATGCCGCATAAGCGCAACCCCATCCTCTCGGAGAACCTGTCGGGGCTGGCGAGGCTGCTGCGCGGCTACGCGGTGAGCGCGCTGGAGGACGTGGCGCTGTGGCACGAGCGCGACATCTCGCACTCCTCGGTGGAGCGCGTGATTGGCCCGGATGCGACGATCGTGGCCGACTTCATGCTGCACCGCTTCTCCGGGCTGATGGAGAACCTGCGCGTCTACCCGGAGAACATGCAGAAGAACCTGGAGCTGCTGGGCGGGGTGGTGAACTCGCAGCGGATCCTTCTGGAGTTGGCGCGCAAGGGGATGGATCGCCAGGCGGCGTACGTCATCGTCCAGCGCAACGCCATGCGGATGTACGAGCAGGGTGTGACCTTCCGGCAGGCGCTCGCGGAGGACCAGGATCTGCTCAAGGTGATGACGCCGGCGGAGATCGAGGACTGCTTCTCGGCCGGCTACCACATCAAGCACGTGGACGACATCTTCCAGCGCGTGTTCGGCCGGAGCGAGTAGCCACCGTTCACAGAGCCCTCACCGTGCCCATCTTCCTCTAAAGCTCCGCGCCATCCCCCACGGGTGACGCGCGCGCGGCGGCGAGCACCTGCTCACGGAGCCAGCGGTGCGCGGGGTCCTGCTGCCGATGCGGATGCCAGAGTTGCTGCACGCGCAGTGGCTCGTGCGGGAGCTCCACCGGAACCACGGTGAGAGGGAAGGCCTCGGCGAAGCGGCGCGCCACCCGCTCTGGCAGCGCCGCGATGATGTCGGTGCTCGCCAGCACCCAGGGCGTCACGAGGTAGTGAGGGGTGAAGAGCACCACGTTGCGGCGGAGCTTCGTCTTGCGCTCGAAGCCCCCCTCGGTGCCGCCGCGCGGCGAGACATGGAGCTGTGGCAGCGACAGATCGAAACGCAGCGGCTTGCGCAGGGCGGGGTGGCGCTTGCGGCCCACGAGCATGAAGCGCTCGCGCACCAGCACCTGCCGCTGGAGGCCTCGTGGCGCGCGGTCCCCCGGGGCGAGGTCGAAGACGCCGAGGACCAGGTCGAGCTCGCCGGACTCCAGCTCGGGGGTGGGGAAGTCGCGGGGGAGGGGCACCACGCGCAATTTCACGCCGGGGGAGTGCGCGAGCTGCGCCGCGAGTCGTGGGAGCACGATGAGCTGGGCGTGGTCGCTCGCGGCCAGCACGAAGGTGCGGTGAGCGGTCTCGGGCACGAAGTCCTCGGGAGGCCTCAGGGCCTCCTGGAGCTGCCGCAGCGCGAGCGTGAGCGGCCCGCGCAGGGCCCGCGCCCGCGCGGTGGGGACCATGCCCTGACGGCCTCGCACGAAGAGCGGATCTCCGAGCGCCTCGCGCAATCTCGCCAGCGCGTTGCTGGTGGCCGGTTGCGAGAGCCGCAAGCGCGCCGCCGCACGTCCCACGCTCTGTTCGATGAAGAGCGCGTCGAGCACGCGGAGCAGGTTCAGGTCGAAGGTCGCGAGATTCACATGGTGAATATCGCTCATTCCCACATCCAGGAGGCAAATGGGGCGGCGGGGGGGCACATTGCCGTCGAACCCTCCAGGAGAAGTGCCCATGAAGAAGCTCATCGGCTTGTCGTTGCTGTTCACCGCGTGCGCCGCGTTGCCCCCGGCCGGGCCCCACGCCTTCGCGCCCCCGCCGCCCCCGGGCACGCCGATCCAGGTGTGCTGGATCGACACGGGGGGCCTGACGACGCCAGGGGGCTACGGCGCGGGTGGCTCCACCGTGGCCGACACCTGGGAGGTGACGTCCGCGGCGCTCGTCATCCGCCACCCGGAGGGAGACCTCGTGCTCGACACCGGCATCTCCCCCCACGCGCAGGAGGAGCAGCGGGAACTGGGCGCCTGGAAGCGCTTCACCTTCTCTCAGACAGCGGGTCGCAACGTGCCGCGGCGGAACTTGAAGGACGCCCTCACGGCGCTCGGGGTGACGCGGCCGAAGGCGCTGCTGCTCTCTCACGTCCATGCCGACCACGCGGGCGGGGTGGCGTCGCTGCCGGACGCGCCGGTATGGCTGGCCGCCGAGGAGAAGCAGCTCATCGAAGCGGAGCTGGAGCACCCGCGTGGGGTGGCGCTCCCGGCGCAGGCCCGGGCCCTGAAGGGCCGCATGGTGCCCATCCCCTTCGTGGCGGAGCCGTATGCGAACTACGAGGCCCGCTTCGACGTCTTCGGTGACGGCAGCGTGGTGGTGGTGCCGGCCTTCGGGCACACACCTGGCAGCGTGGCGACGTTCGTGAACGTCTCACCCGCCCTGCGCTTCGTGCACGTGGGAGACCTCATCAACCTGCGGGAATCCATCGAGCGGAACGTGGGGAAGTCGTGGCTGATGCGGCAGCTCACCGACGAAGACCTCGCGCGCACCCAGGCCGAGGTCGCGAAGCTGGTGCAGCTCCATGCGCAGGACCCGGAGTTGCTCATCCTGCCCGCGCACGATCGCCGGGCCTTCGTGGAGCTCTTCGGCGCCGACGAGGGTGGGGTGCCGCCGTGCATTGGCGAGCCGAAAAGGTAAGGTGCTGCCAGGCCTGAACCGGCCCGCTCCCAACAACTCCTGCTATGCGCCGCTCGACGCGCTCTGGCCGTAGTCTGGCAGGTCAATCTTGTCGGAGGGCGGTGACAGCAGTTTGCCTGCAATCCATCAGCACGTGCCGCTTCATCGCGCTTCCCCTTGCCCTTCCGGGCGCTGAACTCGCTCCTGACCATAGTGGGTGAGCATTCACTCCGCCCGAAGTAACGGAACCCGGGCTCAGCGCGGCGAGTCAGCCCTCACCCCCAACAGTCCTTCCATTCGCCCTCCGCGCAGCTAACCTTCCAGCCCCTGGAGGGTCTTGGTGCATGACACGCGTTCTCCTGGTGCTCCTGGGGTTGTTGGCTGGCTGTGTAACGGTGCCTGCGCAGTCGCCGGCTCAGGCCTCGCCGTCGAAGGAGGAAGACGCCTGCACCTTCGACAGCGACTGCCCCGGCGGAAGTTGCCAGCACGGTGAGTGCTCGCCGTTCTCCCGGGATCCAGAGAGAGGGGAGGCGTGCGTGACGGGCAACGACTGCTCCAACAACCTCTGCCAGGGCCCTGACTGCCATTGAGACGGCGCGGGGGCTGTCATCTGCAGCAGCTCGTGCCGATCCACGGAGCGCAGGGGAGGGAACCGCCGAGGGCGTAGAGCGTCCCGTCGAGCAGACCCTGCGTTGCTCAGAGGATGAAGAGGACATCCTGGGGCTTGCCACCCAGCCGCGTGGAAACCCATCGAGGAGTTCCCACCTTCAGGAGGTGGAGCATTCATCGTCGGAGATGGAATGGGGGCTGCCGCCCGTTGGGCCCCGACTGCCTCCCCCCTTCTGCTGGAAGGCGGAGGCGGAAAGCCTGCGGCTCGTCTCCCTGGAGCCGGCCACCCGCCCGCTTCCATGGCCGTTGGAGGAGGTGCCGCCGGGTGCTCGCCCCACGTTCCTGATGACGCTCGTGCATCCAGGCGATCGGGAGCGGACGCTGGCGGTGATGCGCAGGGTGGCGGCGGATGGCCGGATGCGGCGATGCGTCCACCGGCTCGTCATGGCGAACGGGAACACACGCTGGTGCAGTACCTCGATCCGAGGGGTCCGCGATGGGTCGGGACAGCTCCTGGAGGGAGTGACGCAGCCGGTGAGGGGTCTCCTGCTCTCCCGGGAGGAATTCCTGGGGCATCAGGCGGTCCTGCGGCGGATGCTCTTCCAGATCCCCGCCTTCCTGTACCTCACCGACCGGGAGCTGCGGTTCATCGCCACGGCCGGCTCAGAGTGGGCCGGGTTGGAGCTGGAATTGGAGGGGAAGCTGCTGCACGAGGTCCTCGGGGCGGACGCGGAGCCCTCCCGGGCACTCGCCGCCCACCAGCGTGCGCTTGGAGGCGAACCGGCGAGCTATGAGACCGAGTGGTCTCACCGCCTCATCTCGGTGCGTGTCGAACCGGCGTTCGATGAGGAGGGGAGGTGCGTGGGAACGATCGGCATCGCGGCGGAGGTGAGCGCGCGGCAGCGAGAGATTGAAGAGCTGCGGACGAACGCGGAGCGCCTGCGCACGCTCCTCGAGACGACGCCGGATGCCATCTACATGAAGGATGGCGAGGGGCGTTGGCTCGAGGCGAACGAGGCGGGGCTCCAGCTCTTCCACTTCTCACGCTCGGAATACCAGGGCCTGACGGACCTGGAGCTCGCCAGGCGCCACGCCTTCTTCCGGGACGCGCTCCTGGCCTGCTACCAAAGCGACCAGCAGGCCTGGGCGGCGGGAGGTCCCACGCGCCGGGAGGAGATCATTCCCCAGCCAGACGGAGACTCCCGCATCGTGGCCGTCACCAAGGTTCCCCTGCTCCATCCCAATGGGCAGCGCAAGGGACTCGTCATCCTCGGGCGAGACATCACCCGCCGCCGTCTGGCCGAGCAGGAGCGGGCTCGACTGCTACACCAGGAGAAGGTGGCTCGCGCCGCGGCGGAGGAGGCACGGCGCCGCTCCGAGTTCCTCTCCTCCGCGAGCCGCGTGCTGGCGGACTCGCTGGACTACGACGCCACGCTCACGGCGGTGGCCCGGCTGGGACTTCCCTTCCTCGGCGAGTGGTGCGCGGTGGACCTGGCGGGGGAGGACTTGCGCACCTCCCGGGTGGCCACGGCCCACGCCGAGCCCTCGAAAGCCGGGAGCGCGAGACGGCTGGAGGAATGTGTGCCGGACCTGGAGGTTGCGGGCGGTATCGCGGAGGTCATTCGCACCCGGCGCCCGCTCGTGCTCACCCCGCCGCCCGGAGGGGAGGGCGTACCTGCCCTGTGCTGCCATGAAGGCGCTCACCTGGACACCGTGCGGGAGCTGGGGTTGCGCTCGGGGCTCTCGGTGCCCCTGGTGGCCCGTGGGCGGACCATGGGGACGCTCACCTATGCCTCGGTGCGTCCGGACCGGTACCGGGACGAGGACGTGAGGCTGGCCGAGGATCTGGCCTGGCGCGCCGCGCTCGCGCTGGACAACGCCCGGCTCTACCGGGAATCCCAGGAGGCGATCCAGGCCCGCGACGAGTTCCTCTCCATTGCCTCGCATGAGTTGCGCACGCCCATCACCGCGCTGCGGCTCGGCATCCAGCGCCTGTTGCGGCTCGCCCGCGGCGGCGCGGAGCCCGCCTGGAAGACCGTGGCCCCTTCGCTGGAAGGGATCGAGCGGCAGGGCAAGCGCCTGGCCCTGTTGATCGACAGCCTCCTGGACGTCTCGCGGCTGCAGTCGCACCGGATCCAGCTCGATCTGGAGGAGGTGGAGCTCTCGGCGGTGGTCCGCGACGTGGTGGAGCAGTTCGGGGGCGCGCTGGCGCGCACGCACACGCCCCTCTCTCTGCGAACCGAGGCCTCCGTGGTTGGCCGTTGGGATCGCCTCCGGCTCGAGCAGGTGGTGACGAACCTGCTCGACAACGCCATCAAGTACGGTGCGTCGGCGCCCATCGAGGTGAGCGTGGCCCGCGAGAATGGCGGGGCCGTGCTCACCCTGAAGGATGGAGGGATTGGCATCTCCTCCGAGCGTCTGCCTTTCATCTTCGGAAGGTTCGAGCGGGCGGTGTCGTCACGGCATTACGGTGGACTCGGCCTGGGGCTCTACATCGTGCGGCAGCTCGTCGAGCTCCATGGGGGCTCCATCCAGGTGGAGAGCAGCCCCGGGCAGGGCTCGACCTTCACCATCCGCCTGCCTCCGCATCCGTGAGGGAGGGGGGCCGCTCAGATGACCACCCGAATGCCGTGGCGGTGGACGCGTGGCGAGCCCGCCGCATGAGGTAGCCGCTGGCGGCTTCAGCGGAAAAAGAAAACCCCGGCTCGCCAGATGGCGGCCGGGGCTTTGCTACAGCACGGGCTGTTCACCCATCCTCATCACGGGCTCCTGCGGCGGCGGGAATTCGGGCGAGCAGGTGGTGGCTCAACTCGCTGCATATCGAGCAGCCGTCTCTGGAAACACCTGGACGTCACGAAGGAGTAGCCCTCCTCCTGGAACATCCTCAGCGGCCAGCCATCACCCTCCCTTCCGTACAATCGCGAGGACGTTGCACCCCTCGGGTCAACCGCAACGCCTCGTCCACGCCGCCAGGCCGGCATCCTCCATGACGACCGCGGGTGCGAGGACAAGCGCCAGTCGTGGACAGCGCTGGACGCACGGTCGGCGACCCCAGGACCGGCTATCTGGCGGCGATGTCATCTGGCGTACCCGGGCCTCCCTCCGCGGAGAGCGGTGTCGTGCCGGGCCTTGGGTGCGCATGCTCCCGAGGCGGGAGTCGCATGGCTCCCGCCGTGAAGGAGGGGGACACATGCGATACACACAGAAACACGGCGGTGTCTGGACATTGCTGTTCATCCTGGGACTGGTGGCGTGCGGCGTACCACTCCCGGCGGAGGAGCAGGCGGCGCCAGCGGTTGGACAGAGCACCCAGGAGGAGCAGGAGCTCGGGAGCCTCCCCGGCTCGCTGCGCTGGTCCCGCGAGATCGATGGAGCCCGGCGGTACTCCCTCGGTGGCGAGGGCCTGGTTTCCGATCGCCATGGCGGCGTCCTCCTGTGGGTGAACTTCACGGGCACCACCGATCTGGGCGGGGGTCCGGTGACGGCGCCGCCGGAGGGCGGGGTGGGGTTGGCCAGCTACGACAGCGAGGGCCGTCTGAAGTGGTCCAGGGTCCTCACCACGCTGGGAGGAGCGCGCCTGCTCGATGCCAGGGCCCTCGCGGTGGACTCGCACCGGAACCTCGTCCTTGTCGTCTTCGCCTTCGCGGGCTCGGGCACCGGCCCGGGCGAGGTCCCGCTCTTTCCTGGCTTCAACCTGGTGAAGGTGGACCCGCGGGCGGAGCGGGTGCTCTGGGCGCGGCCCTTCCGGGTCGACCTTGGCATCAACGTCACCCGGCTTGTGACGGACAACGATGACCACATCGCCCTGGCCGGCTTCTTCTCGGGGACCGTGGACTTCGGAAGTGGCCCCCACACCACGTCGTCCACGGTCTCGAGCAGCCTGTTGGCCCGATTCAACAGCCAGGGCGAGAACCTGTGGACGTACGCCGACGAGGGGCACTTCAGCACGGCCCACGGCCTCGCGGTGGACAGCAAGAACAACCTCGTGCTGAGCGGGGGCCTCTTCGCCGGCACTCCCTCGGATACCTTCGTGATGATGTTCTCGCCCTCCGGCGACGTGCGCTGGAGCCGGCGCATCGTCGGGACGGATGGCGTGGCCCTGGAGGTGGGAGTTCGCGACGACCGGGTGGTGGCCGTCGGCTCGTACTTCCACTCCATCACCTTCGCCGGGCAGACGCTGCCTCCTCCGGGCCCGGGAGGGGGCTTCGTCGCCGCGTATACCCATGAGGGCGAGGAGCGGTGGATCCGCCGCCTCGGCCACTCGGGCGGGCGTATCGCCCTGGATGCCAAGGGATGCCTGTTCGTCTCGGGCACCTACGAGGATGGAAATGACGTCGGCCTGGGGCCGGCCACGGGCATACCGGGCAGCTCCACCAATGTCTATGTCGCGAAGCTCGATCGCGACGACGGCGCGGTGCGCTGGGTGCGGACCTTCCCGGCCGGCCCCGTGTCGGTGCCGATCTCCCTCGCCCTGACGACGAAGAACCGGCCCGTGCTGCTCGGCGTCCTCGAGGAGGGCACGATCCGCGTCGACGACGAGGTGTGGTCCGCCGCCACGAAGCCCTACGGGAGCCTCTTCCTGCTCGGCTTCAATCGCTGAACCCCGGCCGCTCGCGGCCCGTACGTGCGCGAGCGGCTCCCTATGCGGAGGCGGAGGCGTCACGCCAGAGGAGTCGACCAGACGGTGCCCAGCGTGTCGTTCCAACCGAGCACGCGGGAGGGAATTGGAAGGTGTAGCGGCCGTCGCGGATCTCGAGCCGGGTGAATGCGGGCCTCGGCATCCGCACCTGCCTGCCCGAGCGGACCTCGCGGCCGGGAGCAACACCCGGTTCCTGCCCCTGGGCGCGGCGCAGCACGCAACGAAAAACGCGGTTTGCATGGGGGACCCAGGCACTGGCGTTGCTGGATGGGCTGACACGCCAGCCGGCCTCGCTGACGCGTCATCTGGCGTGTCAAAGGCCTCGAGCCCCCTCTCCGTCACCCTGCTCCTCCTCTGACACGTGGGCCCCAAGGGACTGGCCTGCCGGTTGCTATGAGACAACCGCGCGGTCCTGAATCCAAACCCTCGTCGGATATCAACCCTTGCTGTGAGGAATTGACCATGATGCTCGCTTCCATCGCTTCCGTCCTGCTGGCCAACACGCTCGCCCAGACCCCCACCACCACCCCGGCGCCCTTCCCCTATTGCGGCTTGGAGATCCAGCTCAAGTCGTGGAAGGGGGACTACCTGAGCCGGACCGACGCGGCCCCGGCCGTCATCGCGGCGGCCACCGGCGCCGCCGGCAACGCGTGGACCTTCGAGTGCACCACGGACGGCAAGGTGAAGGTGAAGTCGTCGAAGGGGGACTACCTGAACCGGATCGACGCGGCCCAAGGCGTCAACGCGGCGGCCACCGGCACCGGCACCATGTGGACGCCTGTCTTCACCAACGGCAAGCTCACGCTGAAGTCGTCGAAGGGGGACGGCCTGCACCGTCCGGACACCGCTGCGAGCGTCACCACGTGGGGCACCGGCATTGGCAATACGTGGACCGTCGAGCTCGCCGCGTGCGGCAAGAAGGTGCATCTGAAGTCGTCGAAGGGGGACGGCCTGCACCGTCCGGACAGCGCTCCGAGAGTCACCACGTGGGGCACCGGCATTGGCAATGTGTGGACCCTCGAGTGCGCCGCGGACGGCAAGTTCCAGCTCAAGTCGTGGAAGGGGGACTACCTGAACCGGACCGACGCAGCCCCGGCCGTCACCGCGGCGGCCAGCGGCGCCGCCGGTAACGCGTGGACGCCCGAGTTCGCCAGCGGCAAGGTGAAGCTCAAGTCGGTGAAGGGGGACTACCTGAACCGGACCGACGCGGCCCAGGGCGTCAACGCGGCCGCCACCGGCACCGGCACCGAGTGGACCCTGTTCGTGGCCCCCTGAGCAGGCGCGTGAAGCCCGGAAAGGTGTCCGGAAAGGTGTCAAAGGACTCGTACCGACACATTGTCCCCTACCCATCGTCTGATACCCTTCCGGACACCCAAAAGCGTCGCTTCCTTCTCCTGTGAGCACTACCGTCGATGCATGTCTACATCGCACTGGCGGTTGCGGCCCCTCCTCATCACCATCCTCTGTCTGCTTTCCACTCCAGGGCTCGCGGCCCCACCCCGTGGCTCCTTCGAGGTGGCCTGGGTCACCCACAATGGCAATCGCTCCAGCATGCAGAAGCTGTGAGATGAAAGGCTTCTGCGCCGGCTCGGCGTGCGGCTCATGGGCTCCCCGTCAGCGTCCTTCACCTCCCGCTCTGCTCCCGCCCGCTACGCCCAAGATCCGGGCTAAGCCACGGACGGCTTCGAACGCCCGGTTCTTGCTGTCGTGGTCGTTCGGGCGCATGCTGAAAAGGCGGAAACGCGAGTGCCAGAAAGCGAGGGAAAGCCGATGGCGACATCACTCTACGACCTCAGCGTGCCCACCTTCCTGCAGACCGTGAGGGCCGTCGCAGGCTTTCTCGACCGTGCGGCCAGGCACTGCGCTGAGACGGGTGTTGATGCCGACGACTTCGTGAACGCGCGCCTTTTCGACGACATGGCGCCCTTCCACTTTCAGATCGAAGCCACATGGCACCATTCCGTGTGGGGGGTGGAAGCCCTCAAGACCGGTGTGTTCGCCCCGCCGGCCTTGGTCGGACCGGTCCCTTTCGCCGACCTGCAGGCGATGATCGGCAAAGCGGAAGTGGCGCTGGAGGCGTTCACGCCCGACGAGGTCGACCCATGCGCGGGCAAGGACCTGGACCTTCAGATCGGGCCGCGGAGGCTCGCCTTCACGTCGGAGACGTTCATTCTCTCGTTTTCCCTGCCGAACTTCCATTTCCACGCCGTCACTGCCTACGACATCCTCCGCTCGCGCGGTGTACCGCTCGGCAAGCGTGATTACGAAGGCCGGCTGCGCACGAGATCAGCCTAAGCCGGAAATTCGTTGTGGAGGCAGGCGGCGGTGAGTGTCAAAGTTGCCCGTTTCTGCCCTCTACACAGCTTGGATCTTGCGTCTTCCTCATGTCACAGAGCAACGCTGCCGAGAACTCTATGTGCCATGCTTGCGGTGTGGCACATGCCCCGAAGAGCTATTACCACCGTGGATCGGCGAGTGCGTCGGAGAAGCCGCAGAGGGCGCCAGCAAATTACGCGTCCATGGGTCCGAATCGCGTCGACCAGACACACTCGTACGGCAGCCGCTGGGTGAGCGCGGGCGAGCCCACTCAGTCGCCCTGCGCACGCGACGGCTGCGGCAACGTTGAAGGCAACGTGAAGATCTTCATGGACGAGTGTGCAGGCTTGGACGGCGTCAACGAATGCAGCGAGATCAAGTGCGCCAAATGTGGATGGTTTACGCTGTACAGCTGGAGGGATGAGTTCTAGGCTTTGTGCAACAACAACACCTTTTTTCTGCAATTGTATAGCGAGGCCGCGGAGCTGTATGTGCGGGAGAGGCCTCGAGGAGCGGCGGACGGCGGGGCTTCCAACGAGAACCCACAGACCCCGTCCCCCTGGATGGGAAGCACCCACCTCACGCCACGGGTACCGTTCCCCCGTCGATGACGTACTCGGTTCCGGTGATCGCGCTGGCCCGGGGAGACACGAGGAAGCCAATCAGCTCCGCGACCTCTCGTGGCGAGCACGGCCGGCCGAGCGGGATGCCCCCCAGCGATTCCATGATGAGCTTGCGGCCACCGTCCTGGTCCACGCCCGCCTCGCGGGAGACCCGCTCGACCAGGGCGGTGGCGGCCTCGGTCTCGATCCACCCGGGCGACACGCGGACGACGCGCACGCCCTTCGGGCTGACTTCCTTCGACAACGCCTTGCTGTAATTGGACAGCGCGGCCTTGGCGGCGGCATAGGCCATCGTCGCCTCTGGCAGGGGGAGCCGGCTCTGGATGGACGTGACGTGCACGATCACCCCCGAGCGTTGAGCGATCATCGAGGGCAACAGCGCGCGATCGATGCGCACCGCCGGAAACAGGTTCAGGTTCAGCTCCCGGGCCCACTCCTCATCATCGAGCGCGGCGAAGCCACCCGCCTGCGCGGACGACCCTCCCACGACATGAACGATGAGATCGATGCCACCGAGCCGCGTGCGCACCGCCTCCACGAGGGTATTGCACCCCTCGGCCGTCGTGATGTCGGCCTCGACGAATTCCTCGCTCCCGGGGTGCTCGGGAGGAGCGCGCGCCGTGGTCAGGACGCGCGCGCCGGCCTCCAGAAGGAGGGAGACCACCGCCTTGCCCACCCCCTTGGTGCCGCCGGTGACGAGGGCGCGGCGCCCCTCCAGTTCACGTGCGACGCTCATCCGTCGCTCTTCCCGGGAAGTGATCTGCTCGTCCGCCAGCTCGCGGTTCATGCGGCTCTCCTTGAGTGCTCCTGCGCGGAACCAACAATGTCGATATGGTTACCAGACCGCAAGTACGCACCAAAAAGTAACTGCCCCATGCCCGCTCGAAAGCAATACACCCCCGTCACCGCCGCCATCGATGTGGAGGCCGCGTTCCAGCTGCTGGAAGGACGTTGGAAGCTCCTGATTCTGTTTCACCTCTTCGGTGGCCAGGTGCGGCGCTTCTCAGACCTCCAGCGATTGATTCCCGGCATCACGCAGAAGATGCTCACGCAGCAACTTCGCCGGCTGGAAGCGGATGGCATCGTGAAGCGGACCGATCATCACGAGGTCCCACCGAGGGTCGACTACAGGCTGACCGACTGGGGGCAGGCGCTCTGCCCGGCGCTCGATGCGATCCTGGAATGGGCGGAGCGCCGTGACGAGCTCGGGTCCGCGAAGCCCGCCCATCGTGCACGGAGCGGTGGCAACGGGCGCGAGACCTCATGACACGCCGGTCTCATGCCCTCTCCTGCGCCTTCATTTCCCTATGCTCACGTAGGCTGCAGGGATAGGGTCGTTCCCCGGAGGTGCTCGATTATGAAATGGCTCCTTGCGTGCATCGCGCCAGTCTTGCTCGCGGCGTGGATTCTGTTCTTGAGCGCTCACGGGCCGGCCTCCTGGGTGCTATTGCCTGGCATCCTGATTGGCATTGCCTGTGCCGCTGGCTTTTCTTTTCTGCGCTCGTTCTCTCCCGCTCTCCGTGCGCTTTCGCTCACGCTCTATCTGCTGCCGCTGGGGCTCTTGTCCACCTATCGTGCGTCGGCTTTCTCCGTATCGAAGGATTTCGATATCGGCGCGCTCCCGCTGGCGTCCGCGCCTTCCGAGATGTCGATCGCCCAGCTTCCCACCGGCGTGACCTATCGCAGTGCGGCCTTCGGGTATCGCGGTGGCTCTCTCTTCGAGCCGCGAGTGTTTTCCATGACCGCGATCCTGCTCAAGCACCCCAAGGGCGATCTCTTGATCGACGCAGGGTTCGGCCGGGACATCGCACAGCACCTCGCGACACTGCCGCTCCCCTTCCAACTCCTGACCCGATACACGCTGAACAAGACCGCGCGCGAGCAGCTCCAATCGAGCGGGTATGACCTGACCCGGCTGCGCGCGATCATTCTGACCCACTCGCACTGGGATCACATCAGCGGCGCCGCGGATTTTCCCGAGGTGCCTGTCTGGATACCGCCCGCGGAACGAAGTTTCGTCCAAGGAGAGGACGTCACGACCGGCCCGGCAAGAAGCATCAAATCGCTGCATATCGAAGAGTATCGATTCGAGGCACGTCCCTATCTCGGCTTCGCGGAGAGCCATGACGTCTACGGAGATGGCGCAGTGGTGATCGTCCCGGCGCCCGGCCATACGCCGGGCTCCGTGATCGTCTTCGTGACGCTTCCGGACCACAAGCGTTATGCCTTCATCGGAGACCTCGCCTGGCAGCTGGAGGGCGTCACCGAGCAGGAGGAGCGCCCTTTCACGCAGCGCATCGCCGATTTCGAGCCTCGGCTCGTTCGTGAGCACCTCGCGCATATGGCCGCGATCTCGGCGCGATATCCGGAGATGACCCTCGTCGTCGCGCATGATCCGCGGAGCTTCGCATCGATCCCGAAGTGGCCTTGATTGCGGTGCGCCGTCCTGGAGGGCTTCTCCCTGCATGCCAAACACGCACCTGCACGCCAACGACAGGCTGGCGCTGGAGCGTTTGTCACGACAGAGGAGTGGGGGCAGGCGGCGGGTGCTGGCGTAGCTGACGGCTCCTGGTGGGGTGCGCGCCAGTGGGGAGCACTTGGGGCTGCGCTCGTGGCCTGCTCAGCTGGCCCCGGCGCAGGGGCCACACCGCAGCTGGCGTGGTGTTGAGCCCCGAGCAGTCGCGCTGCCCCACAAGCCCACGCCCCTGCTGTGTCCTTCCAGGAGGCGGGGCCGCTTGGGCCGGCGTGTACCGCAACCTCTATTGGAAGCGGCGGGAATCGGACCCGCCGCCGCAGGCTTCAGAGATACCCGCGCGCCTTCAGGTTCTTCTCGATGCGCGCGTGCACGTCGCCCACGTTCAGCTCCAGCGGCGTGCCGGTAATCTGTGCGTAGGCCGCGAGGTACTTCTCCGCGAGCGACACGCGCACGTCATCCGGAATCGCTGGCGGCGTGCCCTGGCCCTGGAAGCCCCGCTCGCGGATGAGCCACTGGCGGATGTTCTCCTTGTCCAGCATCCGCTGGTCCTCGCCCTTCGCGAAGCGCGCCTCGTACTCGTCCGCCACCCAGTAGCGGCTCGAGTCCGGTGTATGGATCTCATCGATGACGTACAGCTCATCGCCCACCTTGCCGAACTCGTACTTCGTATCCACCAGGATCAGCCCGCGCGTGCGCGCCCACTTCTGGCCCTCGAGGAACAGCCCCTTGGCCGCCTCGGTGATGCGGGCCCAGTCGCGCGCGCTCGCCAAGTTCTTCGCCAGAATCTCCTTCTCGGAGATGGGCTCGTCGTGCTGGCCGTACTGCGCCTTGGTGGACGGGGTGATGATGGGGGACGGAAACGCCTCGTCCTTGCGCATCCCGTCCCCGAAGGGCACCCCGTAGGCCGTGTGCGTGCCCTTCTGGTAGTCGCGCCACAGGCTGCCCGTCAGGTAGCCGCGCACCACCACCTCCACCGCGAAGGGCTCGCAGGCGCGCGCCACCGTCACGTTCGCGTCCGGCACGTCCAGCACGTGGTTGGCCACGATGTGCTTGGTACGCTCGAACCAGAACGTCGCCAGCCGGTTGAGGACCTCGCCCTTGAAGGGGATGGTGGTCAGCACATGGTCGAACGCCGACAACCGGTCCGAGGTGACCAGCACCAGCCGGTCTCCCTGGCGGTACGTGTCACGGACCTTGCCCTGGTAGTGCTGGCCCAGGGACGGCGGCAGGTTCGTCTGCCGGAGCGTATGCGGGAGCTGCGCGTGGAGTGCGGAGGTGTTCACAGGAGGCGCCTCGGCCCCGAAGCGGGGCGGGAAGGAGGCGCGACTCTACTGGCCCGCGCCCGGCAGGGAAGCGGGACCTTGGGCCGCCGCCATGTACAGGAACGCCGGGTTGATGCGCAGGATGCCGTCCACGTAGGCCGCCGCGTACGGCGCCCCCGAGGCCCGGTCCACCTGCACCACTCCCGACGGGTTGATGCGCCAGTGCGCCAGCAGCGTCCGGGCCACCAGCTCGGCCGCCTCGCGCTCCGACAGGCCCTGCAGGCCCTCGCGGCGATCCTCCGGCCAACGCTCGCCCGCCCGCCCATCGAAGCTCAGCTGCAGCGGCGCGCCCGCGTCCGGCGCCAGGAGCAGATCCGTCCGCGCCTCGAAACCCGGCGCCGCCACCAGCTCACCGCGCTGGGTGATGGGGAACAGCACCGGGGCCTGCGCGGCCTGGCCCGCCTCCACCTCGGAGATGCGGGCCACCTCGCGGTACAGCTCCAGGCGTGTGGAGGACGTCTCGAACTCGAGCAGCTCTGGCGGACTGGTGAGTGCTTGACGCGCGCCCAGAGAAGCGCGCACGGGAGCACCCCCGACGCCACAACCGGTCAGGGTTACGAGGGAGAGCAGCAGGCTTGCGACCCAGCGACGCATCGAGCGGGAATATACCGATGCGGGTCTGACACGGAAAGCTAAACTCGGAGGCATGCTTCCCGCCGTGAACTTGACCGTCGTCCTCCACCAGACGCGATCACCGGACAACCTGGGGGCGGTGGCCCGGGTGATGGCCAATTTCGGCTTTTCCCGCCTCATCCTCTCCGACCCCGCCACCTACGCCTTCCGCTCGGCCGAGCGGCTCGCCGTCAAAGGGGACGCCGTCCTGGACGCCATGGCCGTGGCCCAGAACCTCCCCGAGGCCCTCAAGGACTGCGTGTACGCGGTTGGCTCCACTTCTCGCACCCTGATCGAGGGCCGCACGGCGCTCACCCCGGAGGAGGCAGTGGCGCGGCTGGCGGATCAGAGTCGGCGGGGGAGGGTGGCCCTGGTGATGGGCGGTGAACAGCGGGGGCTGTCCAACGAGGAGCTGGCCTTCTGCACGGACTTCCTCGTCATCCCCACCAGCGAGGTGCAGCCGTCGATGAACCTGGCGCAGGCGACGGGGGTGCTGCTCTACCTGTGCTCGCGCGAGGGCCGGAAGCCCGCGGAGAAGGCCGTGGCGCCGGTGGCCCCGGAGCACGAGGGGGCGAAGATGGGGACGGTGCGCGCGCTGGGCGAGCGGATGCGCCAGGTGATGCTGGAGGCGCAGTTCCTCAACCCGCAGGCGCCGCAGCACATCCTGATGGAGCTGGAGCGGAGTCTGCTGCGTGCGGAGCTCACCCAGCGCGAGGCGGAGCTGTGGCTCACGGCCTTCAAGCACGTGGGACGAGCGATGGGCGGGGGCAAGGGCACTCCCGGGAAGGGAGCGCCCTCGCGAGGCCCCGGCCAGAACGGCTAGGCGGCGGCTTCGGCCTTCTTGTACGTCTCGGCGTAGTGCTTCTCGCACAGGCCGGCCTTGGACGTCTTCACGCGGCAGTCCGGCTTGGAGCAGGTGCGGTAGCGGGAGTGGGGCAGCTCGCCCTGCCGCCACTTCTTGAAGTGGAAGAAGCAGTAGCTCTTGGCGCGGTAGGGACGCTTGCAGCCCTCGACGCTGCAGGCCTTCTTGCCACCGGCCTTGGCCACGCGGGCCCACTTCTTCACGGTCGTCTTCTGTGCTTCAGCCATGGAAATGCTCCTGTTTCGATAACGGTGCCTCGCGTCACCATGGGGAGACCCGCGGGGCGCAAAGGCGCTGTCTGTAGCTCTGGCCGTATCGGAACGCAAGGAGGCAGGCGGGGATGCGGGCGCATCCCCCGTTTTCCGGCTCAGGGAGAGGGAGCGTCCGGGCGACCGCTGCCCCCCGTTCCCGGCTGCTCGTCCGGGTGGGTCCCCCTGGAGGGGGCCGCGATGGCGGGTGCCACCTCCGAGGCCTCGGTGGGGAGCTCCTCGAGCTTCACCCGCAGTTTCAGGGGCCGCTCCCCGCGGCGCACCCGGAGGAGCACGCTGCGGCCCACGCCCCGGGCCGCCACCTGCCAGCGCAGCTTGGCGGCGCGCTCCACCTTCCCGGTGTCCAGGCCCTCGATGACGTCCCCCACCTGGAGCCCGGCGCGCGAGGCGGGGCCACCATCCGCCACCTCCGACACCACCACGCCCCGGGCGTGGGCCAGCCCATAGGCCTCGATGGCGTCCGGGGTGCAGTCCAGCACGGACACGCCCATCCACCCGCGGCGCACGCGCCCGTACTTCTGCAGATGCGGCACCACCGCCTTGGCGATGTCCACCGGGATGGCGAAGCCGATGCCCTGGCCCGCCACGTTGACGGCGTTGGCGATGGCCACCACGTCCCCGTGCACGTCCAGCACCGGCCCGCCCGAGTTGCCCGGGTTGATGGAGGCGTCCACCTGCATGTAGTCGAAGTCCCCATCGCGCCCGTTGGGCGTCACGTCCGTGCGGCCCTTGGCGCTCACCACGCCCGCCGTCACCGAGTGCGTCAGCCCGAAGGGGTTGCCGATCACCACCACCCAGTCGCCCACGTCCACCCGCGAGGCCGACGCCAGCTTGAGCACCGGCAGCTTGCGGCCCGCGTCGATCTTCAGCAGCGCGAAGTCCGTGCGCTCGTCCTCGCCCACCAGCTCCGCCACGTACTCCTCGGGGTAGCCCCGCTCGGAGAGCACGGAGATGGAGATGCCCTCGGCGCCCTCGATGACGTGGGCGCTGGTGAGGATGTAGCCGTCCGGATGGATGATGACGCCCGAGCCGATGCCCTTCTGCTGCTCGCCCTCGGCGTTGGTGCCCGGCTGGGTCGTGGTGATGGACACCACCGCCGGCATGGCCGAGCGGGCCACCTGGCTCAGCGCCGAGCGCTCCTCACGGACGGAGCGCTGCTGCGCTTCCACCCACAGCCGCTCGGTCTCTCCCCGCCGGGCAGCCCAGGCTGGCGCACTCAAGGTGCAGCACAGCACTGTTGCCAGCGAGACTCCCCTCCACCACCGTCCACCCGTCATCGTCCCGCCTCCGGCCCAGCCCGCCCTCGCAAGAAGCTAGGGAGGGGGGGACCGGAGGGGAAGCGGGGGGGTCGGCAAGGGTAGGGAACCCTACTTCTTCTGGGCGATGATCCGATCGATCGCCGCCCGGTCCTCGTTGGTGATGCGCTCGCGCGGCGCCGCGGCGGCCTGCTTCGTCGTCCGGTTGACGGCGTCCTTGGCCTCGTCGAGCGCCTCGCGCAGCTCGCCCTTCACCTTGTCCACCTTCGCCGGCTGAACGTGGCGCTTCCACTCCCGCTGCACGTACTCCAGCGGCGTCCGCCCATCGATCTCCCCCGTCGCCAGGAAGACCCCCAGTCCCACCGCACAGCCCGTCCATACCAGGAACTTCAAGAAGCCCATGGTTCACATCCTCCTACTCCCTCTTACACCGGGGAGGGAGAGGGGGCCAGTTTCTGGCAGGAGGAGGGGAAGAGCGCTGACAGCGGGCGGGGGGACCTTTAATGTGCGCCGCCTTGCAGCCCGAAGAGCTCTTCCAGGCCGCCCAGCAGCGTGCGGCGACGATCTCCCTCCCGCGAGCGCAGGAAGCGCAGGAGCAGTTGCGCGCGCAAGCCTTGGCGCTGTTCGCCCGGATTCCGGAGCCACCGGTGTACCACCGGGCGGAGGATCCGGCCCGGAAGGCGGCCGAGGCGCTGTTGCCGGACATGGAGAAGGTGCTGGCGCAGGCGCTGGCGGTGGCGCGCGAGGCGGGGCACTGGGAGGCCACGGAGCGCATCCTCGCGGCGCTGAAGGCGCACGGCGAGGCGCTGTGCCACACGGTGGGCGGGCGGCTGGTGCAGGCGGAGGAGGCGTGGCGGCGGGCGGTGGAGCTGGAGCGCCAGGCGCACCCCACGCGGGCGCTCGGGTCGAAGGAGGCGGTGGCCGCGCCAGTGTACGACCGGACGTCGGGGGCCTCGCGGTACGACCCGAGGCAGGAGTCGGTGGCGCAGGTGAAGCTCATCTGCCCCAACACGGGCTGCAAGCGCATCAACGACTACGGCTTCGTGCCGGGGCCGGGGACGCGCCGCTACGTGTGCCCGGCATGCGGCACGCCGTTCCTCGCGTACTTCGGCGAGCTGCGCGGGCTGGAGATCGAGCACAAGAGCAGCTCGCGGCGCTACTTCTTCACGGTGGACGAGGTGCGGGGCGCGGGCAGCTCGCGCATCGAGTTCGAGGAGGCCAGCGGCGAAGAGTTCCCGGTGGCGCGCAGGGACCTGCTGGTCTTCCTGTACACCGAGGCGCGCGAGCTGAAGGTGGTGCGCAACCTGACGAACGACCGGCTGATGTGGATTTCGCCGGCGGGCGGGTGCTTCGTGGTGACGGCGGCGTTCGGCGAGGGGGCCGCGGAGCTGGTGGCGTTCCGGGAGTTCCGCGACGAGGTGCTGCGGCACCACGGGCTGGGGCGGGAGTTCATCCGGGTGTACTACCGGTATGGGCCCGGGGTGGCGGAGTGGGTGGGGAGGAGGCCGGGGGTGAGGAGGGGAGTGCGGGGGGTGCTGAAGCAGGTGCACCGGGTGTTGAAGACGACGAGGAGCGCAGGCACGTGACGGAGCAGCGGAACGCAGACGCCGGAGGGCCGGAGGGCGTTGGGGGCGCGCGGCCGCCCGAGCGGCAGAGTTGGAGCAAGGTGCTGCTGCTGGTGACGGGGCTGCTGGGCGTGGCGGGGCTGGCGTACCTGGGCGTGCAGGAGGCGCTGAGGGCGCGGCTGGCGTCGGACGGGACGACGGCGCCGTCGATGCCGATGCAGACGTACGACGGCAAGAAGCTGTCGCTGGCGGACTTGAGGGGCAAGGTGGTGATGCTGGACTTCTGGGCGACGTGGTGCCCGCCGTGCCAGGCGGAGATGCCGTCGCTCATCAAGCTGGCGAAGGAGTACGAGTCGAAGGGGCTGGTGTTCGTGGCGGCGAGCCGGGACGAGATGCCGGACGCGCCGCTGTTCGTGGAGGAGTTCGTGGTGAGCCGCATGCCGGAGCTGGCGCCGTACGTGGTGTACGCGCCGGACGAGATGGCGGCGGCGTTCCAGATCACGGCGTTGCCGACGCTCTACTTCCTGGACCGGGAGGGGCGGGTGGTGGACGCGCAGCGGGGAGCCCTGTCGGAGCCGGCGCTGCGCGCGCGGATCGAGCGGGCCCTCGAGCAGTAACGCCCACTCAGAACAGGTGGTTGAAGTCCAGGTAGAAGCCCGAAGTGCCATCACTCGGGCTGACGCCGTAGTCGAGCCGGAGGATGAAGTTGTCCTCCCAGGCAATGCGAAGCCCGCCGCCGCCCGCGTAGCGAAGCCGGCCTCCGTCGAGGAAGCGCAGGTCGGTCCAGGCCTGTCCGGCGTCGAGGAACGAGACGAGGGTGAAGTCCAGCCGCTGGTTCCACGGAGCCACCGAGAGAAACCGCCAGCGCAGCTCCCCGTTGGCCAGCGCCTTCACCTGACCCTGCAGCCGGTTCTTGAGGATGCCGCGCGCGGTGTAGACGCCGCCGATGCCGCCCCAGCCCTCGCGCCACTCCACGCCGCTGAAGGAGGAGAGGAGGAAGAAGGGAACGTCGCCGCCCATGACATCGACGAAGAGGCGCAGGGCGGCAACGAGCCGGTCATCCACCACGGGGTGGTAGAAGCGCAGGTTGGCCGTGGCGCCCCAGTAGGAGAAGGCGCTGCCCGTCACCCCGGTGGCCCCGCGCAGCGCGAGCTCGTGGAACATGCCGCGCACGGGGGCGGGCTCGTTGTCGCGCAGGTCCAACAGCAGGCCCGCGGTCACCTCGGCGGTGCGGAAGGAGGCCGGCGCGTCCGAGTCCTCGCTCAACCCGGTGAGCAGCCCCGCGCGGGCGTCCTCCACCAGCCGCGAGTCCCTCGCCTGTCCCAGGTCCTCCGCGTTGTAGTGCGTGTGCACCGTGGTGAGGCGGAAGCGGTAGCCGAGCGCCACCTGCCAGGGGCCACTCAGGGGCCGGCGCACGTTCAGCATCACGCTCGGCAGGGAGCGCTGCTCGAAGGTGTAGTAGCGCAGGCCGCGGAAGTCCGGGTTGCCCGGGCAGGCGTTCGGGTTGGACTCCAGCGCTCCGCGGTCCTCGCACGTGGCGAAGGCGGGCTCGTACGCCGCCGCGTCTCCCAGGCCGTAGTACGGAGAGAAGCGGTCGTTGAGCAGGCTGACATCCGCCCCCAGGCGCCAGGGGGACGACAGGAATCCGGGCGCATCCACGATGAGGCGGTGCATGCCCACCCCATTCGTCGTCTGGAAGAACTGCGCGACGAAGGCCAGCCGGTAGGGCCGCTGAGTGCCATCGCCCGAGTCCACCACCATCAGCCGCGCGCCATACCCGAACCCCTCGTCGCTGTTGAAGTTGACCAGCGGCAGGCCCTGCACGCCCCAGCCCGTGCGGGGCGCGGGCGCTGGCGCGGGCTCGGGGCGGGGCGTCTCGAGGGCTTCCTGGGGCGCGGCCTCGGGGGCCTCCTCGGCCCATGCGGGAGCGGCGGCCAGCGCGGCGGAGAGCACGACGGCCCACGTCGTCCGATTCGGATGCATGGAAGACTCCAGGTACGTCAGGGCCGCAGCAGCCAGGCCACGGCGAGTCCGAGATAGGTGCCCAGGGCGTAGCCCATGATGCCGGTGGTGAGGCCGGACACCATGAGCTCGCGGTTGCGCAGGGCGCGCGCCACGGGGCCGATGAAGGGGGGGCCGAAGATGGTGGCGGTGGAGGTGATGAGGGCGGTGTCCGCGTCGATGCGGAAGAGGGCGGCGAGGGCGAAGTGCAGCCCCACGGCGAGCACCACCACGGCGGCGCAGAAGACGAAGACGAAGAGGCCCGTGTCGCGCATGCGGCTCGCGTCCGCGAGCGTACCGACGGCCACGCAGAAGACGAGCAGCGCGTAGTCTCCCATGGCGTAGCTGCCCGGCAGCTCACGCACGGAGGGCGAGAAGGACGCGGCCAGGCTCAGCGAGGTGATGAGCAGCAGCACCACGGGCGCCTCCAGCCCGCCGAACACGAGGAGCGTCCCTCCCACGGACACGCCCACGATGAGCGCGGCGAGAAGGAAGGCCCGCGCCATGCCGCGCACCCGGCTCGCGGTGAGCCCCGGAGCCTGCTCGGCCTCCTGCGCCTCGGTGTCATCCCAGCCGGTGGCATTCGGAAAGCGCGGCAGGAAGAGGAGGGCGATCCGCTGGGCCACCGTCACCAGGATGAGGAGGTAGACGGCGCCGACGACGATGTCCGCGGTGTTGAGGAGGATGAGGGTCTCATCGCGGACATGGAGCGCCAGCCCGATGGCGTTCATGTTGGCGGTGCCCCCCGTGTAGACGCCCACCAGCATGCCGGACATCTTCCACCACTCGTCCGAGCGGTCCGACAGGGCGAAGCCCACGACCGTGGCGGCCACCATGGCGGACAGGCACGCGAGGCCGAAGGACAGCAGCGTGGGCCGCGCGAGCCGCATCCACCGGGGCACGTTCGTGGTGAAGAGGAGCAGGGGAATGGCCAGGGGAACGGCGGCCTCGCTCACCGAGAGGCTCAGCCGCTCCTGCAGCCCCAGCCCCGGGATGTTGCCGAGGATGATGCCGAAGGCGTAGCAGACCACCACGGGGCCCACCCAGGCCACGGGCTTGAAGTGGCGCGCGGCGAGCAGGGCGAGCCCTGGGAAGCCGACGAGGGTGAGCACCTGCAGGAACGACGGGAGCCCCATGGCGTTCATGGGCTCACTCCTGCTCGGAGACGTCGTACAGCCCGTCCATGAATTGGAGGATGAAGCCCTCGGCGTCCTTGGGGTCGGGGAGCGAACCGAGCATGCCGTACATGGCGGCGCTGCCATCCGGAGCGGGCTCACCGGAGGCGAGGCTGGCGGCGCACGCGCGCAGGTCCGCGAGGAAGGGCTCCACCACGGCCGCGTGGGCGGGCGTCACCATCAGGTGCAGCGCGGGAGGCATCATCTGCCGGTCCAGCTTCCAGCCGCGCGCCTCCATGGCATCGCCCAGCGCGTAGACGTCCAGGGTGTCCGAGGTGAAGGCGAAGACGCTGAGCGGGGGCCGGCCCAGCAGCTTCAGCCCGGGCACGGCGGTGATGCCCTCGCGCAGGGCCTTCGATGTGTCGAGCACCGTGCGGGCCAGCCGCAGGTACCCCTCCTCGCCGAGGTACTTGAGGATGGCCCAGGCCGCGGCGATGGCGCCACCGGGGCGGGTGCCCGCCATGGAGGGCGAGGCGTAGATGCCGCCGCTCCAGCCGGCGTAGGTGAAGAACTGGTGCCGGCGCAGCTCGGGGGTGCGGTAGAGCACGATGGAGGCGCCCTTGGCGGCGTAGCCGTACTTGTGCAGGTCCGCCGACAGACTGGTGACGCCGGGCACGGCGAAGTCGAAGCCGGGAATGTCGTGGCCGAGCCGCTTCGCGAAGGGCAGGAGGAAGCCGCCGAGGCAGGCATCCACGTGGAAGAGGACACCCTTCTCCTGGGCCATGGCGGCCAGCTCGGAGATGGGGTCCATCACCCCGTGCGGGTAGGAAGGTGCCGAGCCCACCACGAGCACGGTGCGCGGGCCGACGGCGGCGCGCATGGCGGCCACGTCCGCGCGGAAGTCGGGCGCGACGGGGACGTTGATGGGCTTCACCCCGAAGTAGTGCGCGGCCTTCTGGAAGGCGGGGTGGACGGAGGCGGGCAGTACCATCTCCGGCTCGGTGATGCCGCGCTCGGCGCGGGCGAAGTCACGGGCCGTCTTGACGGCCATGAGGATGGACTCGGTGCCTCCGGACGTCATCGTCCCGGCGGCGGTGTCCCCGTGGAACAGCTCCGCCGCGATGGCGAGCACTTCGGCCTCGAAGCGCCTCAGGCTGGGGAAGGCCAGGGGGCTGAGGCCGTTCTCCGACATGAACTCGGTGTAGGCCTCGGCGGCCACGCGGCGGATGTCCTCGCCCGCGTTGTAGACGAGGCTCCACGTCCGCCCCTCCTGCCAGCGCGCATCCTCGGTGCGCATCTGGCGCATCCGTGTGAGCACGTCCTGATGGGGCAGACCCTGGGAAGCCAGGCGGGGGCTCTTCGACATCGCATCTCCGGGAGTGGGGGAGGAAGGTGGCTCCCGGGACTATAGGGGAAAGGCCGTGGACATTGCTCCCACGGCCCCGGCTGGCCCCGGTTACCCGCGCTTGAGGATCTCCATCAGGTGGAAGTCCTTGATGTCCGGGATGAGCGCCGCGGCCTGCTCGCGGATGGCGGGCAGGCGCTTGTAGACGTTGATGCCCGGGCAGGCGGTGCGGACGCAGCTCGCCCCGCGGCCCCAGTCGCGGTGGCCGCAGACGCGGTGATTGACGAGCTGCGGCCGGCACGAGGCGTCCGGCTTGGGATAGGCGGCCCGCTCCAGCGGATTGAGTCCCCAGTACGCCGACTGCAGCGCCGCCATCCGCATCGCGCTGTCCAGGGCCTCGGCGGTGGGCTCTCCCCCCGGCGGGACGTTGGGCGCGCCCGGCTCGAACTGGCCCAGCAGGCACACGCCGATGTTGTGATGGTTGTAGCGGGACACGTGGCCCGCCTCGGTGGCATGGCCTCCGCCACGGCCCTGGTAGACGTTGCCGTACTGGTCCACCAGGTAGTGGTAGCCCACGTCGCCCCAGCCCAGGGTGATGGCGTGGTAGTACCAGACGGCCCGCACCGTCGCGACGGGGTTCTCCGGGTTGTTGGCCCACGCGGTGTGGTGGATGGTCACGAACTGCGTCGGGTACACGCCAGCGTAGGGCTCCCAGTAGTACGGCGAGTCCGGCGCGAAATTCGTGGGACCCCAGCCGTTCGGTCCGTCGCGCAGGATGAGCCGCGCCGTCGGCGCTCCGCCGTTGCCCACGCGGAAGGGAATGGCGTGCCCGCGCGCATCGAGATCCTCCAGGCCCGGCGAGTCCAGCGCATCGATCTGCGTAGCCGTCACGCGGCGCACCACGGGGCTCAGCCGCGTGTCGGTCGTCTCGAGGGTGATGCGGTACTGCATGGCGCTGGCCCGGCCGAACTCCACCGCGTCCGTGAACGTCTCCAGCCCCCGAGGGACCTCCTCGTCACCGCGCGCCTCCATCACGTGGCCCACGGGCGTCCACGGGCCCCACACGGTGCCATCCAGGCTGCCACGCACCTCGAGCTCCAGCGTGGTGCCCTCGGGCACGTCCGCCACCCAGTGCATGCCCACCATGTTGAACCAGCCGGTGGACTGGAAGACCTCGGAGATGAAGGTCCGGCCCGGCTCGAAGGAGCCGTCCGCGGCGCGCGCGAGCTGGAAGTCACCTCCCAGGTACTCGGGGCCGGCCGTCACGGTGCTTCCGTCGTTGCGCGGCAGCGAGTGCCAGTCCTGGGCACGGATGCCAGCGGCCGCCGCGGCGAGGCGCGCGTTGGCGACGCTCGGCCCTCCGAGGAGTATCGCTCCCAGCGCGGCAGTGCCCTGGAGGAAACCACGACGACCGAGCAACGCGGACTTCTGCTTGTGCATGCCATTCTCCGGTGGGGGGAATGGCAGACTACTCGCCGCAAATGAGGCAAGTCACGCTAAAACGGTTTTAGCTGCCAGAGTCGCTCACCGCTTCCCGGCGTCGCCCTCGCCCTTCTTGTCGGCGGGGACGGTGCGCGCGGGGGTCTCGATCTCCGACTTGATGAGGCGGAAGTCGACGCGGCGGTTCTTGGCGCGGCCGAGCGCGGTGGCGTTGGTCGCGATGGGCTTGGACTCACCGAAGCCCTTGGCGCGCAGGCGGCGGGACTCGATGCCCTTGGAGATGAGGTAGTCCATCACGGACTGCGAGCGTCGCTGGGACAGGTTCAGGTTGAGGGTGTCCGAGCCGACGTTGTCGGTGTGACCCTCGATGAGCACGGGCCCGAGCTCGGGGTTGCGGTCGAGCACGATGGCCACCTCGTCGAGCAGCTTGAGGGACTGCTTCTGGATGGTGGCGGAGCCTGTCTCGAAGAGGATGTTGCCCTTGATGCGGATGCGGTCCGACTCGATGACCACGAGCGGCGGGTTGTCGATGGGGCAGCCATCGGCCTCGGGGGGACCGGACTGGTCGGGGCACTTGTCGACGTTGTCGGGCACCTCGTCGCCGTCGGTGTCCGGGCAGCCGTCATAGCTCTTGGGGCCGACCATGAAGGGGCAGAGGTCCTGGCCGTCGGGCACGCCGTCGCCATCCGAGTCGCCGCAGCCCCCATCGGCCTTGGAGCCGGCGGAGTTGGGGCACTGGTCCTCGCCATCCGTGATGCCATCGCCGTCATTGTCCAGCTCCGGGCAGCCGTCATTGTCCCCGAAGCCGTCGAGGTCCTCGGCCTCCATGGGGCATCGGTCGCGCGAGTCGGGCACGCCGTCGCCATCGGAGTCGATGAACGTCTCGTCGTAGCGCAGGCCGAAGATGACGCGCAGCTCCTCGCGGCCGTAGCCGCTGCCGAGCGTCACGCCCCGGCCCACGTTCAGCTCGAAGCCCCAGCCGCCGTAGATGCGGGCGCGCACGCCACCGAGCACCCCCCAGGGCGTCTTGAGCGAGTCGGCCTGGCGGAAGTTGAAGGGGGCGGAGGCGGGCGTGGCCAGGTGCATCTCGGCGATGGCCTGCACGTCGGTGAGGCGGCCGATGTCGGGCAGGTCCACCACGGCCCCGCCGCCGAACGTCACCTCATTGCCCACGTAGAGGTTGAGGTACTGGGCGTGCCGCGGGCGCAGGCGCATGCCCAGGTTGCCAATCACGCGCACCGGTCCGAAGGCGCGCTCCACGGCGAGCCGGGGGGCCACCAGCACGCCCCGCTCCCCGAAGAAGCTGCCCCCATCCCCGGTGGGCAGGCGCACCTCGGCGGAGAGGGCAACGCCGATGGGGAACTCCTCGGGCAGCAGGAGGAAGGCGCGGGGCTGGAGCCTCACGTCCCCGAGGCCGAACCGGGTGACTCCGGCGGCGCCGGGGAAGTCCGGGGCATTGAGGCTGTCGCGCAGCAGCTGGAAGCCATCACCCTGCGTGAGGGTGAAGGGCACGTCCACGGCGAGCTCCAGCCGGCGGTGCAGCTGCCAGGCGAAGAGCGCGTGGGCGTCGAGCCGGTAGGGGAGGAGATCTCCCAGCTTCTCGTCGCCGAGCTTCAGGGCGAGGAGGCCGCGGGTGTAGTCGAAGAGCAGGGAACCCCGGAAACTGCCGGCGGGCTCGGCACTGGCGCCCTCGAGGGCGATGCCGCTCCTCTGGGCAGGGGTGGCCTTCAGCGGCACGGCGTCGAAGCCGCGCGCGAAAGGATCATGGTCCGCCCGTGCCGACATGCCGGCCAGCAGCAGGCACACCACTGCGAGTCGGGTTGCTGCGCTTCGCAAGGACCGCTCCCAGGGAGAGGCCCGGAAATTCGGGCCCTTCTCGTGAGTCGGCTCATACCACCCACTCCCGGGGGGCGAAAGAAAACCCCCGCGAGAGTGCCTGCCTGCTACAGCCCTGCGCTACTTCTCCATGAAGGATTGCGCGGGCACGGCCTGGATGGCATCGGGCCGGATGGGCAGCGGCCAGGAGATGATGGCCTTGTCCTCCTCCAGGAGCGCGGGGGCCTTGGCGGAGGCGTAGGTGATGGGCGAGGGCGGCTGCTGCGCGAGGAGCTTCGTGAGCGCCTCGGCGTCCTGGGTGACGAAGGCGAAGTTGAGGGCCTCGGGGCGCAGCTGCCGGCGGACGGCGGCGTGCACGGACTCGGGAGTCATCTTCGCCAGCGCGTCGCGGTACTGCTCCAGGAAGCCGGGCGTGCCGTAGAAGAGCGAGTCGATGGCGTAGCCGAGCCGGCGTTGATCCGTCTGCTCCCACAGGCGGGTGTAGCCCAGGAGGAAGCCGCGGCTGAGCTCGAACTTGTCCGCGGGAATGCCCTGCTTCACCAGCCGGTCGAGGAAGTAGAGGGTGCCGCGGGTGGCGAACACGCCGTTGGCGGGCACCACGGGGCGGATCCACAGGGTGATGTCCTGCTGGGTGCGCGCGATGTTGGTGCGGTTGTAGGTGGAGCCGGGCTGCTCGATGAAGTGCTCGGCGTAGGCGTAGTCGCCGTAGTTGAGGCCGCGCTTCTCGCGCAGCTCGTTGAAGAGGACGCCGGAGGACTGGCGGTGCTCGCCGAGGTACGAGAGGGCGAGGGCCACGGGGAAGAAGTCCGGATCCCCGCGGCGCAGGGGCGTGACGTAGCCCATGGAGACGGCGGTGGAGAGGGTGGGCTTCTGCACCACGACGGCGCGGCCCCCGGTGGTGGGCACGGCGGGCAGCTCCACGCGCGGGGCGCCGGTGGCCGGAAGCGCGGACAGGCGCGAGACGACGGTCTTCTGGAGCGCCTCGTCCACGGGGCCCGCCAGGCCGATGACGAGCCGGTCCTGGGTGAAGACGCGCGCGGCGTGGGCCTTCACGTCCTCCAGGGTGATGGACTCGAGCCCCTTCTCGGTGCCTCCCACGAAGTGCGCGTAGGGGTGGCCCTGGAAGAGGAGCGCGTCGAGCGCCACCTTGCCGAGCAGCTCGTCGTTCTCGCTGCGCAGCCCGTTGCGCACGTCGCTGAGGGCCCGCGCGCGCAGCCGCTCGAACTCCTGGGGCGACAGGCGCGGCTTGAGGAGCACGTCGGTGAAGATGTCGAGGAAGCGCGGCAGGTGGTCCTTGTGGACGCGGCCGGCGAAGACGGTGAACTCCTTGTCGGTGGAGGAGCTCAGCTCGGCGGCCATGGGGAAGAGGACGTCGAGCAGCTGCGCCGAGGTGAGGCTCTGCGTGCCGCCCTCGGCGAGGAGATCCGCGGTGAGGGAGGTGAGGCCCTCCTTGCCCTTCGGGTCATCCACCGAGCCCGAGTGGAAGACGAGCCGGAAGCTGACGATGGGGCTGGCCGGGTTGGCCTGGACGACGAGCTGCAGGGGCTCGGGGCGCTTGAGGGGCGCGGCGGGCACGGAGGTGGGCGCTGGAGGCTCGGCGGGAGCCTGCGCCCGCGGCTGCTCGGCCTGGGGCGGGGGCGCCTCGGGAGCGGGCGCGGTGGGCGAGGTGGTGGCGCAGCCGCCGAGGCACAGCACGGCGCAGAGGGCGAGGGAGCGGGACATGAGGGGACGCATCAGTTCTGGCCTCCGGCCTTCTTGGGGGTGAGGGTGAGCTGGGTGCGGTTGGCGGCGGTGAGGTACTTCTTGGCGAAGGTGATCAGGTCGCCCGGCTTCACCTCGGAGACCTTCTGGTAGTGGCGGGCGAGCGCGTCCGGCGTGCCGTAGATGCCGGCGTACCAGGAGAGCTGGGTGGCCACGGACTTGGCCGTCTCCATGCTCATGAGGAGGCCGTAGCGGGTGTTGCTCTTGATGGCCTCGACGCGGCCGGCGTCCACCTTGCCGGTGGCGAGCTCCCTCACGGCGGCGTTGAAGGCGTCGCGGACGGCGCCGCGGTGCTTCTCCTCCTGGAGGACGGCGACGAGGCTGAAGAGGTGCGGATCGCGGTGGAGGGAGAAGTCGCTGCCGATCTGCTGGGCGAACTGCTTGTCCAGCACGAGCTCCTTGTAGAGCGGGCTGGTGGGGCCGACGAGGTAGTCGGCGAGCACCGTCTGGATGGCGGCGTCGGAGGTCTCGAGCCGGGCGGCCGGGGTGTGCCAGGCGAACATCTGGCGCGGCTGGGTGCTCTGGGGCCAGTCGATGTGGACGGAGCGCTCCTTGGTCTGGGGCGGCTCGGCGGGCACGTTGACGGTGGCGCTCTTGCGGTCCCACGGGCCGTAGTGCTTGCGCACCGCCTGCATGAGCGTGTCGTCGTCGAAGTCACCGACGATGACGAGCAGGACGTTGTCCGGGGTGTACCAGCGCTCGAAGAAGGTGCGGCTGTACTGGTAGGCCTGGGGCATGGCCTTGATGTCGTCGTAATAGCCGAGCGTGGTGTGCCCGTACGTGTGCTTCGTGAAGGCGGTGCGGCCCAGCTCCTCCTCGATCTTCAGGTACGGCTGGGCGGCGTTCTTGTGGTACTCGCCGAGCACGGCGAGCGCCTCGGTCTGGAAGGAGGGCTCCGAGTACTCGAGGTTGCGGAAGCGGTCGGCCTCGATCTCCACCAGCTTCTCCAGGCCGGCGGCGGGGCCGTACGAGTGGTAGAGGGTGATGTCGTCGGTGGTGAAGGCGTTGTCGTCGAAGCCGTAGGTGCTGATGACCTTCTCGCGCTCGCCCTCGGGGAAGTTCTTCGTGCCCTTGAACATCATGTGCTCGAAGAAGTGGGCGAAGCCGGTGCGGCCCGGCTCCACCTCGTTGCGCGAGCCGACGCGCACCACCGTCTGGTAGGCGATGAGGCCCGGCGAGTTGAAGGGCACGCGGACGACCGTGAGCCCGTTGGGCAGGCGATCGACCTTCATGGGGTAGGGGAAGAAGGGGGAGGCGGCCTGCTCGGCGGCGGCGGCGGGGAGGGCCACTGCCAGCAGGAGCAGCAGGAGGGGGATGAAGCGGCGTTGCATGCGTGTCCTCAGGTCGCTGAAGCACCCCCGAGGTGGGGGGCGAGGGAACGGCGCAGCCTACTTGCTATTCCCACGAGCGGGCGGGCGGGGGGAGGGGGCCGTTGGAGGACGACATCGCGAGGCGTCAGAAGGATTGACCGGGCGCCGTCAGCGGTTAAGGTAGATGGAGTAACGAAGCAGCAAGCGAAGTTGAAGTGCCCGAAGGGGGCGACCTGGTTTCGACGGGGGCATGGAAGTTCGAGACGCGTGCCGAGCTTGTTAGTTCGCTCGTAAAACCACTGACACAGACACAAAAGCCAACGACAACGTTGAGCTCGCGCTGGCTGCCTAACTAGCAGTTTCCTAGTGCGCGGTCCCCCCGCTCTCGGCCCGTGGGGTGGGGTAGGACCGTCATAATGCGGGCTGGCCGTCGAGGGTGCCTGGACTCTCGGCGGTGAGATCATCCAGGACCGGCTCACAGAATCCCGTCCGTGGGAGTCTGGGGGACGTAACAAATCGCGGACTACGCACGTAGGGTCAAAGGACGGAAGGCTTTCGGACGCGGGTTCGATTCCCGCCGCCTCCACATTCAGAAGCCCAGCAATCTCACCGGGTTGCTGGGCTTTTTCTTTGCCCTCGGTGCCTCATGTGCCCTCGGTGTCGGGCCAAGACGCGGCGCCCTCGGCCTGTCCTTCCCCGGCCCGGGCGTCCAGCACCACCCGGCCCTCCTTCATGACGAACCGGACCTGCTCCAGCGCGCCCAGGTCCTTCAGCGGGTCCCCCTTCACCGCGAGCACGTCCGCGAGCTTGCCGGCTTCGAGGGAGCCGAGCCGGTCGTGCAGGCGAAGCAGCTCCGCCGCGTTCACCGTCGCCATGCGCAGGATGTCCACCGGTGACAGGCCCGCCTCGGCATAGGCGGTGAGCACCCGCCGGCTGGCCTGTCCCCGCGTCAGCCCCGGTATCGCCCCGTACATGTCCGAGCCCGCGGCGAGCGGCACTCCCGCCGCCGCCGCGCGACGGAGGCGCTCGTGCTGCCGGGCAATGCCCTTCTTGCAGCGCTCCTCCAGGCGGCGCCGGAGCTCCGGGTCGGCCGCCGTCGCCCCGGCGCTGACGCAATCCGCCGCCGCGATATCGGTGGGCACCAGGAAGATGCGCTTGCGCGCCATGGCCGCCAGCACGTCCTCGGGCAGCGAGTACGCGTGCTCGACGGAGTCCACTCCCGCCTGGACCGCGAGGCGCACGCTGTCGTCGTTCGTGGCGTGCGCCGCCACCGGGCGCTTGCGGCGGTGCGCCTCCTCGGTGATGGCCTTGAGTTCCTCCAGGGTGAGCAGGTTGGGGCCGTTGTCGATGATGACCTTGATGCAGTCCGCGCCGTCATAGAGCGCCTGCCGCACCGCGCGCCGGGCCGCCTCCACGCCCGAGACGGTGGCGTACTCCTCCTCGATGAGGCCCTGCGCCAGCGGCTGGAGCGTGTCCATCTGCCCCCCGGGCGGCGCGAGCGCGCGGGTACACGCGGAGAGGCGCGGCCCCGTTACCCAGCCCTCCTGGATGGCCTTGCGTAGCGCCACGTCCCCATTCCGACCGGAGTTGCCCAGATCGCGCACCGTGGTGAAGCCGGCTTCCAGCATCTCGCGGCCCAGCTTCGCGCCCAGCAGCGCGCGCTCGGCGGTACTCGTCCGGGCCACGTAGTCCAGGAGGGAGCCATCGCTGTCCAGCGGGACCTCCAGCAGCAGGTGCGAGTGCGCGTCCACCAGCCCTGGCAGGAGGGTGACGTCGCCCAGGTCGATGACCCGCGTTCCTGGAGGAATGGGGAGGCGGGTGCCCACGGCCTGGATGCTCGGTCCCTCGATGAGGACGACCGCGTCCGGCAGGAGCCGGGCGTTCTTCCCGTCGAAGAGTCTCGCGGCGCGCAGCGCGAGGCGCGCGGGCCCCTGGGCGTCGGGCGCCTGGCCCCGGGCGGGCCCCGAGAGACTCCAGAGCAGGACCACTCCAACGACCGCCAGCAATCGCCTGGAAAAAGAAGACATCACGCGGCTCCTCGGCAGGGGGCTCCCCACCCTCCACCGGTCGCCGCGTGAAGACAAGCCACTTCCCTGCAGGGAGGTGACGCGCGCCACGCAGGCCCTGCCGCCGTGCCCTGCTTGACCCTGTGGGGCCGCATGTGTCCCCAGTTTGGGGTTTCCTATCGCCTTGTCTGCGGGTTCGATTCCCGCCGCCTCCACTGGATGAAGCAAAAGCCCCGGGCGCCATCAGGCGAGCCGGGGTTTTCTTTTTCCGCTGAAGCCGCCGCGAGCAGCCGTCCACCACCTGCCTTGCCTCAGCGTGTTGCTTCACACCTGCTCGAGGGAGTCCCCATTGTCCGTGAGTGGGGGGGGTTCATCGGCAATGCGCACCGTGGACACGACCGCTCCCCGATGGGAACCACCGTCGACGTTGGAGGAGTACCAACTCGTCCGCTCGCTCGGGCAGGGGGCGATGGGTGAGGTCTACCTCGCCCAGGACACCCTGCTGGATCGGCTCGTCGCGGTGAAGTTCCTCTCCGGAGTCTCTCCGGACGAGTGGCAGCGCGAGCGCTTCCGCACCGAGGCGCGGGCGGTCGCCCGGCTGCAGCACCCCAACATCGTCGCCGTCCATCGCATCGGCGAGGTGCAGGGCCACCCCTTCCTGGTCTCCGAGCTCATCCGCGGCAACAGCCTCGACAAGCTGTCGACGCCCGTGCCCTCGGAGAAGGCGCTCGGCATCGGCATGGGGCTGGCCCGAGGGCTGGCGGCGCTGGCCTCCGTGCCCGGGCTGGACGAGGCGCGGGTGGCCGACGCGGTACGTGCTGGACCCTGGGCGCTGGGGCGGCTCCTGCGGGCTCGCGAGGACGCCCACGACACCCTCCTCTTCGTGGACCAGCTGGAGGAACTGCTCACCCTGGCCGCGCCGGAGGAGGCCGCCCTCGTCGCCGAGTCCCTGGGCATGTTGGCCGAGGGGATTCCCGGCGTGCGGCTGCTGGCCACCGTCCGCGGGGACTTCATCACCCGGCTGGCGGCACTGCCCGGCCTGGGCGCCAGGCTCTCCGGTGCGTTGTACCTGTTGCTGTCGCTGCCGGAAGCGGGGTTGCGCGAGGCCATCACCGAGCCAGCGCGGGCCCGGGGGTTCGCCTTCGAGTCGGAGGCGCTGGTCGACACGCTGGTGGTGGCGGGCCGTGCCGAGGGCGGGCTGCCCCTGCTCCAGTTCGCCCTCGCGGAGCTGGAGGGCTACGTCTACGCGAAGACGCCGCCCATGAGTGTGCCCATGCTCCACTTCTGGCAGCGCAAGGACAGCTACGTGACCACCACCGGCAACTTGGGGCCGCAGGGCTATGACGACCTCGGCTGGACGGGGTATCTGCCCGCACTGAGCGACTCCGCACAGATGGAGTAGCGCGCCCCCGCTGGAGGTCCCCGGTCCAACTCAGGCCGCGTCGAGTGGCTCGCGCGCCGAGAGCCACGCCCGGGGGATGGACTCGCGCCCCGCGCTCAGTGCGACGATGCCGCCCACGATGGCGCAGGTGGTATCGCGGTCCCCCATCCCCGCCACCGTGCTCCAGAGCGCCTCCTCATAGCTGTCCAGGTGCCGGGCCGCGCACCACACCGAGAAGGGGACGGTGTCCTGCGAGATGACGCGCTGCCCGCTGCCCAGCGCCCGGGCCGCGGACGTGGGCGTCGCCTCGAGCGGCCACTCGCGCGCCTTTTCCAGTCCCGCCCGGGTCTCACCCGGGGGCGTGTGGTCGAGGACGGCATCGAAGAGTTGGCGCGCGGGCAGGCGTGTCTCCCGCCATCGGTGCGCCCACGCGGCCGCCACGGCGATGGCGATGGCCCCTGCCTGTCCCTCCGGGTGGAAATGCGTCACCTCCGCCGAGGCCCGCGCCTCGGACACCACCCGTCCGAGGTCATCCGCGAACCAGGCTCCCAGCGGCGCTATGCGCATGGCCCCACCGTTGCCCATGGAGCCCGTGCCCTCGAAGACCTCGGAAGACACCTCTCGCCAGGGCAGCCCCAGGTGGAGCTTCTGCAGGATGTCGTGCGCGGTGGCGCCGTAGCCCCGGCGTGGATTCCTCCGGTAGCGCTGGCCGAACAGCCGCGCCAGCGCGTCCTGGTCGATGCGCCCGTGCTCCTCGAGCACGCGCACGATGGCGAGCGCCATCTCCGTGTCGTCCGTATAGCGCCACGGCTCGCGCGGCAGGGCCCGCTCCTCCACCATCGTCCGGGCGACGGCTGGGGACACGAAGAAGCACTCCCCGAACGCGTCTCCCACCGATAGTCCTTCGAGTGAGAGGCGGGCGCGCTCCCGGCGCGCGGCGAGGTCAGCGGACTTTCCGGGCGTCGTCATGCTCCCGGTTCTCCGGCATCCGGCATGTAAGTGTCAAGTCAACACCAACTCCACCGTCACGTACGCCAGCACCTGCCTGGGGCTTTCGCGCATGAGCCAGGTATGCTGAGTTCAAACCCAGGGTGAGCTACCCATCAGGCGCAACGCCCTGCGGTGGCCTGCCAGCGGAGGGAGGGCCGATGAAGAAGTGTTTCGATTGCGGGGCCGAGTGTCAGCCCGATGCCAGGTTCTGCCCCCAGTGCGGCCGTAACTTCCGGGCTGCAAAAGGCGGCAGGGGCCGGAAGCCGCCGGAAGCCGCCAGCCCTCGAGGCGGCGGCTACCCTCACAGCGAATCCATTGACGCATGGGAGGAGCTCAAAGCCAGCAAGCGCAACAGAGCCATGTGGATCTTCGCGGTTGGGGCGGGGCTCACCGCGGTCGCTACCGCCAGCGTTGGGTTCGAGGCCGCGCCCTTCGGCGGCGTGCTCACCCTCATCGTGATCATGCTCTCGATGCGTGTGAGCGCATCGAACTACTACTCAATCCCGCACTCGAACGATGCCGAGGGTGAACACCGGTGCATCTTCTGCGGCAATCGCGGCATCTGGCGCAAGGGGATCTATCGTACCAACGACAAGATCGCCAACTGCTCCAAGTGCAAGGCACAGCTCTTCTACGAATGAGGCGCTCGCCCGCGACGATGACCGCCTGCAATGGGGCGACCGGTCGCAACCGGGACCTGTTCTCGTTCATCATCACGCCGGGCTACCTGCTCAACCACCTCCTCTTTCAGGAGGTGGTGGGCCGCTACCTCCAGGAGCTGCGCAAGAGCGCCTGAGCCAGGAGGAGCGCGGAAACGACCACCCCGCCGCGACGAGCGGCCTCCGGGCTCACCAGCGGACGGGCAGCGAGTCGAACCCACGGAACAGCAGGCTGTTGCACTTGAGGCGCGGGGGCCGCTGCTCGTCGAGCCGGAGCTCCGGCATGCGGCGCAACAGGGTCCGCAGGGCCAGCTCCAGCTCGCGGCGGGCGAGCCCGGCTCCGAGGCACATGTGGGGCCCGAAGGCGAAGGCCACGTATTTGTTGTTCTGGCGGGTGATGTCGAAGCGGTCTGGGTCGGCGAACACGTCCGGGTCCCGGTTGGCGGCGGCGATGCCGAGGAACACCAGTTGGCCCTTGCGCAGGGTGCGCCCGCGCAGCTCGAGGTCTTCCGCCACCACGCGGTGCATGAAGGGCACAGCGGGGGTGTAGCGCAGCAACTCCTCGACGGCCGTCTTGCACAGCTCCGGCTGCTGCTTCAGTTGCTCGAGCTGCTCGGGGTGCGTCAGCAGTTCGTACACGCCGTTGCTGAGCTGGTCGATGGTGGTGACGTGCCCGGCGGTGAGGATGAGGACGGCATTGGATACCAGCTCCTGGGTGCTCATCCGGCCCTGCTCCTCGTAGCGCAGCAGCAGGCTGAGCAGGTCATTGCCAGGGCGCTCGCGGCGCGCCTCGATGACCGCCGTCAGGTAGCGCGAGAGCTGGGCCGAGCCCTCGTTGGCCCGGAGCGCCGCGCTCCTCACGTCCCCCACCGCGGCGCCAAAGAAGGTGGCCGTGTCGTTGGACCACCGCTGGAAGCGCTCATGGTCTTCGGCGGGAATGTCGAACAGCTCGGTCATCACGAGCGCGGGGAGGGGCTCGGAGAGGTCCACGGCCGCGTCCATCCACCGCTGCTCCTGGACGCGGTCGAGCAGCGAATCGACGATGCGCTGGATGGTGGGACGCCATCCGTCGATGAGCGCGGAGGTGAAGCCCGTGTTGGCCTGCCGGCGGAGGCGGGTGTGCTCGGCGCCGTCCTTCATGAGCATCATTCCCTCCGACACGCGGAGGTAGTCCTTCACCAGCTCCGGCCCGAGTCCCCCGAGTTGGTGCTCGGCGAAGAGCTGGGTGCGGTTGGCGCTCAGGCGCGGGTCGCGGAAACACCCGGTGACATCCTCGTGGCGGGTGACGAGCCAGGCCTGGAGCGACTCCGACCAGTGGACCGGGTCCTCCTGCTGCAGTTGCCGGTACATGGGCCAGGGATTGCTCAGGGTTTCGGGAGTCAGGAGCGCGGGCGCTGCGGACGAGGGCATGGGTCCTCACAAAGGGGTCGATTCAGACGTTGTCTTTGTGGAAGGGGCGCGTCCCGCTTGTGACGGGAGCCCGGCTCTTTTGCGCTGGATGGAGCCGGGGCCGGAGGAGGGAAGCCTGTGCCTGGCCGTACGGAGGGGAGGGCGACGAAGGAGCACACGCCTGGAACGGTGGTCTGAAGCGGAAGTCACGCCATTCAGCATTGCTGCTCATCGCGGCGACCCTCTTTTCCAGCAACCAGCCATCCCCGATGTTCTGCTTCCCGGCGCTGACACACGGGCGGAGGCATTGCTCGCTCGAAGGTGAGGTGCACCGTGAAGCGTATGCAGCTGTTCGAGTTCGAAGACTTCCGCTGGTTTCCCGCGGCCCTGAGGGATTGCATGACGCAGTACATCCCGGTCATGCACAGGCTGCTGGGAACGGAGCGGGAGCTGACGCCGCTCCTCGCACGCGCCCTGCAGCATTCGGGAACGAATCAAATCATCGATCTGTGCTCAGGAGCCGGGGGCCCACTCCCCTGGGCACTGGAGCGGCTCGAGCAGGAGCATGGGCTGCGTCCGCAGGCGACGATGACCGACCTGTATCCCAACACCCACCGTGCCGCGCACTTCAACGAAGGGCCGCGGTCCGCACAGCTCCGGTATCAGCTCGAGCCGGTCGATGCGGGTAAGGTGCCAGAGGGGCTGCAGGGGGTGCGGAGCATGCTCTGCAGCTTCCACCACATGCCGCCACCGGTGGCCCGGCGCATCCTCGAGGATGCCTTCACGAAGCGGCAGCCGCTCTGCGTCTTCGAGATGAGTGACAACTCTCAACCGCGCTGGATGTGGTGGACAGCGGTTCCGGTGGGCGTGCTGATGGTCCTGGTCCTCACGCCCCTCATCCGTCCGCTGCGCCTTCGCCAGCTGCTCTTCACCTACCTCCTTCCGATTCTCCCGCTGGCCATTGCCTGGGATGGCGCCGTGTCCAATGCGCGCACCTACACCCCGGATGATCTCCGCGAGCTGCTCACGGGACTCGAGGCTCCGGACTACACCTGGGAGGTCGGCGTGCGGAAAACGCGCGGTGCCGGGATGGTGTACCTGCTCGGCCTGCCGAAGCGGGAGCAGGGCTCCGCGGCCGCCTGAGCGCCGGCATTCTGACTCCTGGCCTATACCCCCAGGCATCGAAGTTCTAAGGTCGGAGCCCTACCCTGCGAAGGAGCGCTCCATGACGGCCAGTCCCCTGTTCGCGGAGGGAGAGACGCTATGGTCTCCCCACGTGCGCGCCAACCCGTTCCCGCTCTACAAGCGCATGCGGGAGGAGTTCCCCGCCGCCCGGATCACGGATCCAGCGACGGGGATGCACTTCTGGCTGCTGACGCGCTACGCGGATGTGGTCTCGATCGTGAGGGACCCGCGCTTCACGCAGGATCCCTCCCGCCTGCCCGACGAGGTCCGGCAGCGCTACTTCAGCCATAAGAACAGGGCCCTCAGCCAGCATCTGGTGACCGCGGATCCGCCGGACCACACGCGGAGGCGCTCGCTGGTGTCCAAGGCCTTCACCCCGCGCCGCATCGAGGAGCTGCGCCCGCGCATCATGGCGATCTGCTCGGCGCTGCTGGAGAAGCTGAAGGCCCAGGGCTCCGGGGCGGACTTCCTCGAGGTGCTCGCCTTTCCGCTGCCCGTCATGGTCATCACCGAGCTGTTGGGGATTCCCTCGGAGGACCAGGACCGGTTCCGCGAGTGGTCGCAGACGTTCTTCACCCCTCCGTCGAAGGACGCCCAGGAGAAGACCCGCGAGGTCCACCAGCTCTTCATCAAGTACCTGGAGGACCTCTTCGAGCAGCGCCGTCAGCAGCCCGGGGACGATCTGATCAGCGCGTTGCTCGCCGTGCAGGAGCAGGGGGAGCGGCTGAGCGCCGAGGAGCTGACGAGCATGGTCTTCGTTTTGCTCGTCGGCGGTTACGAGACGACCGGGAACCTGCTGGGCAACGGCCTGCTGGCGCTGTTGCAACATCCGGAGCAGCTCCAACGGCTGCGGGAGGATCGCTCCCTCATCCCCTCGGCGGTGGAGGAGATGCTGCGCTACTGCGGCCCGTTCGAGCTGAGCATCCTGCGCTTCCCGAAGGAGGACCTGGAGCTGCACGGCCAGCGCATCCAGGCCCATGAGGCCGTCCGGGTGAACTACCTGGCCGCGGATCGGGATGCAGCGCAATTCCCCGATCCGGACCGGTTCGACGTGGGGCGCACGCCCAACAAGCACGTGGCCTTCGGTCATGGCATCCACTTCTGTCTGGGAGCGCCCCTGGCCCGCCTGGAGGCCATCGTCGCCTTCGAGGTGCTGCTGGAGCGGCTCCCGGAGCTGCGTCTGGCCACGGCGCCCGAGACGCTCGCGTGGCGCCCGAGTGCCCAGTCTCGTGGGCTGGTGAGCCTGCCCGTGGCGTTCTAGTCCCACCCCGGTTCCGAGAGGCGGTGAACGCTCCTATGCCATCAAGGCACGGACTTGGGCAGGGGATTGGCTGCCTTGATGGCGCTGTAGCTGAGCATCAGGTTGCGGTAGTCGGGGATGTGCTTCGCGAACAGCGCACCCAGCCCCTCGATGTCACGGCGCCAGTCGCGGTGCAGCTCACAGGCGACGGCGAACCACGTGATGAGCTGTGCGCCCGCCTCGGACATCCGGTTCCAGGAGGAGTCGCGCGTGATCTCGTTGAACGTGCCGGAGGCATCGGTCACGACGAACACCTCGAAGCCTTCCGCGAGGGCCGAGAGCGCCAGGAAGGCGACGCAGACCTCGGTCACGACGCCCGCGATGATGAGCTGCTTGCGGCCGGTGGCCTTCACCGCCTTGACGAAGTCCTCGTTGTCCCAGGCGTTGATCTGCCCGGGGCGGGGGATGAACGGCGCCTTCGGGAACTGCTCCTTCAGCTCCGGCATCAGCGGACCGTTGGGGCCATCCTCGAAGCTGGTCGTCAGGATGGTCGGGAGCTTGAAGTAGGCCGCGAGGTGGGCCAGGGCGAGCACGTTGTTCTTGAACTGGTCCGGGTTGAAATCGCGGACCAGCGACAGCAGACCGGTCTGATGGTCCACCAGCAGCACCGCTGCATTCGAGATGTCGAGACGGTTGTAGGGCTTGCTCATGGCTTGTTCTCCGTGGGGTGGGTGCGTCGTGTGGGTAAGGAGTATGCGGAGGGGCCGGTCCGCCAGGTAGCCGGTGAATCCGGTACGCACTGTTCCGTCCATGGGACAATGCGCGGTGCTGACGGGAGCGCCGCGCTCCGTGCCGTGAGGCCCTGCGCGCCTGGCTGGAGTCCTTCACGAGCCCCTTGGCAGGAATAGTCGGATGAAGTCAGGGGTCTAGCGTGTTTCCGCGCCGATTCAGGGGGATCATGATCGCAAGCATCCTGCGCCGCTGGCGCTCGGAGTTGTCCTCGGAGGCAGCGCAAGCGCTCCCATTGCTCCTCGGCTTCGCGGCGCTCTTCGTGGCCTACCTCGCCTTCGCGGAGGTCAGCTATGTCTTCGTCTTTCCCCCTCAGCAGAGCGGCATCTTCTGGTTGCCCAGCGGGCTGGCGCTGGCCTGGTTTCTCCGCACGCCCCCCGCTCGCTGGCCCGCCTGGATGCTCGCCATCTTTGGAGCAGAGGCGGGGCTCTGCTTTCGGCATGGCCTCCCACTCTCCATCTGCCTGACCTGGGGGGTGGTGGCCTCCCTCCATCCTCTCGTCGGGGCCTGGCTCCTACGCCCGCGGGCAGGCCACCGGTTCGTATTTGGGAGTGCCGGGGACGTCGTCCGCTTGACCTTGCTTGGCGCCGTGGTCGGCGCACTCCCTGGCGCGCTCCTCGCTTCGGCTGCCAACGTCGCATGGCTGGCGGGAGGCCCGTACTGGCCCAAGGTGGTCACGTGGTGGAGCAGCGACACCCTCGGGGTGATCCTCCTCAGTCCCTTCTTCCTGACCTGGAAGAAGCCCGCGAGGCCTCGCTTCGGCCGCGCTGTCGAAGCCTTGGTCTTGCTCGTGCTGCTGACGGCCGCGGGATGGTGGGTGTTCGCCACCGAGCGGCCGCGTGATCTCGACGCGGCGCTTCCTTTTTTCCTGCTCCCGTTGATCGTGTGGCCGGCCCTGCGGCTGGGAGCGCAAGGTGCGACGGCTGCCACGGTCATGCTCGATCTGATCGCGACCTGGCACACGCTTCACGGGCGCGGTCCCTTCGCGATGCTGAGCATCGACGTCGGCACACGCGTCCTGAACCTGCAGCTCTACGTCGCGTTCCTCAACCTGTTCGTTCTGATCCTGGCGGTGGTCGTCGTCAAGGAGCAGCAGGCGCGCGCCGCCGCGCAGCAAGCGGAGCAGCGCGCCAGGTTTCTCGCCGCTGCTTCCGAGAGCCTGTCGGCCTCGCTCGACTACGAGGCGAGCCTCGCCGCGCTGCCGCAGCTCTGCGTGCAGTCGCTGGCGGACTGGTGCGTGCTCGATGTCGTCGAGGACGACGGGCTCCGGCGCCTGGGCTGCGCGCATCGAGATCCCTCGAAGCTGAAGCTCCTCGGTGAGCTCGCGCAGCGCTATTCGCCCGGCAGTCACTCGCCTCAGCCCGCGGCTCAGGTGCTCCGCACGGGTGAGCCTTTCCTGTTGCCTCGGACCACCGACGAAGTCATCCGGACCTACAGCGCCAACGACGAGAACGCGCGCTTGATCCGGGAGCTCGGCACGCAGACGGTGATGGCCATCCCGCTCACCGTCCGCGGGAAGATGATCGGTGTGCTCACCCTCGCCTCGGCGGACCCTGACCTCCAGTACGGCCCCACCGACCTCGTGTTCGCGAACGAGCTCGGGCGCCGGGCGGCGAGCGCGCTCGAGAACGCGCGGCTGTACGCGGACGTGCAGCGCGGCAAGGCGGAGCTGCGCCGGGCCAACGATGAGCTCGAGCAGCGGGTGGAGGAGCGCACGCGCGAGCTCAAGCAGGCCCAGGTGCGGCTGGTGGACACGGCGCGCGAGGTGGGCATGTCCGAGGTGGCCTCCAACGTGCTGCACAGCGTGGGCAATGTGCTCACCAGCGCTGTCATCGGCCTCGAGACCATGTACAGGGCGGTGGGCTCCTCTCGCGCCGGCAGGTTGAAGCAGGCCACGGCCCTGCTGCTGGAGCACCGGGAGCACCTGACGGACTTCGTGGCCCCGGGAGCGCGCGGCAACCACCTGCCGGACTACCTGTCCGCGGTGGCTGACGAGCTGATGGGCGAGCAGACCCGCCTGCTGGACGAAATGGAGGCGATGGGCCGGCACATCGAGCACATCCGCGCCATCGTCCACGTGCAGCAGAACTACGCCAAGACCGCGCTGATGCCGGAGGAGTGTGACCTGGCGCAGCTCATCGACGACGCCCTGCGCATCCAGCTGGCGGCGCTCCAGCGCCACGGGGTGTCCGTCCAGCGCACGCTGTCCCCAGTGCCCAGGCTGAAGGTGGACAAGCACAAGGTGCTGCAAATCCTCGTCAACCTCATCAGCAACGCGAAGGACGCGCTGGACGCAGTCCCCGAGGGGAGCCGCCACCTGCGCGTGCGGCTCACCGCGCAGGGGAAGCTGGCGCGCATTCAGGTGATGGATGATGGGAGGGGAATCGCGCCGGAGATCCGGCACAGGCTCTTCATGCACGGCTTCACCACGCGCAAGGACGGCCACGGCTTCGGCCTGCACACGAGCGCGCTGGCGGCGCAGCTGCTCGGGGGCCGCCTCATGCTGGAGAGCGAGGGACCGGGCAAGGGCGCCGTGGCCACGCTGGAGCTTCCGCTTGCCTGATGGAGGGCCCGTCCGGCCCCACCCCAGCGCTCCAGCGCCGCTACGAGGGCGCCGCACGGGCAGGCGGGGGAGCGGTGCTGGCTCCTGGCTCCATGCGGAGATTAGGCGGAGCCGTGTCTCGGCGAAGGAGCGCGGAGATGAAGCGACCAGCAAGTGAGCGGGTGACCCTCGTGGAGGTGCTCGAGCTGACCGGGCCCTTCGACGCGTTCGCGGCCATCGTCCAGGCGGCGACGCGACGCCTGGAGGCCGAAGGGGTGAGCGGGCTCGTGGGAGCGCAGTTCTACGCCACGCCCGGCTCCTCCGAGGTCGGAGCGATCATCACGTTCGCCGACCCCGGCCAGTTCATGGACCACGTCCGCATGATTACGGGCTGGCCCGAGTTCAAGGCACTCGTCGGCGCCGTGAAGCCCCTGGATGTCCGCGTCTATGGACGGCTCAGCGAGGAAGCGCTCGCCTGGCTCCAGAAGATGAACGTGGTGAGCAAGACCTTCGAGAACCCCGTGGCGGGCTTCGTGCGCTGAGGCCGGGTACCTCGTTTGTGCAGGGGCCTGTCTGCGGCTCACTCACCCGGCCCCCGGGAGCCGCTCGAGCATCCGGATCGGCTCGCCCTTGTACGTGCCGCGTGCGAACTCGCGGAACCCGCACCTGTTGGCGACCTTGAGCGAGGCCTCGTTCCCTGGATCGATGATGCACACCACTCGCTCCGGTCCGAACCTGCCGTCCGCCCACTTCAGCGCCGCGCTCACCGCCTCCGTGGCGAACCCCTTTCCGTGCGCCCATGGAGCCAGCGCCCAGCCCGCCTCTTTCGCTCCTCCGAAGGAGGGGTCGATCTCCCGATGGAAATCCGCGAGCCCCACCTCGCCGATGAATCGGCCCGTGCTCTTCTCGCGCACCACCCAGAACCCGAACCCCATCACGTCCCAGTGGCCCACGTAGCGCAACAGCCGGGACCACATCTCCTCGCGCGTGGAGGGCTTGCCGCCGATGTACCGCGTCACCCTCGGGTCTCCCCACATCGCGAAGGCTTCCTCGAAGTCCTCACGTCGCGGGCCTCGCAGCGTGAGGCGCTCGGTGTCGATGGTGGGAATGTCGATGGCGGGCACGGGCTCCACTCCTTGGGGGTTGAACCACTCCCCCACGCTACCTTCGGGGCGCATGAGTTCGGAAGCGGAGGATGCGGACCTCTGCCCGTGCACGAAGGACTGGAAGAACCACGGCGAGTACGTCTCCTGCGGGACCAAGACCTCGTTTGATACCGTCTCGGGTACCAAGGAGTCTCCACACCGTGCCAACGCCCCGAGAGCCCCTCGTCTACGACGCCGCCGTCGAGGCCATGTTCTCCCGCGCGCTGAAGGGGCGTCTCAGTCCTCGGCTGAAGACGCGCGTGAAGGAGGCGGGCATCGATCTGGACGCGAAGTTGAAGCCGAGCTACCCGCGTGAGGTGTGGCTGCGCACGATGCGCCTGGTGGTGGCGGACCTCTACCCGGGCGTACCCGAGGAGCGGGCCTGGTTCGAGCTGGGCGAGCGGATGGTGGACTCGTTCGGCGAGACGCTGATGGGCCCCGCCATCGTGGGCGTCCTGAAGCTGCTCGGCCCCAAGCGAGCACTGGGGCGGATGTCGCAGACGTTCCGGCACGCCAACAACTACATGCAGTCGACGTTGGAGGAGCTGGGCCCGGGCCGGTTCCGGCTCTGGGTCAACGAGGTGGGAATCTCGCCCCACTTCATCGCGGGCACGGTGTCCGCCACGCTGAGAACCTCCGGCGCGACGGCTCCCCAGGTGGAGATCGCCGAGTTCGACGGCCACCAGTGCACCTACGTCATCTCCTTCTGACCAGGGGCTCGCGCTGCGTCAGGGGATTCCGGCGGGGAAGGTGTGCGTCCCATCCGGGTTCAACCGCAGCGGCGTGGTGCCCCGCACGGCTCCGAGGGGGAGCGGGCCGTAGAGGTGAGGGAACAGGCCGGGGCGGGAGCCACTGGCAGCCGGTTCCCAGCGCAGGGCGTCGCCGAGCGCGGCGACGTCTACCTCGACCAGGAACAAGTCCAGCTCGCCGGTGCGGTGCCTGGCGGCGCTGGCGCGCACCTGCGCGGCGGTGGAGAAATGCAGGAAGCCGTCACGCGTGTCGTCGGCGCTGCCGCGGTACTCGCCCACGGCTTCGGCCGCCCGCCAATCCTCGCCACGGACCAGGGTGTAGATGGTGGTGACGGCTTCACGCGGGCTGGCTCGGTCGCTCATGCGGGCATGATGCCACTCCTCAGCCTCTCCAGCCCGTCGAGGAGCAGCTCCAGCCCGAACTCGAACTGGTGCGAGCCGCTGTGTTTGCCGTCGGCCACCAGTTGGGTGAGTTCCCGCATGTAGGGATACTGCTCGGCGGGAAGCATGGGGAGGAAGCCCCGCGCGGCGCTCGCATACTCCGAGCGGTCGAGGGGGAAGTTCAGCTTCTGGAGCGTGAAGCCGTAGATGTGGCTGTCGATCGCGTTCCAGGCGCGATCGGCGAGCTGATACGAGAAGCCGGCTTCGCGCAGGCAGCCGAGCGTGGCGTTCACGTAGCGCAGCATCGCCGGCCCGATGTTGAGGCGGGAGACGATCAGCATCGAGGCCCAGGGGTGGCGCAGCAACACGTCATGGGCGGAGTGGGCGCGCTTGCGTATCGCCTTCTTCCAATCGCCGCCGATCGCGGGCAGCTCGATCTTGGCCACCACCAGGTCGGCCATGCCGTCGAGCACATCGTCTTTGTTGGCGACGTGGTTGTAGAGCGACATCGCCTCTACCCCCAGCTCCTGGGCGAGCTTGCGCATCGAGAGCGACTCGAGGCCGCCCGTGTCGGCGAGCTGGATGGCGGCGTGCAAGACCCGATCTCGGGTCAATGGCGTGCGTGGCTTGGCGGAGCGGCTTGACACGACTTACACCGTAAGCCTAGGGTCGGAGCGCGTCAACTTACGCCGTAAGCCTGGAGAGCCCGATGAAGACCATGAACGCGATCGTCCAACCCGCCTACGGCTCGGCCGAGGTGCTCCGGTTCGAGGAAGTGGAGCGGCCGGCGTTGGGTGAGGGCGAGGTGCTGGTCCGGGTGCATGCGGCCTCGGTGTGCAAGGGCGACGTGCACCTGCTCACCGGCACGCCGTACCTGCTGCGCCTGGCCTTCGGCCTGCGGAAGCCCAAGCGCCGCATCGCGGGGCAGGAGATGGCCGGGACGGTGGAGGCGGTGGGCCCCAACGTCACCGCGCTCAAACCCGGAGACGAGGTCTACGGCCAGATGCCGGGGGGCGCCTTCGCCGAATACGTGTGCGCGCCCGCGGATCTGTTCGTGCCCAAGCCGGCCAACCTGACCTTCGAGCAGGCGGCGGCGGTGCCCATTTCGGGGATGACCGCGCTGCAGGGGCTGCGCGACGCCGGGCAGCTCAAGCCGGGGCAGAAGGTCCTGATCAACGGCGCCTCGGGAGGCGTGGGCACCTTCGCGGTGCAGATCGCCAAGGCGTTGGGCGCGGAGGTGACCGCCGTCTGCAGCACGCGCCACGTCGACAAGGTCCGTTCGCTCGGAGCCGACCGGGTGATCGACTACACCCGTGAAGACTTCCTGAAGGGCCCGGAGCGCTACGACGTGACGCTCGACCTGGTGGGCAACCACTCTCCCGCTGAGTGCCGGGCGGTGCTCGCGCCAAAGGGCGTGTTCGTCTCCTCCGCCGGCTCGCCGGGCGGAAACTGGATCGGGCCCATCGTCTGGATGCTCAAGGTGATGCTGGCGGGAATGTTCGGCAGCCAGAAGATGACCATGTTGATGGCCATGCCCCGGCGGGAAGATCTGCTCTCCCTCCGGTCACTGATCGAGGCCGGAAAGGTGACTCCGGTGATCGAGCGGCGGTTCGCGCTGCGCGAGACCGCCGCGGCATTGGGGCACGTGGCCGAGGGGCACTCGCAAGGCAAGACGGTGATCTTCGTCTGACGTCATTGGACGAGCACCGCCGGCAGACCCGGCACCTTGAGGAAGGTGACGCGCGTGGGGCGTGGGGCGGGCTCGGGCCAGCCAGGCCTTGCCAGGGCCTCCAGCAGCTCCTTCACGGGCCAGGCGAAGGACTCCACGCGCGAGGCCCCCTCGAGCGGCTCCAGCCCCCATGCGAGGGCAATGCGCAGCCGCTCGCAGCGCGCCAGCTCCGGCACGTACGCGGGCAGGCACGCCGGCACCGTCCGCTCCAGGTAGCGGCAGAACGAGACGGCCTCCTCGCGGTTGAGCAGCTCCGGCAGCACGTCCGCCAGGAAGCCCCCCAGGACCGAGGCCAGCTCGGGCCGCAGCACCGGGTCCACCCAGGGCAGGTGCTCGCGCACGCGTGCCACCCGGTGGTGGTCCATCAGCCGCCCGGCGCGCTCCACGTCCACGGAGCGGATGCACGCCAGCCGCTCGCGCTCCTCGGGCGCCAGCGCCAGCGCACCGAGCGCCGCGGGAGCGTCGCGCAGGTAGGCCGCACGGAAGCGCGGATCCACGTGCAGCCGCGCCAGCACCTCGAGAACCTGTGGATAGCCCATGTGTCTTCCTCCGCCGCTCAGGCCGCATGCGCCCCGTGGCGCTGGAGGATGCCGCGGGCGCGCGCCAGCTCCTCCACCAGCCGCGAGAAGGGCGGAAAACCGCTGTCCATCTCGAAGTTCACGCCCCGCACCGGGCAGCGCGGCACCACGTACTCCAGCATCCGCCACACCTCCTCCGGCGAACACTCGGAGTGGCTGTCCAGCCGCAGCCCCTCCATCGTCGTGCCGCCCGCGAGGTGGATCTGCACCACCCTGTCCAGCGGCAGTTGCTCCAGGTAGGGGTACGGGTCGAACTGGCGGTTCACCGCGTTGCAGTAGAGGTTGTGCAGGTCCAGCAGCAGCCCGCAGTCCGCCTCCGTCACCACGCGCCGGATGAAGTCCGCCTCGTCCAGGGTGGACTGCGCGTCATCGAAGAGCCAGGCGATGTTCTCCACGACGAAGGGCAGGCCCAGCCCGGCCTGTACCTGGCGGATGTTGCGCACGCACGTCTCCAGGGCCTCCTCCACGCGGGGCACGGGCGTGAGGGCTCGCAGTGGCAGGTCGCCCACGCGCGTGAAGCACAGGTGGTCCCCGTGCCACACGCTCTTCGTCAGCTGGGCGATGCGGCACACGCCCTCGCGGTAGCCCGGCGCGTCCACCCCGTCCGAGCCCACCGACAGCTCCAGGCTATGGCCCACCATGGGGAAGCGCCGCGCCAGCAGTTCCAGGCGCCGCTCGGCGTCCGGCGTGAGGGGCAGGAAGTGCTCGGGCGTCACCTCCAGCCAGTCCACGCCCGGGTTGCCGCGGGCCAGGTGGGGCTGCAGCTCCCAGCGGTAGCTCAGCCCCACGCCGATGAAGGGGGTGCCCATGGGCCGTCTCCTCACGCCTTCCGGCGCGCCATCACCTGGAGGTGCTGGCCCGTCGCCGCGAAGCCCTCGTGGGCCATGCGCTCCTGCAGCGCGAGGAGCTCATCGCGCGCTGCCCACGCGTCGAACTCCGGCCCACGCGCGGCCTTCATCGCCTCCAGCAGCTCGAAGAAGAGGACAGGCTTGCCGAAGATCTCGTCGATCTCCGCGCCGGCGGCTTTCACCGCCTCCTGCAGCTCCTTGAGGGTGAAGGCGTGCACCGGCAGCCCGTAGGGGCACTTCGTCTTGCCCGTCTGCAGCACCGCGAGCGCGTCCGCGGCCTTCACGTACTTGAGCGTGCCCACGAAGGCCTCGTAGCGGTTGTCCACGCCCATCACCACCGGGGCTCCTGGCACGGCCACGCGCACCAACTCCCGGATGGCGCGCGGGTACTCGTCCAGGCAGTAGGAGACGGGGTCGCCCTCGCAGAAGACGAGGTCGAAGGATTTCTCCGCGAAGGGCAGCTCCAGCACGTTGCCCACCACGAAGCTGGCGCGCTCGAGCTGGCCCGCCCGCGAGAAGCTCGCCCGCGCCTGCTCCAGCATGCCCGGGGAGAGATCCAACACCGTGACGTGGTGGCCGCGCTCGGCGAAGCGCGCGCCGTACTTGCCGCCCCCGCCTCCGGCGTCCAGCACGCGCAGGGTCCGCCCATCGGTGGGCAGCAGCTTCTCCACCGCCGTCCACGTCAGGTGCTCGTAGGCGAGCCAGAAGAGCTTGATCGCCACCTGCTGCGGGCTAGCCTGGTCGTACTTCGGGGACACCTCGTCGTAGCGGCTGCTGATGGCGGAGGGAAGCGTCGCGGCACTCATGGGAGGACTCCGGGGGTTCAGTAGTTGAAGGAAACCTTCGTCAGCAGGCGGCGCTCCTGCGTGCCGTTGAAGGGCTGGTCCGTGTAGACGAGGAAGACGTCGCTCCACTGCCGGTAGTGCCAGCCGATGACGGCGTCGAGCAGGGTGCCCTTCACGTTGCTGTAGTCAGCCAGCTCCGCCACCGCGCCGTGCTGGAAGGTGAGGCGGGCGTAGAGGTCCGGGCTGAAGTGGTAGCGCAGCTGCGCGTAGCCGGAGAGCGAGTAGCCGTCACCGCTGTTGCCATACAGCGGGCTGTGCGAGGGCACGCCCTGGCTGCGCGTGTAGAAGCCGCTGAGGCGGAGGACGAAGCGCGAGCCCAGCTTCATGTTGAGCGCGCCGTTGAGGCCCTGGATGTCGCCGCCCAGGAACTGGCCGCCCAGCGCCGTGAGCGTGAAGCTCTGCCAGTCGTGGGGGAAGAGCGTGAAGCCCGCGGTGAGCACGCGGTTCTTGAAGCCCTCGTTGTCGTCGTAGATGCCGTCCAGGTAGAGGGCGAAGTCGTGGTGCAGGTAGGGCTGGACGTTGAGCCGCTGGCGGTAGCGCGTGCGCTCGTGCTCGTGGTTGCGCCGCCACAGCGTGTCCCACGTCACGTCCAGCCGCGGCAGGAAGCGCCACTTGGGAAACGGGTTGAGGTAGAGGTGCGTGTTCCAGCCCTGCTTGTCCGTCACCGGCGTGTAGCCCAGCGGGTTGGCGTAGTTCTTCCCGATGTCCTCCAGCTGGATCCAGAACTCCGAGAGCGTGTCGAAGCGGTGGATGCCCAGGTGGTAGGCCTCGGCGCCGCGATTGCCCAGCGGGCTCCAGCTCTTGGCCGCCTGCGCCTGGATGAACACCTCCTCGAAGATGTGGATGTTGGCGTCCAGGCCCACGGTGGTGAAGCGCGCGTCGCCCTCGCGGTTGAGCGCGGTGAGGCTCAGGGCGGAGCGGTTACCCAGGTCCTGCTGCAGGCGCACCACGCCCGAGTTCACGTTCTCATAGGTGCCATCGCCCCGGTCATCGCGGTGCTGCACGTCCAGCAGCGCGAAGCCCAGCCCGCCCGCCTTGCCGGTGAGCTGCGCACCGCCCCACACGGTGTCATGGGGGCGCAGCGCGATGCGGCGCGAGGTGAACATCTTGATGGGCGTGATGAAGAGCTGCTCGGTCTCCACGAAGAACTTCCGGCGCTCGGGCAGCAGCGGCGCCTCCTGGTCCAGCAGCAGCCGGTCCTGGTCCGCCTCCGCGTCCGCGAAGTCCGGGTTGGCCGTCAGCTTCAGCGCCAGCCACGGGGTGGGGTCGATGCGCGCGTCCGCGCCCACGTTGGGCCGGAAGAAGCCGCGGCCGTCACTGGTCTGGAACGCCAGCTGCGTGGAGACGTACGGGGTGATGCTCCACGTGGGGCGCGGGCGGATGCCCTTGAGGCCCGTGAGGTGCGGGTAGCGCGACACCTTCGCCGAGTTCACCCCGTCCGGCGTCCAGTTGCTCCACTCCTGGTTGCGCGACTGCTCGCGGTCCAGGAGCATGCCGAACGTCACCTCCTCCTGCTGGGGGAACTGGAAGTTGGCGAAGGGGATGCGCACCTCGGAAATCCACCCGTCCTCGACGAGGGTGGCCTTCGTCTCCCACTCGCCCGCCCAGTTGGTGGAGAAGGCCTCGCCGTCATCGACGATGCGCCCGTCGGTGCGCACCCCCAGCGGGTTGGTCCAGAAGTAGTAGGCGTTGCGGTGGTCCAGGAAGGTGTCGAGGATGACGGTGATGTTGTCCTCCTGGTGGAGGAAGCCCTCGTTCTGCACCGTGTAGCCCTTCACCTTCTCCGGCTGCGAGTCCAGACAGTGGAAGGCGAAGTAGAGGTTGTCCTTGTCGTAGAGGATGCGGACCTTGGTGTCGTCCTTGGCCGGGCGGCCGTAGTCGACACGCGTGAGGTACCAGCCGGAGATCTCCGGCGCCGTCTGCCACGCGGCCTCGTCCAGCTTGCCGTCGATGGTGATGGGCTGCTCGGTGTACGTGGCCTTCACCTGGTAGGTGGAGTCGGCCTGGGCCAGCACCGGCAGCAGCAGGGCGAGCAGCGCCGCGCCGCGGGGAAGGGCGGAGAGGGAGTGCTTCATACTGGCTCCGTGGAGGTCTGCAGGGGAGGGGCGGACGCGGAGGGCTCTCGAACCCGCGCCATACCGGCGAGGGCCGCGAGGAACGCGCCGGACGACAGGAAGAAGGCGGCCTGGAGTGACAGGTGCTGCGCCACGAAGCCGTAGGTGATGGGCGCCACCATCTGCGCCAGCGCGGCGCACGCGCCGAGCGCCCCCATGAAGCGGCCGCGCTCCTCCCGCGGGCACACCTCGGCGAAGAGGGCCGGCAGCGAGGGACGGAACAGGCCGTCTGGCACCGCGAGCAGTGCCCACGTCAGCGCCAGGGCCGCCAGGCTGTAGGGCGCCGGCAGCCAGCCCACCGCGCCGAGGGAGAGGCTGAGCACCACCAGCCCCGCGAGCCCCGCGCTGATGAGGCCCCCGCGCCGCGCGAGCTGGTCCGACAGGCGCCCGCCCACCGGCTGCACGAAGGCGAAGACGAGCCACGAGGTGGCGATGAGCGGCCCCACCCACTCCTGCGGCGCGCCCAGGCGCGTGGCGTAGAGGGGCACGTAGATGGGGTAGAGGTTGAGCGCGAAGCTGAAGAAGAACTGGAAGACGAAGAGGCCGCTGAGCGCGGGGAACCGGCGCATGTACTCGAGCGGCGCCACCAGCCCCCGCCCGGCGAGCCGCAGCGCCTCGGTGGCCCGGGGTTTCCCCTCGGGGCGCGGTGCGGCTTCGGTCTCCTGGAGGCCCAGCAGCACGAGGCTTCCGCAGAGGAACAGCGCGCCGGCGAGGAAGAAGACGCCCGCCAGGGACAGCCAGCGCACCGCCGCGGCCGAGGCCACCAGCGCCGCCACGAAGGTGAGGTTGGTGGCGCTGTCCAGCAGCGCGAAGACGGTGGCCCGCTGCTTGGGGGGCGCGAAGTCGGCCACCAGGGCGTTGGAGACGGGCGAGGCGCTGCGCACCAGCAGCAGCTTCAGCGACAGCACCGCCGCCAGCGCCACCGCGTTGGCCGTCAGCCCCAGCAGCGGTACGAGCAGCGAGGTGCCTAGCGACAGCCCCACCACGAAGCGCTTGCGCCCGAAGTGGTCCGAGAGCGTCCCCAGCACCGGCTGGGCGAAGATGGGCAGCACCGACGCCAGCGTGAAGACGAAGCCAATGCCTTGCAGATCCAACCCGCGCGAGCTCAGGAACACTGGCAGCACCGGGTTGAGCAGCCCCGAGGCCAGCGTGCCCAGCAGTCCGGAGAGCAACAGCACCCGGAGGTTGCCGAGGCCGCGTGTCAGTCCATACATCTCGCGCAGCGCGCGCGCGCCCCGGCTCATCATGCGACACCCCCCGGGGAGGTGCCGGCCGCCGGACCCAGGCCCAGGATGCGCTCCACCGCCGCGATGAGGTCCGGCACGGGCCGCACTTCCAGGGCCGCGAGCGGCTCGGCCGTGAAGCCGCTGCCCTCGGGCACCCACATGGGGACTCGCCCCGCGCCCGGGTGCACCTGGCGCACATAGGTGTCGGCGACTTCCAGCTTGCCCTGGAGGTACTCGCGGGGCGCGGGCGTCAGCGCCTCCTGCCCGTCGAGCACCACGCCGGTGGCGAGGAAAGGGGAGGGCAGCGCGCGGCCGGACAGCAGCGCCACCCATGCGACGAAGATCGGCAGCGATGCGCTGCGCCCGTCCAGTGTCAGGCTCCGCCCCTTGGGCGACACGAAGAAGTCCATCTCCTCCCAGGGCAGCACATAGCGTGCGCGGCCGAGCGCCCCGAGGTGCTGCACGTGGCGCTGCCAGGCCGGCGCGTAACCGTTGCTTCGCGAGAGGTCCACCCAGACACGGCCCGAGCCCGGCCGCACCGCCACCTCCAGGGACACGGGCCGGAACACGGAGCGGCCGCCGAGGTCCGCATGGGTGAAGAGCAGGAGGGGGGCTGTCCGAAGCATGGCTCGGGGTTCCGGGAGGGATGAAGAGGAGGAACTACGGGCGAGGAGGAGCACGCCCCTCCCCGCCCCGGACCGCGAGACGGCAACTAGGCGGCGATGATCACGCCACCGGTGCTCATGCCGCTGCTGCAGGTGCACTTGTCGGCGGCGGCGGAAACGCGGGCGATCTGGGCCTTGACGTACATGATGGACCTCTGTGTTTGGGGTTGATGCCGCCACCCTGGGACACGCTGTCCCCGAGCGACGGGGTTTGTATGTGCCCAAAGGCACACACAGCTGGGGAGCCCTCCAGGCATGGCACGGCCGTGGGCGGCGCACGCGCCCGGAGGACTCACGATTCCTTTCAGAACTGCTCTCGGCCTACGGCGTCGAGGGCTCGCAGACGCCGAGCTCCTGGAACGTGCGCACCGTCGTCAGCACGTCCTCCCGGATGTCGGCCTCCTGGCCGGAGACGTTGAAGCGGGTGGCCAGGGACTGCACGGCCCCCTCGAGCGTCATCCCGCTCTGGCAGAGGGAGAAGATGGTCGCGGCGGTGGCGTTGATGTTGAAGACCTCGCCCCCCTCGGTGTCCAGGAGGAACCACGCCTCTTCCTGCTGCTGTACGATGACGCCCGGCGCGGGCCGGGGAAGCAACTCAGCCATCCTCGCCTCCTCGAAGACAGACAGCAGTGGAACTCGACCCGGCGCGCACCCGAAGTCCGCGTTGCGCCCCGTCCTCATTGTTGAAACATTTGTAAGCCAATCCCCAATCACAGTGAAGGATGCAACACATCAGGCCGGATCTCCCGTGCAAAAACTACCAGCCGGGTTTCATGCCCTACCTGCTGGTGGGGACGCATGTTCATCGAGCATGGGACGGACGCACCCGCATGGAATGGAGGGGCGCCTGGCCGAGGGCCGCGGGCTGGTTCAGAGGGCAGCGGAGGGACTCGGGCGGGCGGCGGCAGGGCCGTGCGCCATGCCGGAACACCGGCCACGTTACCCCTCGAGACACACGCCTGCGCTGACCGCTCGTGGAGCGGCGGTGGCGCGTCGTGTGGTTTGACTGTCGGAGGGGCCTGCTAGACTCGACCCATGGAGGCGGACGCGGACGTGCATCCGCTCCTCTCCTGAGGGCCGGACGGCAGGTCGCTGGGCGAGCCTGAGCCAGGGGTCTTGGATGTGCCCACCTCCCGCGTGCTTACAGAAGCACCCAGGGGTCCGTGCAGCCCCTGGCCGCTCGTGTGGTTCGAGGCCCACGAGACTTGCCTCCGGCGGGATTAAAGGAGGTTGTTGGTGGAACTTCCGTTTTAGTTTTTATTATGCATTGCGTCGTTGAATCCAGGCCATTCGCGGGCGGGACCTGCTGACGAACGTCTGATGCTGCCTCCATCCAGGTATGAGAGGCGTTGAAGACATCCTGAGGCAGTCACCGCATGACCTCGAACCGGAACCCGCTGACTTCGCCGGGGAACAGGGCGCGCGGCACTGGATTCCTTCCCGGTACAACATCCGGGCCATCGCGCGGGATGGCCGGCTCGTGCTCTGGAACACGCTGCACGGCTCGCTGAGTGTCTTCAAAGCGGAGCAGGCGCCCCGCGTCCTCGAGTTGCTCCCACGGAAGGGAATCCAGGCGCCCCTGGAGGGCCTGGTCCAGTACCTCGTCGAGCGTGGCTTCCTGATCCGCAACGGGGCCAACGAATTCCGTCAGCTCCAGCTGCTCCATGGCCAGCAGCACTATCGCTCGGATTGCTTGCACCTCATCCTGCTGGCCTCGGAGGATTGCAACTTCCGGTGCAGGTACTGCTATGAGAAATACGAGCGCGGCACGATGTATCCGCGGGTACGTCAAGGGCTCAAGCGGCTCATCGAGAAGCGTCTCCCCGGCTTGCGCGAGCTCAGAGCGGACTGGTTTGGCGGTGAGCCCCTCTATGGCTGGAAGGCCATCGAAGAGCTGGGCCCCTTCTTCATCGAAGCAGCGGAGAAGCATGGGGTCTCTTTCTCCAGCGAGATGACCACCAACGGCTACCTGCTGACACCCGAGGTGGCCGGCAAGCTCCTCGCCTGGAAGACCCAGCGGTTCCAGATCACCCTCGACGGTCCTCCCGAATGCCACGACCAGAGCCGGCCCACGCGAAACGGCCAAGGCACCTTCCAGACCATCCTGGAGAACCTCAAGAGCCTGGCCCGGAGGCAGGAGGACTTCGCCGTCCTGCTGCGAGTCAATTTCGATCAATCCAATCACGCCCAGCTCGACAGGCTCTTCGAGCGGTTCCGGCGGGAAGTCGGAGCGGATTCCCGCTTCCAGTTCGACTTCCATCCGGTCGGCCGTTGGGGAGGAGCCAGGGACTCGGAGCTGGCGGTGTGCGGTGCTGACAGCGCCGACATCGCGGCCCGGCTCAGGGCCGCCGCCCACGAGCGAGGACTCCATGCGGAGACGATGGGGGGAAGTCTCTCCCCTGGCTCCCGGGTGTGCTACGCGGCCCGCCCCTACAGCTTCGTCATCGGTGCGAGTGGCAAGGTCATGAAGTGCACCCTCAGCCTGGACTCGGACGAGCGCAATGTCGTCGGGCACCTGACTCCAGACGGGGAGCTGGTGCTGGACGCGGACAAGATGGGGCTCTGGACCGAGCCCGCCTTCGAGGCCGATCCGCGGTGCCGCCAATGCGTCCTCCTGCCCGGCTGCCAGGGGATGTCCTGTCCCCGCTCGCGAATCCAGAATCAAGAGTCTCCCTGCCTCCCCGAGCGCTGGCACCCCAAGCGCCGGATGCTCGAGCGCCTGAACACCCAGTCCGGCATGGGCAGACACACGCGAGTTCCGATTCCCATGGGGGGAATCGATTGACGAGGAGGAACAGCATGAAGGACAACACCCCGAAGAAAGAGGTCATCACCCAGAAGGAGCCGAGCGTGAGCTTCGAGATCCTCGAGCTCGATGACGCCGTGCTCGACAGCGCAGTGGGGGGCTTCGACGGCGGCGTCAACCCCGTGAATGGCTGCGCCCACACCACGTACAAGATGAATTGAAAATCGGGTTTCGGTTCCCAAGGGGGGAATCGATGAGGAGGAACGTCATGAAGGACAGCACTCAGAAGAAAGAGGCCATCATCCAGAAGGAGCCGATCGTGAGCTTCGAGATCATCGAGCTCGACGACACCGTGCTCGGCAGCATCGCGGGTGGTTACAACTCCTGCATGAACAACTGCGGCCCGTACAAGATGAAATGAGGAACGTCCGGGCCCTGGGCTGGGATGCACAGGTGGAGGCGGGGCTCCTCCGTCACGGACCATGGTGAGCGCATCGAGGGCCGCATGCCATCACGCGGAGTCGTTATTTCGACTCGGGCGTGAGGTACTGGTCCGCCTGGGATTCCAGCTCGTGGGTGACGGAGGGGGCAAGCCGGGAGAGGAGCTGCCATTCCAGCTCCAGGTCCCGGACGAGCACCGGACGGGCATAGGAGAGCGGGTCGCCCTTGACCATCCGCTGCGCGCCCGTTGTTTCGTTCGGCCGGGTGATGGGGTGGGGCGCGGTCCGGCCGATGGTGGTGTAGCTCATGCGGTACGCGTTCAGCACGAAGCGGCCGTCGTCGAGCTGCTTGCCCACGACCATGTGCCGCTCCCGCATCCCCCCGATGTCGAGGCTCTCATCGAACTTCCCCCGCCAGTCGGTACGGATATAGAGGGGGTCCGTACTCGCCAGGATGAGATACCCTCGATCCTTGAGCAGCTCGCGGGCTGCCTCCATGACCTGCTCCGGGGGGAGCCGGTAGGCCACGTAGGCGGCACTGCGCTCGAGCAGGAGCTGGCGCTTGTTGTTGGCACAGCCAGTGCCCCCCAGGAGCAACAGACCGGCGAGGATCACTGGGAGCAGGGTCGGGGTGCGTGTTTCGTCCGACAGCCGGCGCGGGGCGTGCATCCATTTCTCCTGACGTGGGTGAAGCAGGATGCGGGTGGAACGCACGGGCGAGCCCGGCATATCGGGGGCAGATGCCGGGCCTCGCGCACCCGGCACCGGAGGGGAGTGGGTGGGCCCCGGAGGTGCTGCGGGGCCCTGGCGTCTGGCCGGACGTCTCTTTCTCTCACATTTCAGGAGGGCTGGGGTCGCAGTACAGCGCACGGCTGGGGCAGGTGAGCCTGAAGCTGGAGGGCGGGCACCTGATGAAATTGAAGCTGTAATCGATACAACCGAACCAGGTACGGGGGACGCCGCCCACGGCATGGCCCAGGTCCGCCTCGTCCAGCTCGCTCATGGGCCTGCCCGAGGGGCTTTCCGGGAGCTCCGCGCGCTGCTCAGCGGAAAGGCTTGCCCGAAACGCCGGATCCTTCCACGCTCTGACAATCATTTCCTTTTTCATGACACCGTCTCCTCAGGGTGAGACCGCGCTCACATCGAGCCGGTCACCCAGATAGAGGGGTGTCAAGGAAGCGCGTGAGGCGTCCGGGCCAGCGGGCGTCGAGGGCGTGGAGAGGAGGCCTTGCGGCTCCCGGGAGCCGGCGAATCGTCCGCTTCCGGCAGGTCGCCCCCGCTGCGTGACGGATGCGTGCTCCCCGCCCCGAGCCGGGTTGGTATGGTGGGGCCCCTATGTCTCAGCTCATCGTCACCGCAGTGGGTCCCGATCGTCCCGGCCTCGTCGCCGACCTCACCCGTCACGTGTTCGAGGTGGGCGCCAGCCTCGCCGATAGCCGCATGGTCAATCTGCGTGGCCACTTCGCCCTGCTCGCCCTCATCGAGGGCACCACCGAAGCGCTCACCTCCCTCCGGCGCAAGCTCGAGAGCGAGGGCTCGGGGATGGGGCTCCGGCTCGAGATGTACGAGGCGGCCGCGGCCGCCTCACGGGCCCCTGGCAGCGTCCCCTACCGCCTCAAGGTCTACAGCAATGATCAGCCAGGCATCGCCGCCCGCGTGACCGCGCTCCTGCGCCAGCACTCCGTCAACGTCGAGGAGTTGGAGACGCGCATCGAGTCGGCGCCCTTCGCGGGGACGCCGCTCTTCACGCTCGAGGGTGTCGTCACCCTTCCGCAGGGCACGAGCGCCCGCAAGATGCGTGACGAGCTGGGGGCGCTCGGCGAGAAGATCGGCTGCGACATCGATCTCGACGCCATCTGAGCCCTCGCCCGGCCCGCGGCGGCTACACCCACTTCACGATGTACGTGCAGCTCGGGCCGCCGTGCTTGCGGCACGGCTTCGCGGTGTCATGGACCACCGTGGCCGTGCTCTCGAAGCGCTGCGCCATCGCCAGGAGCAGGTGCAGATCGAACGGGCAGGGGTAGGGGTTGTTGCACTCGGAGATGATCTGCTTCTTGCCGGGAACCCGCGAGTAGCCGTAGTGGCCGATGCCCTCGAGCATGGTGCCGGTGGTGGGCGAGAACATGGGCACGCCATCCAGGGCGTGATTCATGTGGTAGGCGACGTCCACCGACTTGAGCGCGCTGTCGATGTCCGTCACGAAGGGCGGGAAGATGGCGTTCTTCGGCACGGCGAGCCCCACCTGGCCGAGCATGCTCTCCCCGTACTCGCGGCCGATGCGCTCGAAGGTGGCCAGCCAACGCGTCACCGGGTACCACCTGTCCCGCTCGAACTGGACGATGCCATCGGCCGACTCCGCGCCCAGTCCCTCCTCCAGCATGATGCGGCTGGCGAGCAGCTGGAAACTGCCGAACGCGTTCAGCACGTTCGACAGGTTGGCGCCCAGCACCTGGATGTTCTCGAGTCTCGCTTTGTCCATCTTGGTTGACCTCGAATCGTTCGGCCCGCTGGCGGGCACACCGCCCTGCGCGTGTGACGCCACCATGCCCTCTTCCGGCTCGCAAGCCTTCTGGGGCCGGCTTCCTCTCCATGGATGAGAATGCTCCGGGCCGGCGCTCGGGGCGGGGATTGTATTTTACCAGCCCCACTGGATGGTTGATGAGGGTTTCCCCTGCTGACTGAAGACAGCACACCAGGACGTGGACAACCCCAACGTCTTCGTCGTCAACATCGACGAGGCCGTCGAGGGCGAGCAGGGCCTGCGCGAGTACTATGACAGCCTCGCCGCCCAGGGGGACACGAGCACCACCGGCCAGGGCCTGGCGGTGTACTACCTGGCGCGCGCGTTCTTCCCGAACTCCAGCCGCTCGGGCTGCAACGTCCTCATCGACAGCAGCGGCTTCACCATGACCGGCGCCGTGACGCTCACGGGCGTGCTGCGCCACGAGCTGGGCCACACCCTCGGCTTCCGCCACGAGCACACCCGCTCCACCAGCTCCGGCTGCTACGAGGACAGCCAGTGGCGCGCGCTGACCAGCACCTACGACCGCTACTCGGTCATGCACTACCCCCAGTGCAACGGTCTGAACACCGGTGACCTGATCCTCACCAGCCTGGACAAGTCCGGCGCCCGCTCGCTGTACCCGTAGTCCGTCCGCTCCCCGGGAGCTGACAGGGGCCGGGGATGCACGCCTCCACGGGGGGTGGGCGTCTCCGGCCTTCTGCTTTGGCGCCGGGGCCACACTTCAAGGCCGGGGATTTCTCGTAAAGTGGGAATCTTGCCCGGCCCTGCTCTATGCTGGTGCGGTCCCACGCCGAGGCCGCTGGGACAGGCGGGCCGGGTGGACATGAGCACGAGCCGCAGGACGTGGATGCAATCGGATTGGGAGCGGGCGCTGGAGCAGCTGATGGAGCTGGCGACCTCCCAGGACACCGCACGCGGGCTGTTCCTCAACCGCACGCTGGAGGCGGTGCGGGCGCTCGGGGACGAGGCGGCCGTGGCCCGGTGCCAGGCGGTGCTCGGCCAGCAGCGGCTCATGGACTTCGTCAACTACCCCGTCACCCTGCTCATCCGGCTGACCATGGCCGCGGTGCGGGAGCTGAGCGCCCGGCATGGCGGCGCGGAGCAGGTGCTGCGGATGCTGGGGCAGAAGGCGGCGGTGGGCCTGATGTCCTCCGCGGTGGGCAGCGCCATGAGCGCGCAGTCCGTCACGGGCGCCGACCACATCTCCGCCAGCATGCAGGCCATCTACAAGGTGACGTCCAACTACGGGGAGCGCTCGATGGAGTGGCTGGGCCCCAGGCACGGCCGCCTCATCATGCGGCGCAGCTTCCTGCCCATGCCCTACCACGAGGGCGCCATGGTGGAGGTGCTCGAGCGGCTGGGCGCGCGCAATGTGCGCGTCCAGGGCGGGGTGTTGGGACCGCTCGACAGTGAATATGACTTCACGTGGGAGTAGAGCGGACGCCCTCGGGGAAAGGGTTCCGGCCGGGTGCCGGGGCTCGCCCGCGGGGCAGCCGTCCACGTGAAGGGCTCTGGTCCTGCTCGGCGGCGGCCCGCGAGGAGGACGATGATGATGCACGACGAGCTCTTGTCCCATGTCGCCGAGCACGCGGGCCTGTCTGGACGGCAGGAGGCGGAGCGGACCGTCCGCGTGGTGCTCGAGGTGGTGGGGGAGCGGTTGAGCTGGCCCGTCGTCCAGGCGTTGGCGGAGGATCTTCCCGCCCCGCTGGCCGAGCCCCTGCGGAGCGTGGCCCCCCATCAGGACTTCAATCTCGCGGAGCTTCATGCGCGGGTGGCGGACCGGCTGCGGGTGCCGCTCGGACGGGCGGTGGAGCACACGGGCGTCGTCTGCCAGTTCCTCGCGGAGGCGCTGCCCGCGGGGACGTTGCACCGGGTGCGCGAGGCGCTGCCCGAGCCGATGAGCGCCCTCTTCACGCCGCGCGAGCCCGTCGACGACTTCGCCTACGTCCACGTCCACCTGGAGCCGGGCCGCCGCACGCTCGCCGAGGGCCGGCCAGGAAGCGCGCATCCCCTGTCCGAATCCCGGCCCGAGCGGGCGCATTCCCACTCGGTGGTGCGGGCGGACAACCCGCACGGGGACACGAAGCTCTCCAGTTCCTCCGGGCTCACCCAGGAGCGGGAACAGGAGACGCTCGCGGACGGACACCCCGGCTCGGATCGTCCCCTGAGCGAGTGGGAGTGAGTCCCCTCGTGGTGGCTCAGGGCGCGGGGTAGAGGTAGCGCAGGAGGTCGTCGAAGCGCTCGGCCCAGGCGCTCTCCGTGTGGAAGGCGCCGGGCACCTCCACGTACTGGAGATCCTTGCCGGGCTTCCAGCCCCGGGCCACCAGCGCATCGCGCAACAGCCGGGCGTCCTCCACCGTCTCCTGGCTGCCTTTCGACTCCTCGGTGCCGATGTCCACCCAGATGCGCGAGGACGGCTTCTTCCGCAGGCCCTTCACCCGGGTGACGATGTCCCGGTTGGCCCAGAAGACGGAGGGAGACATCACCCCCAGGCGCTGGAAGGTGTCCGAGCGCGTGAGGCCCAGGTGCATCGTCACCAGGCCGCCCAGTGACGAGCCCGCCAGTCCCGTGCTCTTCGCGTCCGTCCGGGTGCGGAATGACTTGTCGATGAGCGGCTTGAGCTCCTCGACGAGGAAGCGCCCGTAGGCGTCCGCGTTGCCGCCGCCGAGGTGGGCGTACTCGCCGGTGTCCCGCGCCTGGGTGTACTCGGCGAAGCGATCCTCGGTGTTGTAGACGCCGACGATGATGAGGGGCTCCACCTGGCCGGAGCGCACGAGCTGCTGAGCCGTCTCGTCCACGTGCCACTCCCCGGAGAAGGAAGTGGAGGCGTCCATCAGGTTCTGCCCGTCGTGCATGTAGAGCACCGGGTAGCGGCGCTTGGGGTTGGCGTCGTAGTCCGGTGGCAGCCAGACGATGATGTCGCGCGTGCGGGGCAGATGGCGCGACGTCACGCCGCGCAGGTAGCGGACGGTGCCGGTGACGGACGCGGACGCGGACGCGGGGGGCGCGCCCGGCTGATCCGCCCAGCGGGCCACGGAGAGCGAGACGCGCTCGGAGCGGCTGCCCGTGCGCAGGGTGCGGTTGGGAAGCTCCTGGCCCGCGGCGTCCTTCTCCACGGTGCCCCACGAGCCGCGCGTCACCTTGTACTCGAGCGCGGTGCCGGCCGGCAGCGGGAGGCTGGCGGTGTAGCGCCCCTCGGGCGTGCGCGTCAGCTTCAAGCCCGTGCCATTCCACTGGCCCAGGGCGGCATGGTTGCCGGAGAGCCACACCTCCGCGTCCGCGGGAGTCCCGGATGGCACGGTCACCTCGAAGGTGACCCGGGGCGTCTGGGGGGCCAGGGCGGGGCCGGTGGGCGTGTTGCCGCAGACCCAAAGGCACACGGTGAGCCAGAGCAAGTGCGTCATTTCCAAAGCATAGCAGCCGGTTCCCACGGACAAAGTGTCGCCCGGTCCGCGCACGGCCCCGGACAACCCGGCAGGTGCCCGCGCTCCCTGTCTATAAATGCCTCCTGGCTCGGACGCGGCACACCGGTTGCTTGGGCCGCACGGCAGGAGGGGACACACGTGGGACTCGAGGCCTTCATCCGGCTCGCGCGTGAGCAGGGCGCGAGCGACATCCACCTGGAGGGCGAGATGCCCATGGCCCTGCGGATCCGCGGGGCCCTGCGGCTCGTGGGCGAAGCCGTGTCCGCCCCGGCGCTCACCGCCCTGGCGCGCGACATCATCGGTGACGAGGCCTGGCCCGAGTTCATCGAGCGCTGCTCGTATGACGTCTCGCGCAACGTGGAGGGCCAGCGCTGCCGCATCAACATCCTGCGCAGCGCGCGCGGCGTGGGCTTCGCCATCCGCCTGCTGGCCTCCGCCCAGGCCACGCTGAAGAAGCTCAACCTCCACCCGGACCTGCGCCGCCTCATCGAGCCGGCCCACGGGCTGGTTCTGGTGAGTGGCCCCACCGGCTCCGGCAAGACGTCCACGCTCGCGGCGCTGCTGCAGGAGATCAACCTCGCCGAGGCCCGGCACATCATCACCGTGGAGAGCCCCATCGAGTACGCGCTGGTGCCGCGCCAGTCCTTCATCCGCCAGCGCGAGGTGGGCCGGGACACGCCCTCCTTCGAGCAGGCGCTCGTCGACGCGCTCCGGGAAGACCCCGACGTCCTCATGGTGGGCGAGCTGAGGGATCCGGAGGTGATGCGCCTGACGCTGAACGCGGCGGAGACGGGGCACCTCGTGCTCGCGACGGTGCACTCCTCGAGCACCGCCGAGGCGCTCCAGCGCGTGGTGTCGGCGTTTCCCCCGGAGATACAAGGCGCGGTGTGCGCGCAGCTCGCGGACTGTCTCGTCGGGGTGGTGTGCCAGCGGCTGCGTTACCGTCCGGAGCTGGGCATCCGCGTGCCCGAGTGCGAGGTGCTCCCGGGCAGCACGCCCGTGAAGAGCCTCGTGCGCCAGGGCCACTTCTTCAAGCTCCCGTCCGCCATCGAGACGGGCGCCGCCGACGGCTCCTGGACGTTCACGCGCTACGCGGAGTGGCTGAACCGGAAGACGGACTGGCACCTGCCTTCCCCCGCCGAGGAGGCCCCGCCCGAGCTTGCTCCCGCGCCCGTTCCGTCCCTCCGGGCCACCCCGCCGGCCCGTCCCGAGCCCCTCCCGAGGCCGCCTCCCCCCACGCCCAGGCCGAAGCGTGCCGCGCAGGACGACGCTCCGCCCAGGCCCCCGCCCTCCGATGAAGCCGTCTTCGTCATCCAGGAGGAGCAGGACGACCTCTCGGACATCCTGCGCCAGCTCGAGCGCGGTGGCCCCGGAACCAAGGAGTAGGTCTCAGGGCGTGGGGGCGAACCTGTTGAGGACTGGTGCATGGGGGGGCACTTGATCATTGACCCGCTCCGCCCCCGGCGGGAACGTTGCCACCATCATCAGGAGCGGAGGGGTCATGGGACGTGTCGCGAGCAGGTTGGGCTGGGCACTGGTGGCCGTCGTCGGCGCGTTCTGCCTGGGCACGGTGGCGCTGCACCGGGGAGAGACGATCAACGCCACCTGGCTGGTGGTGGCGTCCGTCTGCGTCTACCTGCTCGGGTACCGCTTCTACGGCCGGTTCATCGCCGACAGGGCCTTGCGGTTGGACCCCTCGCGGGCCACGCCGGCGCAGCTGCGCAATGACGGCCTGGACTACGTGCCCACCGACAAGTGGGTGCTGTTCGGCCACCACTTCGCCGCCATCGCGGGCGCCGGTCCGCTGGTGGGCCCGGTGCTCGCCGCGCAGATGGGGTACCTGCCGGGCACCATGTGGATCCTCTTCGGCGTCGTGCTGGCCGGCGCGGTGCAGGACTTCATGATCCTCTTCCTCTCCATCCGCCGCGACGGCAAGTCCCTGGGCGACATGGTGCGCCTGGAGCTCGGCCCCGCCGCCGGGGTGGTGGCGATGATCGGCGTGCTGATGATCATGATGATCATCCTCGCGGTGCTCGCCCTGGTGGTGGTCAAGGCGCTGACCGACAGCCCCTGGGGCACCTTCACCGTGGCCATGACCATCCCCATCGCGCTGGTGATGGGCGTGTACCTGCGCTACCTGCGCCCGGGCCGCGTGCTCGAGGTGTCCGTCCTCGGCTTCGTGCTGCTGATGCTCTCCATCTGGCTGGGCGGCCGCGTCGCCGAGGCTCCCTCCCTGGCTCCGCTGTTCACCTATGACAGCAAGGCGCTGGCCTGGATGCTGATCGCCTATGGCTTCTGCGCCTCGGTGCTGCCGGTGTGGCTGCTGCTGGCGCCACGCGACTACCTGTCCACCTTCCTGAAGATTGGCACCATCCTGCTGCTGGCGGTGGGTATCGTCCTGGCGGCGCCGGAGCTGCGGATGCCGGCGGTGACCCGGTTCATCGACGGCTCCGGGCCGGTGTTCTCCGGCAACCTGTTCCCCTTCCTCTTCATCACCATCGCCTGTGGCGCCGTGTCGGGCTGGCACTCGCTGATCTCCTCCGGCACCACGCCGAAGATGCTGGCCAACGAGCGCGAGACGCTCATGGTGGGCTACGGCGCCATGCTGATGGAGTCCTTCGTCGCCATGATGGCGCTGATCGCCGCCTCGGTGCTGGACCCGGGCGTGTACTTCTCCATGAACTCGCCGCCCGGCCTGATTGGCACCACCGTCGAGCAGGCGGCGCGGACCATCAGCGAGTGGGGCTTCGTCATCACCCCCGAGGTGCTCAGCATGACGGCCAAGGAGATTGGCGAGTCCTCCATCCTGTCGCGCGCGGGCGGCGCGCCGACCCTGGCGGTGGGCATGGCGCAGATCCTCCATGGGCTCGTCGGCGGCACGGGCATGATGGCCTTCTGGTACCACTACGCCATCCTGTTCGAGGCGCTGTTCATCCTCACCACCGTGGACGCGGGCACGCGCGTGGGCCGCTTCATGATCCAGGAGCTGGCCGGCCTGGTGTACGCGCCGCTGCGCAAGACCGAGTCCTGGTCCGCCAACCTGCTCGCCACCGCCATCTGCGTGAGCGGCTGGGGTTACTTCCTCTACCAGGGCGTGGTGGATCCGCTCGGCGGCATCAACACGCTGTGGCCGCTGTTCGGCATCGCCAACCAGATGCTGGCCGCCATCGCGCTGACGCTGGCCTGCGTGGTGCTCGTGAAGATGAAGCGCGAGCGCTACCTGTGGATTCCGGCGCTCCCCACCGTGTGGCTGGTGTGCTGCACGCTCACCGCCGGCTGGCAGAAGGTGTTCGGCGGTGAGATCCGGGTCAGCTTCCTCGCCCATGCGCGCGCGTTCTCGGCCGCCGCCGCCGAGGGCCGGGTGCTGGCGCCCGCGAAGTCCCTGGAGGACATGGAGCGCGTCATCACCAACGACTACGTGGACGCCACCCTCACCGTCCTCTTCATGCTGCTGGTGGTGGCCACCGTCGCCTTCGGCCTCCGCGCGGCGCTCGCGGCCCGCCGCTCGGCCGGTCCCACCGCGCAGGAGACGGCCCCCGTTCCCCTGGCCACGGTGGGCCGCTGACATGGGCGCCGCGAGAGACGCGCTGGCGAGGTTCTGGCTCCAGGCGGTGCGGACCGCCCGGTTGATCATCGGCGTGCCCGACTACGACACCTATGTCGCGCACATGCGCTTGAATCACCCGGAGCGGCCCGTGATGAGCTACCCGGAGTTCTTCGACGAGCGCATGCGGGCGCGCTACCGAGGTGGCGGCGGGCGCTGCTGCTGAGCAGGCGGCTCCAGGACGTCGCGGGCGCTCAGGCTCAGCGTGAGCCCGGACGGCTGAGCGGAGCGGGACGTCTGCCGGAAGGCGTGGGGATGCGGAGGAATTGCAGCGTCCCGGTGTAGCCGTTGTAGCCGCGCGTGAGGCTCTGGGTCTTTCCGTCTGGCATCACGATGGCGAAGGAGGGGAAGGCGTGGACGCCGAGCTTGTTGATGAGGGCCTGCACGGCGGGAGGGTTCTCGCCCTCCTCCTGGCGGCGATCCTTCAGCTTCACGGGGATGTAGCGCGTGTTGATGCCGCGGGCCGCGTAGTCGTCGTTGAAGACGTCGTGCTCCAGCACCTGGCACGGCGAGCACCAGTCGGCGGAGAAGTAGTAGAGGATGGGGACGTTGCGCTCCCGGGAGATGGCCTGGGCCTGCTCCAGGGGAACCCAGGCCACCAGGCTCCAGGGCTCGGAGGGGTGCTGCTTCTCGTAGAGGCCACTGGCCACGCGGGCGCCCAGCAGCAGCACGGCGGCCACCAGCAACCCGCGGGGCAGCACGCGGGTGGAGCCAGGGTCAACGGGACGCATAGGACACCTCGCGCTGGTTGAAGATGTGGATGCCGAGCAGCAGCAGCAGCGTGACGTTGGAGAAGTAAGTGGTGAGCCGGAACCAGGACAGGGGCGTGGCGGCGAACGTCCTGCGGAAGTCCAGCTCGGGCATGAGCAGCCCCAGGAGGTACTGGCGCACCGTGAAGGCGAAGCGGGCCGACTCATCCTTGCCCAGGCCGGGCAGTACCCGCTCCGCCAGGAAGAACAGCAGGCCCCAGAGGGCGATGTTGCCCCAGGCGGGCAGCCGCGTGGAGAAGCACACCAGGGTGGCGGCCATGCCGAAGCACAGCGAGACCCGGCCGAGGGCGTTGTAGAGCACCTCCAGCAGCATGGGCGGGTGGGGCGTGGAGGCGGAGATGAGGCCCCACTGCAGCACCAGGTGGAGCAGGGCCCAGAAAGACGCCACGCTGCCCAGCGCCGCCCAGTGGCTGAGCACGTAGGTGGAGCGCCGGAGCGGACGGGTGAGCATCACCGGCAGCAGTCCCTCCGAGGCGTCCCGGCCGATGGCGGCCAGTCCCAGGCTCAAGGGGATGAGGAAAACATCCCGCGGGAGGTCCAGCTGCGGGGTGAGGAGGAAGTTCGTGTACAGGAGCATCGCCACGCTCCAGGCCAGCGACACCATGACGAAGGCGAGCGGCGGGCCCAGCGTGGACAGCCGGTGGAAGCTCCCGGTGACGCGCGACCGGTAGAGGGGCAGGCTCATCATGGCGTCCGGTCTCCAGGCCGTTGGAAGAAGCGCTCCAGCCGTCCCTCCTCGCGGGAGGCGCTGGCCACGGGGAGGCCCGCCTGGAGCAGGGCCCCCAGCAGGCGCGAGGCGCCCCAGTCATCCTCCACGGAGAAGCGCAGCGAGTCCTCCGCGGTGTCCAGCAGCGTGGCGCCCACCTCCCGCGTCACGGTGGCGAGCTGCTCGGGCGTGAGGGGCTGGGGGCCGGCCCAGCGCACCACCAGGGCATGGCGGGTGAGGGTGGAGGAGGGCGAGCCCAGGTCCTCGAGGGCCTCCACGCGGCCGGCGCGGAAGAAGGCCACCCGGTCACACACCTTCTCGAGCTGCGCCAGGTCGTGCGAGTTGATGATGACGGTGACACCGCGCGACTTGATGTCGCGCAGCAGGGCGCGCAGGTGCAGCACGCCCTCGGGATCGATGCCCAGCGTGGGCTCGTCGAGGAAGAGGAAACGCGGCTGCCCCACGAGCGCCTGGGCCAGGCCGAGCCGCTGGAGCATGCCGCGGGAGAACTTGCGCGTGTCGCGGTCCCACACGGCCTTGTCCAACCCCACCTGGGTGAGGAGGGCCTCCACCTCCTGGGGGCGCTCACGGGAGGGCCGTTCGGCCAGGGCGTGGTGGAAGGCGAGGAGCTGGCGCGCGGTGAGCCCCGCGTCGAAGGTGAGGCGCTCGGGCAGGTATCCGGTGAGGCGGCGCACCTGGAGGTGGTCCGGGGGCAGGCCCGCGACGCGCACGCTGCCCGCGTCCGGCCACAGCAGCCCGAGCATGCACCCGAATAGCGTCGTCTTCCCGGCGCCGTTGGGGCCGATGATGCCGAAGGTCTCTCCCGCGCGGATGTGGAGGTCCACGTCCGACAACACGCGCTGGCCCCGGCGGTAGGACTTGCTGACGCGCTCCACCTGGACACCGGACGCGGCCGGGCCGGGGGAGGGCGGGGCCGGCGATGCAGCGGGCACGTCTGGCTGCAGCGGTCTGGCGGTGGACATGGCGGCTGGCTCCAGGACGGGCGGCCAGCTTAACAGCCCTCGCGCGGCGGCATTCCTTCACGGCGGGTGTGGTGCCGCCGCTAGAAAGGTTCGAAGCAGTCGTAGTTGTGCTGCGAGAGGATGCGGCCGTCGCGGAAGGTGAGGAACACCCCAAAGGAGGCCCGCATCGTTCCTCCCGCGGGCAGCGTCCCCACTGGCACCTTGAGCGTGGCGCTCCAGTCCACCTCCAGGGCCACGCGGTCTCCCTCCGCCACCGTGTGACGCACCTCGTACTGCTGCGAGGCCACCACCGTCTGGCCGCGCTCGGCCCCGGCGAGAATGGCCCGCAGGTCCCTCGTCGCGCCCGTGGGGACGAGCCGGTTGGGGTACTCCCGCTGCGTCACCTCGGGGTGGAAGAAGGCGGCCAGCGCCTCTCCCGTCGCTCCCTGCTCGATGGCCCGGAGGTAGCGGCGCGCGGTGTCGAGATTCGTCGTGGACATGGGTCCTCCCGTCAGGTTCACAACCGGGGTTGCACAACTCAAGTTGCACAACCTGGGTTGTGAATGCAAGATCTCCCCATGCCTCGCCGGAAACAAGCCGCGGCCGTACAGCTGGAGTCCCTGGACCTGGGGCACCTGGCCCTCTTCGTGGGGATGCGGGTGAATGACGTCGTGCTGGAGGAGATTCACGCGGCGGGCTTCACGGGCCTGCGCTACGCGCACGGCTTCGTCTTCCAGCACCTGCTCGGAGGCCCGCGCTCCATTGGCGAGCTGGCGGGGCTGCTCGAGGTGACCCAGCAGGCGGCCTCGAAGACGGTCGCCGAGCTGGAGAAGCTCGGCTACGTGGAGGAGGCCGGGTCCGAGGACGCGCGCGTGCGGCGGGTCCGGCTCTCGGGGCGTGGGCAGGCGGCCGTCGACAAGAGCCGCGCGGCGCGAGCGGGGCTCGAGGAGCGCTTCAGGCGGAGCCACGGAATCCGCGCCGTGGAGGAGGCACACAAGCTCCTGGCGGACGTGCTCGAGTCCCTGGGCGGCTCGGAGGCCGTGCGGACCCGGCGGGTCCGGTTGCCGCGCTGAGTCGAGGGCCCCTGGCCCGTGGCGAGCCCCCTTCGCGCGAGCGGAGATCCTGGCTATACCCGCCGGACAGGATGGGCCTTCGGGCCCGGGAGGATTTCCACATGCTTCGCTCTGGAACCGAGGGAGGCCGGCGTCGGTGGGTGCTCGGTCTCGGTCTGGCCGCCACCCTGCTGGGTGCGCCCGCCGTCGCGCAGGACCCGCATGGGCCCCAGGATGGACACGGGCACGCGGCACCCGCCCAGGGGGCTCCAAAGGCGGCTCCGAAGGCGGCGACGAAGGAGGCGGAGAAGCAGGAGGCGTTCTTCGGCCGCGAGGAGCTGGTCCGTCAGGCCAAGGCCCACGAGGCGGGCTGCAAGAAGGGCGACAAGGGCGAGTGCTTCAACCTGGGGGTGGCCTATGCGCAGGGCGCGGGCGTGCCCAAGGACGATGCCCGCGCGGCCAGCGCCTACAAGAAGGCGTGCGACAAGGGCCACCTGGACGCCTGCAACAACCTCGGCATCGCCCACGCGGAGGGCGTGGGGGTGCAGAGGGATCCCCAGCAGGCCTTCGCGCTCTTCGAGAAGAGCTGCAAGGCGGAGGACGCCAAGGGCTGCTTCAACACCGGCCTCGCCTACAACGCGGGCCTGGGGGTGGAGAGGGATCCGGTGCGTGCCGCCGCTGCCTTCGACAATGCCTGCGGCAAGGGCCACGCGGATGGGTGCTTCAGCCTCGGCGTCGCCTATGGGAGCGGCAAGGGCGTGGAGAAGAACGCGGAGCGCTCCTCGGCCTTCTTCTCGAAGGCCTGCGACGCGGGGCACATGACGGCCTGCAACAGCCTGGGCGTGTCCTATATGGCGGGCAATGGCGTGGCGCGGGACATGAAGCGGGCCGTGGCCCTCTTCGAGAAGGCCTGTGCCGCGGACATGGCGGGCGGCTGCCTCAACGTCGGCATCGCCTACAAGAATGGCAACGGCGTGGCGAAGAGCCCGGAGCGCTCCAGGGAGTTCTTCCAGAAGGCGTGCGGGCTCGGGCTCGCTCCCGCGTGCAAGCAGCTCGAGTCCGCCCCGAAGGCTCCTTGAGCGGGTGTTGTCTCGCGCGGGCTTGTGGACGCGGCTTCGAGTCCCGCCGCGTCCACTCCTGTCCGAGCGCTACGGCGATGTCCTGCCGAGGCCGTTGCACGCGTCCAGCTACTCGACGTAGTGGAACGTGCGCAGCACGCTGAAGCCTGTCGCGGTGTCGATGAAGAACGTCTGGTAGTCGTACTGCCACGGGTTCGGGTGGTACGAGATGGAGCAGCCGAAGAACGTCGAGTTCGCGGTGCGGAACTCGAGGTCGGCGAGGCCGGGCGCGGGGTCGCCCTGGTAGTTGGCGAGCGCGACGGCGTTGGCGACGTCAGCCACGACCTCAGCGCCGTCGGCCAGCGTGGGACGCACGGTGGCGCCGGCGGGCAGGAGCGCTTCGTCGATGCCGAAGCACGTCATGTCGGTCAGGCCGGTTCCCGGGTTGGTGACGAGCGACAGCCAGTCGAAGTGCGTGTCGAGGCGAACCTGGGCGTCGGGGCGGTCGAGCGCGTTGACCTCGGCGACCAGCTCCTCGAACGGGCCGCGGAAGGTGGCGGCGTTGCGGAGCGCGCGGAAGGTGGCAGTGCCGACGCGGTAGGTCGCGGAGACCTCGGCCGCGGTCGCGAACGGCCGCTCGGCGATCAGGGAGTCAACGACAGTCTGGTTGATCTCGAAGGCGAGGATGCCGTGCAGCTCCTCGGCGTTCGCCTCGTTGGCGAGGGCGATGAGCGCGGTGGCCTCGGTGGCCGAGGTCGCGATCTGGTCGTAGATGCCGCTGCAGCTCGCGCCGACGAGGCTCGCGGCCCGCGCGGCGGTGAGGAGTTGCTGGAGCCGGGTCTCGGCGACTCCGTTGACGGCGACCACCGACGCGATCGAGTTGAACGGCGCGACGGTGCGCGCGTCGACGATCGCCTGGGCGACGTTGCTCGGCAGGTAGGCGTCGAGCGCGGCGTACGACGCGGTGTTGACGTAGGTGATGAAGCCGGCGCACTCGGGCGCGGTGTCACCCTGGCCATAGTTGTAGGTGAGCGGGCCGCACTCCTCGGGATAGCCGTCGTGGATCGCGGCGCCGACGACCGCGGTGTTCCAGTAGAGAACCGCGCCATAGGGGTTGTCGCCGACGTGGTAGTCGACCTGGACGTAGAACTGGTTGGTGCCGCTGTCGCGCAGGATGGTGGCGCGCAGCTCGTGATCGTCGGCGTGGAGGAAGGCCTCCTCGACGGTGGTGATGTCGTCCCAGGCCGACTCGCGGAACGCGGTGACGAACTGGGCCTTCTGGATCGCGCTCAGCTCGGGAATGTCGGCGGTGGTGTAGGTCCGGACCGACAGCACCTCGTCACCGAGGCCGCAGGCGCCGATCGCCTGCGCGGCGCTGCCGAAGTCGGTGGAGTCGGTGGAGCCGGCGGCGCAACCGGCGGCGGTCACGGCCAGGAGCGAGGACGTGATGAGCGCGAGAGAGAGCTTGCGATGCATGTGGGTTCTCCTTGGAGCGGGCAGACACTCTAAGCCATCCGAAGTCAGTCCGTTCAGGGGTGCTCTTGCCGCAACGCGGAGGGCACCTTCTGGCCGCGCAGCGTGCCGACTGGTCCGACAGTAGGACCAGTTGCTCCCGAGCCGGTCGGCGTACCCGCGAGGGTGAGCGCGCTCCATGAATGTGACGGGGCGGGCACCGGGAGGCGTTCAGGCGGCGTGCGGTGGCAGGACGACCCGGAACACGCTGCCCTTTCCCACCACGCTCTCCACCTGGATCTCCCCGCCCAGCCGCTTGACGATTCCATGGCAGATGGAGAGCCCCATCCCCATCCCCTCGCCTGCGGGCTTCGTGGTGAAGAAGGGGTCGAACAGCCTGCGTTGATCCTCCGGTGGAATCCCACAGCCCGTATCGGCGACCTCCAGCATCACCCAGCCATCCTCGCGCCGGCGCGTGCGCAGGATGAGCTCGTTGCGGACGATGTCTCCCTGCGTCATCGCCTGGCCCGCGTTGAGCAGCAGGTTGAGACACACCTGGCCGAGCTGTGACTCACTGCCGAGCACCTGCGGCACCTCCTCCAGCTCCTGGATGATCCGCGCGCGCGGCTCCAGCTCGTGCAGCGCCAGGTTCAAGGAGCGCCTCGCCACGGCGCGCACGTCGACCGCTTCCAGCCGCTCGTCTCCTCCACCCCGGGCGAAGAGCCTCAACTCCTTGACGATCTGGTTGACCCGCCGCGCGCCTTCCAGGCTCTCCACGGCCACCTGTCCCAGCTCGGCCAGCTCCCCACTGGCTACCCCGCTGCCTTCCGCCGAGCGCGCCAGCTCCGGCAACTGCCTGGCGAGGAACGCCAGATTCGCCGTCACGTAGGCCATGGGGTTGTTGATCTCATGGGCCACCCCGGTCGCCAGGGTGCCCACCGAGGCCAGCCGCTCCGCCAGCAGCGCGCTCTTGAGCCGGGCGGCGTCCTCCGCGCGGGCCAGCGCCACCGCGAGCTCCGCGTTCGTCCGCGTCAGGCTCGCCGAGAGCGTCTCGTTGACGTAGCTGAGCTGGATGAAGTCCGCGATGAGCAGCATCCCCGCGCACAGCCCCAGGTTGATCACCGCCAGCACAAAGAGGCGCGGTGCCTGCACCACATAGAGGTCGGTGAGCAGATCCACGACGCCAGCGCCGAGCATGCAGAAGACGGCCGCCGCGAACACGAGATCCGACGAGCGCTTGCGGCGCAGCAGGGTGGCCGCCGTCAGCACCGTCACGTACAGCACGGTCCCGAAGATGTAGAGGGCGAAGAGCCGGTAGAGCCGCAAGGACCCGCCGGGCGGGCCGAGCGCATACACCGTGAGGAAGGCGCCCGCGGACACCCCGCAGACGGCCCGGTGGACCTTCGCTCCGCGCGTGACGTGCCCGAGGCAATAGTTCTGGGCGAACTCCATCATTGCCCAGACGATGCCCACCACCGTGAGGGAGAGCATCGTGAACGTGAGGGGAGAGGACTGCTTCAGGGGCGGCAGGGCCCCGGTCCGGATGCTCACATAGAGCGCCGCCGCGGCGACCACGAAGAAGGTGGAGCGCTGCAGCGCACGCCGGGAGGGATCGGCCTCCCGGCTCATGAACATGCCCAGCAACACCAGCATGAACACAAAGAGGGCAAGCGCTCCGTTCTGGAAGAACCGGCGGAGGTCACTCACGCGCAGGTAGTACGGCGTCAGCTGCTCCTGCGCCCCGAGCAGCATGCGCGCGTCCACCACGCCATCGCTTCCGGGAAGCGTCCAATCGAAGCGGAGGGCGAGCACATTGGAGCCCGGACGCAGCTCCCGGCTGTCCACCTTCCAGGCCTCCAGCCCATCCACCTCGCCCTTGAGTCCCCGGAAGGACTCGTCCGTCCGGCCCACCTCGTGTCCGTTCACGAAGAGCGTCAAGCGGCTGGTTCGCATCCCTCCCAGCATGAGCAGCAGGGGTTTGTCCCGCAGCAGGGCAGGCAGCTCGAACTGCTTGCGCGCCCAGGCCCGGCTCGCCCGGTACCCCTGCGCGGAGTATCCCCCGGGGAAGCGGATCTCCCCCCACCCCGAGTCGTCATATGCCGGGTCCGCCCACCCCGTCCCGTCGCCTTCCTGGAGCTTCCATGTCCCGTTCAGGTGCAGCACGTACGGCTCGACGTGGGCGGGCAGGACATACGTGGCGATGAAGAGCCAGCAGGCGAGGAATGGGGCGGCCACCGCGAGCAGCAGCGGCATGCGGCGAGCCAGTGTGTGGATGGGCACTGCCAGCGACTCCCCCGCGCAACGCGTGTCAGGCGCGATCAGCGAGGGCGGATGCTACCAGGAGTCCGCGCTTTCCCGTTCCTCCCGAGAGGGCGCGGGGCTCCCTCCGGGGGAGCGGCTATTTGTTCACCAGTCAACTCATGCAGCGCCGGAGCCCGGCCTGGGCGGGGATCACCATCCTCTGCGGCGCGGTCCTGAGTGCGCTCGGCGCCTGGGTCGCCTGGCGCACGGCACCGCGCCGGGCTCCCGCTCCATCCTGAGAGCCCAGCGCCCACCGCCAGCAGCGTCATCTTCGTCTCACGCAGCGGTGGCGTCAGTGCCGGCCGATGATCTCCACCTCGGCCAGCTGCATGTAATAGGTGCCCGTCACGTCATCGAGCTTCGTGGCCCGGATGCGGACGTAGCGGGCGCTCGCCACGGAGACGGGGAAGCTCTGCACGCCCGTCGGAGTGGCGTAGCCCGCGCGCCAGACCGCCGTCGTCCAGTTCACGGCGTCATTGGAGACCTCGATGGAGAAGTCCACCGGGAAGCCATCTCCCACGACCGAGCCGTAGGTCTGGTCGTTGCGCGGGTAGAGATCCACCTTGGTGAGGGTGGCGCTCGAGCCCAGATCGAACTGGAGCCACTCCACCGTGCTCGGGGTGTACGAGCCGCCGCTGGTCCAGCCGAGCGAGCCGCCCAGGGTCGAGTCCCGCAGGCCGTCGTTGACGTTGGTGAGGATCCAACCCGCGGACGGGTTGTAGACGGAGCTGGAGGCCGTGACGGGTGCGCGCAGCGCCAGGTTGGTGTCGGCGGAGCCGCCCTCCTTGTGCCACAGCTCGAAGTCCTTGCACTTGCCCTCGGAGAGGACCTTGAACTCGAAGTCTCGCTTGATGATGCCCAGGTTGAGCTTCAGCGTCAGGTTCAGGCCGGCGCAGAACTCCAGGCCCGCCGAGAACCGCCACAGGGGGTAGGCGGGGTACTGGACCTTGAGCTTGCCATAGGCCTTGAGCGCGCCGATGTCGGACTCCGCGCCGAGGACCTTGGCCGGGGCGTAGATGCCCACGCCCGGCACGGCGGCCACATAGCCACGGACCTCGCCATTGACGTTCAGGCCGTTCGTCGCGGGCTCGCGGATGCCGTAATCGAAGGTCTTCTGGTTGATGTCCTCCCAGCCGTTGTCGTGCGTGTAGCGGAAGCCGTAGAGGACGCTCGCGCTCTGGTTGATGCTGTACTCGGTGGCCAGGCTCACCTTGCCGTCGGCGCCCACCTTGAACTTCACATACATCTCGATCGTCACCGGCACCGGGCCGATGAAGACGACCCAGCGCTTGATGCGCCACTGGCCAATGGGCACCTCGAACTGGAACAGATCCTGGTTGTAGCCGTACTCGAGCGCCAGCCGGGCCTTCTCCTCCACGCCCACGGCGACCTTGAACTCCTTGATGCGGAACACCTTGCGGAACTTGAGCGCGAACTCCTGCTTCGCCTTGAACTCGAAGCTGCCGGTGAGCTTCACCGGGCTGCTCGAGTTGGGCACGCTGAACTCGCACTTGATGCCGATTCCGTCGATCTTGCACAGCTTCGTGCCCAGGCCCATGACGGTCGCGGGGAGCGGATTGCCCGCCTCGTCCACCTCCTCGAGATCGTTGACGGTGAGCTCGCGCGAGAGATCCAGCTCCGCCTCATCGAGCACCTCGTCGAGCGAGGAGGCCGTCGTCTGATAGGTGGTGATGCCGCCCGCGTCCGTCCGGGAGACCACCTTGAGGGGCGGGATGCCATAGGGCGCCAGCGGAGTGGGCTCGCTGACGATGATGTCGCCCGGCTGGAAGTTGGTGGCGCCCGTCGCGAAGGACACCGAGCCGTTGGCCGGGTCGAAACCCCTCATCTGGTCTCGCGCCTGGCTGTTGACCACCCGCGCGTTGGGCATCAGGCGCGCCCGGGGCCGGCCGACGAACGGCTCGCCCACCGGGAGGTCCCCGGCGGTTCCCCACTGCTGCGTGGTGGAGGGGATGTTCGTGGAGTACTTGATGTACCAGGTGCCGTTGGAGGGCTTCCACACGGCGTAGTCGTAGCGATCGTCCCCGTCGAAGTCGCCCGGCACGATCACGTCGCCCGCGGCGCCCCACGTCACGCTGGACACGGCTCCGGTCGAGCTCTGGAGGATGAAGTAGACCCCGTTACGCCAGACGGCGAAGTCCGACTTGCTGTCCCCGTCGAAGTCGCCCGAGAGCGGCTTGTCTCCGTTCTGCCCGAACTGCGTGTTGGTGCGCGCGCCGGTGGTGTGATCCAACACGGTCCACATGCCATCCGAGGGGCGCCACATGGCGAAGTCCGTCTTCCCATCGCCGTTGTAGTCGCCCGCGACGGGAATCTCCCCGTTGGTGGCGCCATAGTTGATGGTCTTGTACTCCTGGGTGGCGCTCAGGATGACGAAGAGCTGCCCATACGCTTGGCCGTAGCTGTTGATGGGGCGCCAGACCGCGAAGTCAGACTTCGCATCGCCGTCGAAGTCGCCATGCAGCGGGGTATCCCCGCGCGTTCCCCACTGCTGGGACGTCACCACCCCGGTGGCACCGTTGCGCACGTACCAGGTGCCGGTGGAGGGCCGCCACACCGTCCGGTCGAGCCGGCCATCGCCATCGAAGTCACCGGTGAGCGGCACGTCGCCGTTCTGCCCGTGAATGGGGCCGCCCGACGACTGGGTGGTGCTGTAGATGGTGAACCATTGCGCCGTCGAGGGACGCCACACCGTCAGATCGGTCTTGTTGTCATTGTCGAACCCCAACTCCCGCATGGCGGAGCCAGGCTGCTCCGAAACGTGGGGGAGCTCGGTCTCGTACTCCGGCGATTCACAGGCCACGGACGTGACGAGGAGCCCAGCCATGAGCATGGGCCGCCATACCGACGATTGCATGTCTTCTCCCAGGCGGAGGGGGGGCCCATCGGGGGCCGCGACATCCCTCCAGCGCAGTGCAAGCTAAACGACTTTGCCCGGGATTACAAGGATTGGGGATTTCCCCAAGGTTGAGAGAAAATGCAATGCGAAGAGGCGTTGGAGGGCTCCGGGTCAGGGCTTGCCGTTGGCCATGTTGGCGGGCCGAAGCTGATCCGGGTGCGTGGGCACCTTGATCTCCCCGGAGATGATCTTCGCCTTCAGCTCCTCCAGTGTGTGGAGGGCGTCATCCTTGCCGGGGAAGTCCAGCCGCACCGGGGCGTAGGTGATGCCACCCTCCTGCAGGCCCAGCGACAGGTTGCCGCCCTGGAAGCGGCCCTGCACCTGGTCCTTCACGGCCTCGTACACCACCAGGTCCACGCGCTTCACCACCGCGGACAGCACGGCCTTGGGCGCCAGGTGCGACGGGTCCGAGTCCACGCCGATGACATAGACGGGCTTGCCCTCGTCACGCGCTTCCTTCACCGCCTGGATGGCGCCCAGTCCGTCCACGCCCGCGGCGGCGAAGAGCACGTCCGAGCCCTTGATCAGCAAGTCCTGCCCCACCTGCTTGCCGAGCGCGAAGTTGGTGAAGCCACCGGTGTAGCTGGCCACCACGGTGGCCTTGGGGTTGGTGGCGGCCACGCCCGCGCGGAAGCCGGCCTCGTAGCGCTTCACCAGCGGAATCTCCATGCCGCCCACGAAGCCCACCTTGCCCGTCTTCGTCGTGAGCCCGGCCAGCGCGCCCACCAGGAAGCAGCCCTCCTCCTCGCGGAAGACGACGGTGCGCACGTTGGGCAGGCTGTACGGCTCGCCCTGCGCGGACAGCAGCGGGCTGTCGACGAGCAGGAAGTGCTTGTCCGGGTTGCGCTTCGCCGCCGCCTCCACCGCGTTCTCCAGCATGAAGCCCACCCCGAGCGCCAGCGACACGCCCTGCTCCTCCACCAGCAACTGCAGGTTGGGCTCGTAGTCCTCGGCCACCCGGCTCTGCAGGACGATGGGCGTGATGCCGAGCGGCGCCACCTGGAGGTTGCGCCGGGCCCGGTCCTGTCCGAGCGACAGCTGGAGCGTGGACTCAAGCTCCGCGGGAGCCACGTCCTTGTAGCCACCTTCCTCGTACTTCACGCCCGCGGCCCAGACCTCGAGGCCGCGCAGCGCCGAGTCATTGAAGGACTGATCCCCCCGTCCCCCGAGCCCCAGGACGAGGCCGATCTTGCTCTTCTGGGTGGCGGGAGGGACGGCCGCGGCCTCCGGGGCGGCGGGCTTCGCGGGAGCGGCGGGAGGGGCCTCCTTCTGGCTCTTGCAGGCCGGCAGAAGGGGCAGGGCGAGGAGCAGGGCGAGGTGGCGCAGGCGCATGGCCTTTTCCTATCACGGCGGCGTCCCGGCGCGTTGCCCCCGGCCCTCGACGAGCCAGAGCGCCGCGACGGCGAGCTCGAGGAAGCCGTGGAACACCGCGAGCTGGAGATAGCTCAGCCGGGCCTCCGTCAGGTCCCATGCTCCATAGGCGGCCACGCTGAGCGCGAGCAGCAGCAGCAGCGCGAGCGGCGGGGCTCCGAAGTCCTCCACCAGGGCCCGCCATGTCGCGCGCCAGGAGCGGGGCGCCGCGCGGGGCCGGTCGTCCTCGGGGATGAGGCGCAACCACACGCTGTAGTGCACCGACTGGAGGAACGCGAAGACCAGCACCAGCCGCGCCGCCAGCACCGGCTGGCCCTCCAGCGGAGACAGCGTCCACATGAAGGCCTCGAAGGTGGTTCCCGTCGCCGGGGCCGTCCACGTGCCGAGCGCCGTGAGGACGGGCTCCGCCACGCCGAGCAGCAGGGCCGCCGTGCCCACCGTGGCGAGGAGCGGCACGCCCCAGGCCCGCGCGTGCGTCCGGCGCCAGGCCCACCACCAGAGCGCCACCGCCATCACGTTGTGCCCATGGAGCAGCACCAGCTGCATGCCCAGGGGCGAGCCCAGGGCGAACGCGGTGAGCGCGGCCCAGACGGTGAGCAGCAGCCCCTTGCGCCACCCCGGCCCCTTGGCCCCGAGGATGGCGGGGACCATCGCGAGCAGGCCCACCTCGGGCCCGGCGCCGAAGCAGGTGGCTAGCACGGGCACGCCGCAGAACAGGGCGAAGCCGGTGCGGTGGAGCAGCCCGGGACGCACGACGAGGTACCGCACGTCCGAGACGAGGTGGGGGACCCCGAGCAGCACGGGGCCGAGTGCCAGCGTCCAGAGCGGCACGGTGAGGGTGAGCAGGAACGAGAGACCCACGCTCCCCACGCCGATCCACGCCACGCGCCGGTCCCGGTCGGCGAAGAGCGGCCCGGCCCATGGGGCCACGAGGCGGTACAGCCTCGTGCGCAGCGCATCGGCGGGCGCGAGCAGGGTCTCCACGGCGTTCACTCGCGGAGTGTATCCCTTCCGGGACCCCGGCGGTTCAGGGGGGAGGGGAGAGCCCGAGCCGCCGGGCCGTGGCCTCGTCCGCGGGCTCGCGTTGAGCGGTATCAGGACTCGGTGGCGAGGCGCACTACGACTTCGCGCCCCCCGCGCGCATCTGGTTGAGCCGGTCGTAGTGGCGGTAGCCGAGCTGGTCGAGCGCGCTCGCGGGGGCCAGGCCGATGTCCACGAGGGTCTTGATGTCGTACGTGCCCGCGAGCACCGGGGGCGCGTAGTTGCGCACGGCATCGGGGGTGCGGAACTTCGACAGCGGGAAGAGCACCGTGTTGGTGTGCACGTGCATGAAGTGGGCGGCCGACTGACGCTGCCAGCCCGGCACGCCCGGCGCGGTGATGACGTGCGGCGTCGCGAGGAACGTGCCTCCCGTGAGGATCTCCAACTGCTGGCCCACCTGCGCGACGATGCAGCCCGCGGGCGCGGTGCCGCGCACCATGCGCCCCTTGGGCTCCTCGGACGTGGGGCGCGTGCGGAGGTAGAGCCCGCTCTTGTCATCGGGGCTCTTGGCCGGCTGGCCCTGGGGATCGAGGAACCGGCCACCGGGCAGCAGCGTGAGCAGGTTGAAGTCGGTGTGCTCCTCGCCCCAGACGATGCCGGTGTTCACCTGGGAGGCGGTGAGCGGCAGGTACTGAAGGGCGCGCGTGACGTGAGGGCCGCGCTGGCAGAGGTCCGCGAAGGCCGTCTCCGGCAGCCCGAGCGCCGCCGCCGCGCCGCGCAGGAGCCCGAGCCCCGCCTCGTGGAGCGAGCGGCCGAGCGTGAGCAGGCCGTCCTGGAAGAACGGCGGCGCCTCGGAGGGCCACACGTTCTCGGGGTAGATCTGCGGGAACTCGAGCGCCGAGCTCTCGTCGGAGGGGTAGGGCGCCGCGAAGTAGCACTCCTTGAAGTCCGGCTGGCCGTTGCCGGCGACGGCGACCTCGGTGTTCGGAGGCGTCCAGCCGCGCTGGTACCAGATGTCCGCGCGGCCGTAGGGCCGCTTGGTCTCGGCGGGCCAGGAGACGAAGGTGCGGAACGCGTCGTAGAACCGCTCGAGCGCCTGGGCATCGACACCGTGGTTCTTCACGTACACGAGGCCGAAGACGCCGAAGGCCTCGCGGATGGCCGCCGCGCCACGCTCGAAGCGGGCGGGGTCCTTCGACGAGAGGTCGGTGAGGTCGACGGTAGGGATGTTCATCGGGGTCTCTGCCATGGCGACCCCAGGTGTATCGCGCCTCGCCTCCCAGCGGAATACGCTCGCAGTGGAGTGGCTCCGTTGCCTGGCCGCGGGGCCTCCGTCGGTCAGGGCTCCTGGGGCCAGGTCCAGGGCTCCAGGCCGGTGTCTCCGGGCGCCAGACGGGGGTCCTCTGGCAGGAGGAAGTAGCCGCCGGGGGGAACCGGCCGGACGTAGTAGCCCAGCGGGAGCGGCTGCAGGAGGTAGAAGCCGCCCGGGGGTACCTGCTGGAGGCCGTCGCTCTCCGTGAGCGGCTGCTGGAGGTAGTAGCTGCCAGCCATCGGCTGCTGGAGTTGATAGCTACCCGCCATCGGTTGCTGGAGCTGGTAGCTGCCGGCCATCGGCTGCTGGAGTTGATAGCTGCCCGCCATCGGCTGCTGGGCGTTGGCCGTGCCCGCCGCTCCCCATGTCATTGCCGCGACCGCGGCCGCCAGGATGCTCTCGCGCATGTCCGCACCTTCCTCCACGTTGAGGTAGCCACGGACCGTGGCGGAGGCCACGAGCGGAGCCCGGAATGGATTTCCGAGCCCCCGCAACCGCTGACCTCTCTTCCGGTACTCCCCGGTGGAGGTGATCATGTCTGGTGGAAACACGGTGCGCCCGGGCGACGGGCGGGTGCGGTGGAACGCGGGGAAGTCGCTCTGGTTCGGGCTCGTGGTGCTGGTGGCGGTGGTGGGGGCGATGCCTACCTTCACCCCTTCGGCCTTCGTGCTCTTCGCGGTGAGCACGGCGCTGACGCTGTGCGCGGGACACTCGGTGGGCATCCACCGGGGCCTCATCCACCGGGCCTACCGGGTGCCGGTGTGGCTGGAGTACGCGCTCACCTACCTGGGCGTGCTGGTGGGCCTGGATGGGCCGCGCGGCCTGGTGCGCATGCACAACACGCGCGACTTCCAGCAGAACGAGCCCTGGTGCCATGACTACTTCGCGCACCGGCAGCCCGCCTGGCGCGACTACTTCTGGAATCTGCACTGCTCCTTCGAGTTCGCCCGGCCCTTCGAGCCCCGGCTGGACGCGCGGGTGGAGGCGGAGGCCTTCTACGGTTTCCTCCAGCGCACCTGGATGCTGCAGCAGTTGCCCTGGGCGGTGCTGTTCCTGGCGGTGGGCGGGCTGCCCTGGCTGGTGTGGGGTGTCTTCGTGCGCGTGGCGGTCAGCACCACGGGCCACTGGTTCGTGGGCTACGTGGCGCACCGGCACGGCTACCGCGGCTGGCACAACGAGGGCGCGGCGGTGCAGGGCTTCAACAGCCTGCTGCTCGGCGCGCTGAGCATGGGCGAGGGCTGGCACAACAACCACCACACCTTCCCGCGCTCGGCCCGGCTGGGAATCCGCTGGTGGGAACTGGACCTGGGGTGGGGATTCCTCGCGCTGCTGCGCGCGCTGGGATTGGCCACCGACATCCTCGAGCCGGGGGAGCACTCGCGCGCCCATCACGCCCGGCCGCTTCCCTCGGAGCACCCGTGTATGTCCGCTCTTCCTTTGGAAGGGAATTGAGTGTGTATCGGGGCGGCTACGGTAGCAGCACGGGCCCGGACGTCTACAGCGGCTCTGGAGCGGGGCGAAGGTTTGGGGCTTGGTGGTCGATAGGAACGTGACCTTGCTCGTTCAAATCGGGGCCTGTAACTACAGAATTCGCTACACCCGCCCGTTCGGTGGCTGCGAAGTCCCCGAAAGCGCAGAGGAAATCATCCAGTCTCCCACTATCTCAATGGGGCAGGGAATGGGCGCGGGAGGGCTCGCGGACAGCGACAGCATCCCGGACCCGGTCGGCTGGTGGGTTGCGTAGCGCGGAGGGCTCGGAAGGAGACCGGGCAGGGGGGGCCGGGGATCGACCCCCAGCGAAATCGCCATCAGGGTGCCGGGGGCCCCAATAGAGGGCACAGACCTATATACAATTAAGCAACAATTCTCGCGCTCCTTGCAGGCCCCCGCGCATGTCATTGTAGTTGATTGTAGCGACTCCTGGGGTCACCTTCAGACCAATGACTCCCCGAGACGTGCGGGAAGATCCATTTTCATGGCCGAAAAGGGAAGGACGTGGGATGTGAATGGGGGCATGTGCGCTGAGTCGAGCTGCGAGCACCAACACCAACACTGGATCGAAATATGACCCCCAAAGCACAGGAAATCCTCGAATACTTGATGAAAGAATATCTCAAGGCGGGATACCCGAATCACAACATTTGGAACTTCTCTCCGGGTTCTCAGGAGAATTTCGTCGCCTTCCAGGAACTGCATGCACGCGGCTATATCACCCCAATGGGGGCAGGGCGCGAGAAGTGGCTGTTGACTGACGAGGGCGCTGGCTCAATCCTAAGAGAGAGCCCGATGAGCCGCCAAGCTGAGGAGTCTCTTGCTGAGTTGAAAGAACTCTACGTCGAGAAGGGATTCCCAAACCACATGGCATGGTGGTTCACGCCCAGGCCCGGTCAAGAGGCTGCCTTCCAAGAACTGCGCGCACGCGGCTATATCACCCTAACAGGGGCAGGGCGCGAGAGGTGGCAGTTGACTGACTACGGGCAAGCTGAATTCGCGAATGGCTAACCGTGGCCTCGAGGGGCCCGCCAAGCCTCGGAGGCTGTCTCGGGACACGGTCCACGCCCCAGCCCTCAACGACGCGCAGCGGGGCCCCTACGATTTGTGTCCTGCTCCCGAGCGCGCAGCCCCGAGCCAGTCATGACTCCGGGGGCGGACTATCGAGGCCCCGTAGCTGTTCCTCGGCTGCCTGCCGGAATCGCGGCACGACCTCCACGGCGAGCACGTCACGCATCTGCTGGCGCGCACCTTCGATGTCACCCGAGTCCCGGAGGCTCGTCATCCGGAACATGGCGCGCAGGAGTCGGCGTTTGGCTTCCCGGAAGCGCGAGAGAATCATCCCCATCAGGGCCTCGGCACCTTCCGGACTTTTTAGGGCCTCTTCGGTCTCGGTCTCGCTGGCTCCAGCCGTGGGGGCGGTCCGGCGTAGAAGGTCGCGCAAGTCGTCGTTGAGTTCCAGTGGGTGCCCCTGCTGGACGCGCTGGGAGAGGGCGGCGAGCTGCGGTCGGTCGGGCAGGTTCGGATTGAGCCTCCCGGTCGCGAGCACCTCCGCCAGCCCAGCCGACTGCTTGAGGGTTCTTTCGGCCTGCTCCCGGTAGAAGGGGACAACCTCCACGGCGAGCACGTCGCGTACGACTTGTTGTGCCCCGTCGAAGTCCACTTGCTGCTGAAGCTCGTTCACCCGGTCTCGGGCTTCGTGGAGTCGATTTGACCCTTCCCCAATACGGCGGTGAATCTCTCGAAGCAGCGTCATTGCGGTGGAGTGGCTACGCAACGCATCTTCCGCGTCCTGCTGACTGATGGCCACCTGCTGAGCAGCCCGCGAAAGGAGGGCGCGCATCTCGTCGTTGAGTTCCAACGGGGCGCCGTTCTCAAGAACGTCGCGACACAGCACCCATACATCATCCAAGTCCATCTCTTCGGCCATGCGCGCGCCTCCACCTACTCTTTTCCGTGGCACTTGCCAGAAGGCCATTTGTGCTGCCCCTCACACCAGCGCAGGCAGTCGTGGCAATTCCCCGTCCAGTCATCCTCTACGCACTCGTTGTAGTTCTCAATGCACTTCTGTTTCCACTTGGGTAGGGAAGCGTTGTTGGAGAAGTCGTCCTCGTCCTCCTCGGCATCGGAGCCAGCGCGCACAGCCCTGAGCACCTGATCAACCTCGGATTGCGTCGCCCCACAAGCGCCTACCGGGTCCTGTGGATGCTTCTTGATGCAACACGTCATGGTGGAGTCGCCAGGCCGGCAGTCCATCGCGGCCGCTTGTGCCAGGAGTGTCGGGCGCTTCGACGTGCAGTGCGTCGCACCTGAGCAGGTGGGGTGCGCCCTACTGGCCGAGCAACCGGACGCGAACAGCCCCCAGACCAGGGCCAGACCCAAGAACGCAGAGGACATCGAGTGTTTCATACGGCCCAAGCTAGAATAGTCTCTTTTCGAGACGCTACGACGGGCCCTCGCACGGGAGGCTGGCCGCTCGCGCCCCTTATCTGGTAGGTTGACCCGCGATATGCGAAACGTCTTACCTCCCCGGTCTGCTCTTCTTCTCGTCATCTTGGCGTCGGCGGCCATGGCCCGTGGACGCGAGCCCGTCTCTCGGAACATCTACCTTTCGGACGAACCGAAGGCGGAAGTGCCCTCGGTTTACGTCGCGGGTGAGATGGTAACCGTCCTCCGTTTCGAGAAACCTTGTGACCGGGAACGGACGAAACTGCTGGGCTGGGAAGGCCGCTTCGAGCCCGTGGAATGCGTCGGGAAGAAGGTGCTTGTAGAACCGCTCAAAGACCTCAAGTCCGGCGATGGTTTCCTGTTGGTGGTGACGCTCGCGGACGCGAAGGAACTGCCCTTCACCGTGACGGCTCGAAATGAGCAGTTTGACCATCAGGTGAACGTGTTCCCAGACAAAGAGACCAAGGGCGCACTCCAGAGTCGTCTAGAATACACTGAATACCGGGAACGGATTCTCAAGGAAGAAAATGAGCGTTTCCGGAAGGAGGCGTCCTCGATTGACCATGCCCTTGCAGCACTCTTGGCAAGGGATGCGTTGAAAATGACCCCGTTCCGTCAGCAGTACGTCTCGCTGGTGAAGAACCCCAAGGGTGCTGAACTCCTGGTGACCGTCCTTACAAGTAAGAAGCCCGATAAGGTCGCCGTCATCATCAACTTGAAGAACAACAGTCCATCCGAGTCTTGGAGCCTGATGGAAGCGCGACTGGTAGCCGAGCGGAGCGGGGAGCAAAGGCCGTTTGCTCTGCGTGCTACCCAGGAAACCTGGGGGCCCGGCGGTGAAAGCGGGCAGATTGCAGTCGTCTTTGACGCGAGCGCATTTGACTTGAAGGATGGCCTCGACCGGCTCGTTCTAGAACTCTTCCGCCGAGGGAGCGGGATTCGGGAAGCTTGGGTTTTTCTGGATCGACACCTGCTTGGGCTGTAAACCCGGTTCACATGGCTCCGACCTGCGCGCCGTTTCTTGCCTCTGTCGTTCTGTTGTGCATGTGCTTCGGCTGTACGACCCCAGGGGGCGTTTCCCTTCGCTCGGATGGGAGCCCAGGCCCGCAGGAGTGCCCGGAAAAGGCGCTCGAAGCCATGCGGATTCTCAACCTGCGCGTGGGGGACGGTGCGACCGTAGACCTCGACGTCAACCAGAGTCTCACAAGCCCCATCACTCTGTACGACGGGCCTGTGGAGAGCATGTTGACCAACAGTCTCGGACCCCTGCCGCCGGTAACTCGTCTCTACGGGCGGGTGTGGACGGGGGGTCCACAAGTTGTCGTCCGGTACTACGAAGCGCACCCGCCGGACGGCGAGCCTTTCCCACTTTGCGCTGTGGCTCGGCTCGCTCACGGTCAGATGCAGAAAAAGCCCGAGTCCACGCCCGGAACGGCCATCCTCGAATTCTCACGTGCTGGGGTCTACATCGTGAACTCGTTCCGCTGAGCCGACGCACTGGGGCACCCCGCCCGAATGACGCCGGTAGTCGGTTCACCTCGGGTGCGTCTCCCGTGTAGTTGCGGATGTAGCTTCGTGCGCCAGAGGGGGCCTGAATTTCTGTACTTCGAGCCCTCATCAGGCAGGGTCTTTCCCGCCTCGGCTCACTTCGGCCAGAAGGTCACCGCTCGCGCGTTCTCCGAACTCCAGACGAGCTTCTTCCCCCGGTACATGCGCGGATGCCCACCGGAATCCGCGAGCGAGACGAGCAGGAACGGCCCTCGGGACTGGATGCTGACCAGGTCGTTCTCGCGGTAGGTGTGGCCGGGAAGCGCGACTGCCTTTCCCTTGTCCACCCGCCGCAACAGGCCGGTCGCCAGCAATTCCTCTCCGAAGGGTGTGCCCCAGACCGCCAGCGTGTAACCGCCACGCTCCAGCGCGGCCCACTCGCCCTCGGGCTGCTCGGGGGTGAACGCATACAACTGGTCCAGCATCGCGTCGTCTTCGATCTCCTTGGGCGTGAAACGCGGATCCAACGCGCGGCTCGACCGTTCGCCCAATTCCTTGCGGATCGGCAGGACGCCGGTTCCCGAGGACTCGGTGCTCACCTTCGCATCCAGCCGCGTCCACGCTCCGTCCCGCCAGACGAAGGCGTGCGCCAACAGCGCGCGTCTCGTGCTGCCATCGAGGCCGAACCGGAGCGTGTTCCCGTCCACCTCCGCCGCGCCCACCCGCTCCTGCTCCGCGGTGGGCTTCTGAATCGTGAGCCCGAGCAGCCGGCCCTTGGCATCGAAGCCGAACTCGATCAGCTCGCCCGAGCCGGGCAACGGCAGTTCCTCGGCCCCGCCCGTGGTCAGGTCCACGAGGAACATGCGGTCGCGGAACGCGGGCGAGGGGAACTTCTCGGGGAACGTGGGCTTGCCCACCACGGGCTGGCTGACCCCTCCGCGCCAGAACCGCGCCGCGCCCTGCTTGCCATCACGGCTCAGCGCGGTGCTCGCGCCCTGGCACTCCACTGCGAGCTTCACGATGACCCGGCGCGCCGAGGTGACGGGGTCGACTTGCGCCCACTCGCAGCCGTCACTGGCGGGCTCGAGCAGTGAAAGGGTGGCATCGGTCACGACGGGCGCCGGTGCCGCCTTGGCCGTGGGGGTAGGGCGCTCCTCCTGTGCGTGAGCCAGGGGCCCGAGCAGCAGCGAGGCAAGCAGGAGGGGCTGGAGTGTCTTCACCTGGGCCCCCTCAGTTCGCCGCGAAGTCGCGGAGCGGCGCGTACCCGGGCAGCACGCCGGTGTGCGAGAAGACGAGCAGCTTCACCTCCTCGGGCTTCAGCTTCGCCGCCAGCGCCTTCAGGGACGCGCGGTTCTCCTCCGTGCTCTCGGTCACGGGCCACTTGGCGCCCACGAGCTTGCCGTCCTTCGTCGCGTCCGCGCTGTCACCCAGGAAGAGCACCCCGTTGACCAGGTACGCGGCGCTGCCCTGGGTGTGGCCGGGGATGGAGAAGACGCGGACGGACAGGTTGCCCACCTGGAGCGTCTCGCCATCCTTCAGCGCGCGGGTGATGCGCACATCGCGGTCGGCGGGAGGCAGGTGCCGGAGGATGGGGCTGTCGCTGCGCTTCTTTCCCTCGGCGATGGGCACATCCGCTTCGATTGCCATCACCTCGGCCTTCGGGAAGAGGTGGCACCCGGCGATGTGGTCCGCGTGCCCATGGGTGAGGAGGATGGCCTTCACCGCGTCGGGTCCGAGGCCGCGCCGTTTCAGCTCCGCCAGGACGATCTTCCCCTCGGCATCCGCGCCCGCGTCGATGAGCACCACCGACCCGTCTCCGGCGTCGAGCACGTCCAGGGCGACGTAGCCGTCCTTCACCACCCGGACGAAGCCCTCCAGCTCCCGTCCATCCGGAATCTCCGGGTTGCCGGCGAACATGGCCACGAACAGCGCCACCACTCCCAGTACGGGCAGCAGCAGGACCAGACCAGCGATCTTCAACACGCGCTTCATCATCACCTCGAGGGGCCCTTGGAGCCGGTGGAACAGTACCTCAGAGTGCGATAAGGCGCGGCGATGCCGGGGGAACCCTCCATGCAGCAGGAGCAGCCAGGCTCGGCCGGGGCGGAGACGTCCCGCTTCCGCTGGGCCTTCATGGCACTCGGGTTCGTCTGTGTCGGCCTCGGGGTGCTCGGCGCGTTCCTGCCGCTGCTGCCGACAACGCCCTTCCTGCTCGTCGCGTTGTGGGCGTTCTCGCGCAGCTCCCGCCGCTTCCACCACTGGCTGTACACGCACCCCCGTTTCGGGCCCCGGCTCCAGGAGTGGAATCGGTACGGCACCGTGCCGGTGAAGGTGAAGGTGAGCGCCGTCTCCGCCATGGCCCTCAGCTTCGGCTTCATGGCCTTCGTCGCGCGGGTGAAGTGGCCCGTGCTCGTGGCGGCCGGGGCGCTCATCCTCGTCGGCGCGACGTACGTGCTCTCCCGTCCGAGCCGCCCGCCCGGGCCGTGAGGGCCGTGTCCGCTTTTTCCGGGGCATTTCGTTGTACAGGGGAATGCTTCAGGACACCTCATGCCTCCTCCTTCCCATCATGAGCGCGCCTCCACGTGAGGGTGCGTCGGCCACCGTCACGGCCGCGTACCGCCAGTACTTCCCCCTGCTCCAGCACAAGTGCGCCCGGGCCCTCGGCGACGCGGCGGAGGCGGAGGAGGTGGCCCAGGAGACCTTCATCCGCCTGTGGCGCTCCGGCATGGCCCGGCGCCCCGTGGGCGAGGTGGTGCCCTGGCTCTACCGGGTGAGCACGCGGCTGCTCATCGACAGGCTGCGGGTCCGCCAGCGCCGCCAGCCGGTGGAGATGTCCGCCGCGCTCCAGGACACCACCGCCCACCCCGCGCCCAGCATCGAGTCCGTGCTGCAGGTGCGCCAGCGCCTCCAGTCGCTCGCCTCCAGCCTGCCCGCCGAGGAGCTCGAGGTGGCGCTGCTGCACCGGCTGGACGGCCTCACCCAGCCCGAGATTGGCGAAGTCACCAGCCTGTCGGATCGCACCGTGCGCCGCATCCTCACCCGCCTCGAGGCGCGGCTGGGGCCCTGGCGCGAGGAGGAACGATGAGCACCGCCCACCCTTCCTTCCTGACGCTGGATCGCGCCGCGCTCGGGGACATGACGGAGGAGGTGAGGGCCCACCTGGCCTCCTGTCCCCGCTGTGCCGGGCATGTCGACGCCCTGGGACGGCCCCCGCCCGTTCCGTCCTGGGCCGTGGCGCTCGCCCACGAGCCGCCCCGCGCCCCCTCGCTCCTGGCGCGGCTGGCTCCCTGGGGCGTCGCGGCGCTCGCGGCGGGGCTCGCGCTGGTGCTCTGGGTGCCTCGTGACATGGAGACGCGCCCGGCCTCGATGGCGGGCCTGCGCAGCAAGGGCAGCCCGGCGGTGGCCCTCTACGTGAAGACCGGGGACGCGGTGCGCCTGTGGGACGGCGAGTCCCTGGTGGCCGAGGGAGACCTGCTGCGCCTCAAGGTGATGCCCGAGGGCTTCCGCTGGCTCACCGTGGCCGCGGCCGAGGGCGATTCCTGGCAGGTGCTCCACGAGGGCCCGGTGCCCGAGCGGGGCGAGACCCTCCTGCCCACGAGCTGGCGGGTGGAGCCCGGGGCTCGGTCCGAGCGGCTCCTCGTCGTCCTCAGCCACGCGCCCGTCCCCGCCGAGTCCCTGGCCTCGCTCCACGAGGAGCCCACGCGCACCGAGGCGCTGTGGGTCCTCCCGCTCACCCTCTCCAAGTCCTCTTCCCAGCCGTCTCCGGAGTCCATTTCTCCATGAACGCACTCCTCGCCCTGACGCTCGTTGCCCTCACCGCCGCCCCGCCCGACACCGGCTCCCCGCGCGTGCAGCGCCTGGCGGTGGTGGTGGGCGCCAACCGCGCCGCTCCGGGACGCACGCCCTTGCGGTACGCCCACCAGGACGCGCACAACGTCGCCTCCGTGCTCATCGAGGCCGGACAGTTCTCCCGGGAGGATGTCGTGGTGCTGGAGGACCCGGAGCCCTCACGCGTCCTCGCGGCGCTGGACTCCCGGCTGGAGCGGCTCGGGAAGGAGGGCCGCGAGGGACTGCTGCTCTTCTACTACTCGGGCCACTCGGACGAGCGGGCGCTCTACCCCAACGGCCAGCCGCTGGAGCTGAAGGAGCTCCGGGCGCGGCTGGAGGATGGGCGGGCCGCGGTGCGCGTGGGCATCCTCGACGCCTGCCAGGGCGGGAGCTGGACGCGGGCCAAGGGGCTCACGCCGGCGGCGCCCTTCGCGGTGGAGGTCCCGCTGGGACTGTCCAGCGAGGGCTCGGTGCTGCTCGCCTCCAGCACGGGGCAGGAGGCCTCGCACGAGACGGATGCGCTCCGGGGCTCCTTCTTCACCCACCACCTGGTGGCGGGCCTGCGCGGCGCGGCGGACGAGGGGGACGACGGACAGGTGACGGTGGGCGAGGCCTTCGCCTATGCCCAGCGCCTCACCATCCGTGACACCTCGCTGCACGGCGAGGCGGTGCAACACCCCAGCTTCGACTTGCGGCTGCGCGGGCGGCAGGACCTGCCCCTCACCCGGTTGGCGAGTGCCAGCAGCACGCTCGAGGTGAAGCAGGAGACGGGCCCCTTGCAGGTCATCCAGCTGCACTCGGGGCTGGTGGTGCTGGAGGTGCCCGAGGGCCGGCGCGCCCTGCGCATGGCCCTGCCGGTGGGGCCCTACCTGGTGCGCCGCAAGACGCCGCAGGGGACGTTCGCCCGGGAGCTCCAGGTGGAGGCCGGCAAGACGGTGACGGTGCACGAGGAGAACCTGGAGCTGGTGGGGGCGCCGGGGCTCGCCGCCAAACGCTACTCCCGGCCGCTGGCCGCCACCCTCACCACGCTCCCGGCCGGCACGCACGCGGTGCGCCTGTCGATGTCGACGGGGTATGGACAGGCGCCGCAGGAGAGCAACTCTCCCATGCCTGTCGCCTACACGAGTCCTCTCCTCCTGGTGCCTGGCTACCGCGTGGGGCTGACCGACCGGCTGGAGCTGGCGGTGGGGGGATTGCCCTGGCTGACGCTCTCCCGCCCGGTGAAGCTGTCCGCGGTGATTCCCAGTCCGACGCTCTCCTATCGCCTGGGAGAGGCGGGCCGGGCCGAGTGGGTGCCCTATGCGAGCGGGTCGGCCAACCTCGAGTTCACCGTCTTCAGTGTGTCGGCGGGTCTGCGGACGCGGTGGTGGTTGTCGAACTCCAGCAGCGTGGAGGCGGGGGTGGGGGTCTCCCAGTCCTTCTTCACCTCCGGGTTCACCACGTCCGACGGGGCCACGGTGCAGCCCAGGGTGAAGCCCATCCCCTCGGTGGGAGCCGCCTACTCCGTGACGCTGGGCGAGGTGGTGACGCTGGCCGTCGGCTTCTCGGCCCGGGCCGCCTTCCCGGAGATGCTCGTGCTCCTCCCAGATGGCACCTCCTATGTGAAGACGGGCGTCAACGCGGGGTTGAGCCTCGGCGGCAGTCAGGGGTCCCCGTTCCCGCTGCTGTCCATCCACCTCAACGAGGTCTGGAGCCTCACGGGCGACGCCTCCGTGAACCTGCCGGTGATGGGTGACGGCACCGTGTCGACCCACTTCGCTGCCGGCGTGCTCGCCACCTTCTGAGCCTCCGCCCGGCCGGGCTGGCTCCCGGCGCACCGGGGGAATCCTCGGGGCCGCCGCGGTGTGGTAGGGGGAGACTCCCATGGCGCCTCCTCCCCGTTACGGCCGTTCGTTGGCTCACAAGGCCCGCCAGCGCACCCCGGGCCACCACTACAACGCGAGCTTCCTCCCGGCGGCGGAGCGCGCGGAGATTCTGGCGTGGCTCGGCGCCCTCCACCCCCTGTGGGAGCAGCGCTACTCCAAGCACTTCCCGCCTCCGCCGGGGCAGGAGCAGCGGCGGCTGTTGCGCCCGGTGTACTGGCTGGGCAACTGGCAGTTCGCCTGCCTCGACTACTACCGGCCGCCCAAGGGCGTGAAGGACCGCTGCGTCAAGGCCGAGCCCTTCCCGGCGGTGCTCCAGCGCCAGGTGGACAAGGTGGAGCAACTGGCGCGCCGCATGTTCCGGGGCCCGGACATGCCGCCCGGCTGGCACCTCAACACCTGCCTGGTGAACTTCTACGGCAGCCGCCTCGAGGACGGGCGCTGGGTGGACACCGCGCGGGTGGGCGAGCACAAGGACTTCGAGCCGGGGCCGGTGGCCTCGCTGTCCTTCGGCGAGCGCGCGCTCATCCAGTTCGTCACCTCCAGCCGCCCGGGCGAGCGCGACGAGGTGGTGCTCGAGCAGTGGCTCGATGATGGCTCGCTCCAGCTCTTCGGAGGGGCGCGCTGGAAGGAGCAGACGTTCCACCGGGTTCAGCGGGTGGACACGCGCGCCGGGCACCAGCTGGCGCCCGAGATGCCGGACTTCAGGACCCGGCGCATCAACCTCACCTTCCGCTACGTGCCGGACGAGCACGTGACGCCCTACGCGCAGCTCTCACCCGAGGCCCGCGAGGACGTGCGGCCCTACATGGAGACGCTCGCCAGTCACAGCGCCTTCTTCCGGGCGGAGCTCGCGCGGGAGCGCAAGGCGCACGAGCCTCACCACACCCCGTGAGTGCGCAGCAGCGTCGCGAGCGGGGTGTCTCCCCGCTGGTACGCGTCGAAGAGCCTCGTGGCCGCTTCCGGTGACGGGTTGGCGTACACCTTCCACTCGCGGCCCTCGCGCAGCTCCGTCCCACAGTGGATGAGCGAGGCGCGCACCTCGCTGGCGGAGCCGAGCGGCACGTGCTCGAAGAGGAGCGGGTTCTGGCTGGTGAGGAAGGACTGCCGGCGGCCCAGCTCCCGCACGCAGGCCTCGACGTGGCGGGGGTGGAGGCTGTTGGCCAGCTCGTCGGCGATGACGAAGTCCCCGTTGACGTCCAGGTAGTACAGGAAGGACAGCAGCCGCTTCTGTCCGTGGCCCAGGTGCTCGTGCGTCAGCACCGCGCCATCGCGCCGGGTGAAGCGGAAGCCGAAGCGGCCGAACTCCAGGCGCCCGCCGCCCTCGTAGCTGCGCTTGTCCAGCAGCTCCACGCGGAAGAGTCCCGAGGTGAACCCGTTCAAGGCGACGAACCTCGCCAGGAAGCTCCGCTCCACCTCGTCATGGCGGATGTCGAGGAAGCCGCCCGGCGGGGGCATCTCGCGCGCCACGCGCTCGCGCAGCAGCCCGGGCATCCACGCGGGCAGCCACATCAGGCCCAGCGGGAAGACCTCGTCGCCCCGCATCTCCATCCCATACTGGGTGGTGCCCATCTGCTGGTACGTCCCGAGCGCCTCGTCGAAGCGCGCCGGGGCGAGCAGGAAGGTGCGGCGCAGCAGCTCCTTGAGGGGCTCGCGGACCTCGGGCTCCAGCCGCTGGGCCGTCATGAAGAGCACCACCCAGACGGTCCGGTCCAGCAGCGACCAGTACATGTTCTGGGAATAGGCGGGCTGCCCGTCCACCTCCCAGGACACGCCCGTGGCGTCGGCGCGCATCACCAGCCGGGGGCCGGGCGCGTCCAGCTCGAGCACCAGCTCCATGAAGGGCTCGAGCTCCGCGGCGGCCTCCAGGGGACGCGGCAACAGGAGCGCCGAGTCCTCGCGCGAAGGGGGCCGGGCGGCGCCGGTGGCCCGCGTGTTGCGCACGGTGATGTGCAGGTCCATCCCGGGGAAGTCGAGCGAGTACTCCAGCGAGAACTCCTCGCGGATGAGCCCGGAGAAGTCGGCGGCGAGCACGCGCGAGAGCAGGTCCAACAGCGTCGTCCTGCCGGTGCCGTTCTCGCCGAGCACCAGGTTGAGCCCTGGACTGAACACGAGCCCGGTGCCGGGCGCGACGTCCCGGTACCCATGGATGTGGAGCTTCGTGAGCTTCATGGCGGTGCCAGAGGCCTCTCTTTTCTCAGAAAAAGAAAAACCACACACCGTGCCACTTCAACGGTGAACAACCAAGTGGCCACACGTCCGCGTTTACACAAACCAATCAGAAAAAATCCTGAAAATCATCACAGTGCCTTGAGTCGCAAGCAACGGGTATGTCAAGAAAGACGCCTCTTCTTCAGAGGAGTTCTTCGTGAGCAACCGGTACCTGAGGACATTCTGTGCGGCGTGGCTGGGCGCGAGCCTGGCGGCGTGCGGTTCGATGCAGGACGGCGAGGCGCCCGTGCAGGGGGGCGATGACGCCGACATCCAGTCCGCGCTGGCCCGCATCCAGGGAGCCCAGGTGCTGGGCAGCGACGAGGGCGTGCCCTACGCCGTGCGGGGGCAGTTCGGCCGTGCCACCCAGGCGCAGGGCGCGCTGCGCTCGCAGCCGGACGTGCGCGAGGCGCTGAGCCTGGTGGCGCCGGTGTTCCGGCTCGACGCGAACGACCTGGTGTTCCGGCGCGCCAGCGTGGACGCCCAGGGCCACCAGCACCTGCGCTTCCAGCAGACGAAGAACGGCCTGCGCGTGGTGGGCGGCGAGCTCGTCGTGCACGTGGACGAGGCGGGCAATGTCTACGCGGCCAACGGCTCGGCCCGGGATGGCTCGCTCGCGTCCGCCGCCGCGAAGGTGGCCCCCGGGGCCGCGCTGAAGGCCGCCGTGGACGGCTCCACCGCGCGGGGCGCTTCCTCCCAGGGCAGCGCGAACCTGGTCTACCTGAGCTCCGAGGGCAGCCGCGAGCCGCGGCTGGCCTACGAGGTGCGCGTGAAGGGCGAGCGCGACGGCATGCCCGCCGATGACCTGGTGTACGTGGACGCGCAGCGCGGCGGCGTGCTGCTGGTCAACCCGCTCATCCACACGGCGCTCAACCGCAAGGTGTACTCGGCCAACAACGGCTCCACCACGCCGGGCACGCTCAAGCGCAGCGAGGGCCAGGCGCCCATCGGCGACGCCCATGTCGACATGAACTACGACATGCTGGGCGCCACCTACAACTGCTACGCGACGCTCTTCGGCCGCAACTCGTACGACAACGCGGGCGCCACGCTCATCAGCACCGTCCACTACGGCACCAACTACGTCAACGCCTACTGGGACGGCACCCAGATGGTGTACGGCGACGGCAACAACTCGGACTCCATCGAGCTGGGCAAGGACCTGGACGTCACCGTCCACGAGCTGACCCACGCCGTGACGGACACCGAGTCGGACCTCATCTACTCGGGCGAGTCCGGCGGCCTCAACGAGTCCATGTCCGACATCTTCGCTGGCGTGTGCGAGAGCTGGACGCGCAACTGGGCGGTGGACGCGGACGTCTTCATGATCGGCGAGGATATCTGGACGCCGGGCACCGCGAACGACGCGCTCCGCTACATGGATGACCCGGTGAAGGACGGCGTGTCGCTCGACTTCTACGGCGACTACTCCTCGGGCGTGGACGTGCACTACAGCTCGGGCATCAGCAACCTGGTGTTCTCGCTGCTCTCCAAGGGCGGCGTGCACCCGCGCGGCAAGTCGGCCAACGTGGTGCCGGCCATTGGCCCGGAGAAGGCTGGCCGCATCTTCTACAAGGCCAACACGGACCTCTTCACCGCCAGCACCACCTTCGAGCAGGCCAAGACGTACACCCTCCAGGCCGCCGACGCGCTCTACGGCGCGGGCTCGGCCGAGTCCCTGGCGGTGAACGAGGCCTGGAAGGCCGTGGGCGTGCCGCCTCCGCCGCCGGTGGTCAACCCGCTGTCCAACGGCGTGCCGGTGAGCAGCCTCTCGGGCAGCTCCGGCAACAAGAAGTACTACGCGCTCGATGTGCCCGCGGGCCAGACGAGCCTGTCGTTCGCCATCAGCGGCGGCACGGGTGACGCGGACCTGTACGTGCGCTACGGCGCCGTTCCCAGCTCCAGCACCTACGACTGCCGTCCGTATGCGAGCGGCAACGCGGAGTCCTGCCCCTTCACCAACCCGCAGGCGGGCACCTGGTACGTGATGCTCAACGCCTACTCCAGCTACTCCGGCGTGACCCTCACCGGCACGTACGGCGGTGGTGGCGGCGGCGGTGGTGGTGGCACTCCGGTGACCGAGACGCTCAGCGACAGCGTGGGCAAGAACGCGAGCGACAGCTTCGGCCCCTACAGCGTCGTGGCTGGCACCACCTTCAAGGTGACCATGACGGGCAAGCGCAACCCCGACCTGTACGTGCGCTTCGGCTCGGCGGCCACCCTCTCGCTCTACGACTGCCGCTCCAACACGTCCGGCGCCTCCGAGACGTGCACGGTGACGGTGCCCGCGGGTCAGAGCAGCGCGTACATCATGGTCTACGGCGCCGGCTCGGGCACCGCGACCTACAACCTGACCATCAACTACACCAAGCCGTAGTTCCGGCGGCCGGTAGGGATTGACGGGCGGGCGGCTCTCTCTCCACCTGGAGCGGGGGGCCGCCCGTTGCGCTTTTCAGGGGACGCGCCGCACGTTGCCGGGCAACCGGCGCAACAGGTTGAGCAGCCGCAGCGACGAGGGGAGGCTGCCCTGGACCTGCCAGGGGTCCACCTTGTCGCCGCCATTGGTGAACTGGGGCGAGAGCACGAAGACGCGCACCCGGGCCCGCTCCATCATCCCGTGGAAGCGCGGGTCGCGAATCAGCCCCCCGCTCAGCCGCAGCTGCGGCGCGGGCTGGAAGTAGTCCAGGTCCAACGACACCCAATCCGCCTCGACGACGCCGGGCCGCTCCAGCACCTGCCGCCAGTGCAGCGCCGCGGTGTCCACGAACCAGGGGACGAGCGTGGAGAAGCCCACGTCCCGCCCCGTCATCCGCGCCGTCGGCTCGGCCTTGGCGGTGGTGAAGAAGATGTCCTCCTCGGTGAGCACGGGCGCCGAGCCCTCCGGCCGCTTCAGCCCCTCGAAGAGCTTCCACCAGGTGGCGGCCTGCGGCGGCACGCGCGCCTCCAGGTAGCTGTCCTTGCACCAGTCCGAGTGCCGGTCCGCGTGGAAGAGGGTCCGGGGCAGCTCGCCCGTCGTCCGGTAGTGGTACAGGGCCACGTCGAGCATGTGGTGATCGCGCAGCACGTAGTCCGTCTGCCCGGCGCGGCTCCGCATCACTCGGACGTGGCCGCGCATCACCGCGTCGAGCTCGCGCGGGGTGAGGGCCTCCCGCCACGAGGCCTCCTCGAAGGTCAGCTGCTGGCCCGCGTACGGCTGCTCGCCCGCGCCGCCCACCACGTCCTCCGGGCCCTGCCAGCGCTGCAGCTTGCGCTCGAAACGCTCCGCCTCGCCGTCCCCGAGGACCTCGCGGGCGACCTCCCGGATGTCACGGCGGAGGCCGGCCCCGGGGATCGCGGGGGAGAAGCCGCCTGCCTGCCCGGAGCCCGCGGCGCGCAGCTGGAAGGCGTAGGCCGCGTCGGTGGGCTTCTTCCACTCGGAATACCGGATGAGCACGTGCGGGGTCCTCGGCGGCCGCCTGCCTGGTGGCCAGAGAGGCCGGGCGCGGGCGGTAGATGCCGGGAAACACCCGCCCCGTCACTGAAATTGCGGCGCCAGGTCCTCGAGCATGGCCTTGTAGATGCGGGGCCGCTCGGTGGAGAGGAACAGGTGGCTGCCCTGGAACATGCGCAACTGGAAGCGGCCCGTGGTCTGCAGCCGCCAGGAGTTGGCTTCCTCGTGGCTCACCTCGGTGTCCTGCCAGGCCCCGAAGGAGGAGATGGGCACGTCCAGCGGAGGCTCGGGCGCGTACTGGTAGCTCTCGCCGACGAGCGCGTCCGTGCGCAGCGCGGGCAGCACCCCGAGCCGGAAGTCCTCGCTGTAGAGCACCTCCAACGGCGTGCCGAACCGGCTGGCCACTTCCTTCAGGAACTCCTTGTCCGACAGGTGGCTGAGGGGGCGCGGGGGACCCTGCCGGATGTGCATCGCCGGGGAGGCCGAGAGGAAGAGGTGGACCGGGAGCGGCCCCCCGCTGCGGCGCAGCCAGCGCGCCAGCTCGAAGGCGGTGACGCCGCCGAAGCTGTGCCCGAAGAAGGCGAAGGGCATCTGCTTGACGAAGGGGAGCATCATGCTCGCCAGTTTGTCGAGCAGCTCGGGGAAGCGGGTGATGGGAGGCTCGCCCCGGCGGGTGGCGCGGCCCGGCAGCTCGATGGGGCAGACCTCCATGAAGGCGGGCAGCTGTCTGGCCCACAACCGGAAGACGGATGCGTCACCTCCGGCGAAGTGGAAGCAGAACAGCCGCAGCTTCGCCTGGGGGCGCGGCTCGGGGCAGGTGACCCATCGGCGGTAGACGGGAGGGACGAGCATGGAGAGACGTTGATGCTGCGAAGGGTGGGCGGGCCACGTCAACCCCCCAGACGAGACGAAAATCGAACAGATCCCCGGTCAAACGAGGAAAGACCCGGAGTGCAGGGGATTCCACCCGCGGGCTTGCCGGCGCGGGCGCTCAGTCCCAGGCGGAGAGCCGGTCGAAGTCCCCGGACGTGTAGTGGATGCTGTCCAGCCCGTTGGTCAGCCATCCGCCCTTCAGGCCGAACCCCGCGCGCATGTTGCGCCAGGCCTGCACGTCCGTGAGGCTGGGGGCGAGAGCCCCGCCGATGTCCTTCACCGAGTCCTCGGTGGTGTACATGCGGTCGCCCGGCTTGCGGTCGAACATGAAGGGGTGGTTGTGGAGGTGCGCCACGGGCTCGAAGCCGTTGGCCGCGTCCGCCGCCACCCGGTCACTCACCTCGTGCCGCAGCTGACCGCCGACGCTGTCGCCGCCGGACATGTACACCCGCAGCCGCCCGTGCCCGCGCAGGATGTAGGCCCCGAACTCGGTGGGGTGCTCGAGGATGGGGTAGCGCCGCGCCTGGCGCTGGAACAGCCGCCACTCCAGGCAGCTCGCCAGGCCATGCTGCCCGGCGCTCCCGTCCAGGACGCGCCCGGTGTTCTCCGCCTCGCGCTGCATGGGCTTGCCGGCCATCGCGGCATGGATGGCGTGCTGCCGCTCGAGCAGGGCGCGCTGCCGCAGGCCCTCCTCGCCGAGCCGGGCCACGAGCGCCGCCCGGTACCGAGCGCGCTCGGGCTCCATCGGTGCCGGTGCCCACCACGCGGGCGAATCGGGTAGCTCGAAGAACTCATTCAGCTCGCCCGGTTTGGGGTTCGGCACCGGGATGAGCTCGGGCTGGGCGTCGAGCACGCACGTGGGGGGCTCTTCCGGCACGGTGCCCGCTCGCGGGCCATGACAGGAGATGACCAGGAAGGCACCCAGAAGCCAGGGAATCACTCTCATGGACGGCAATCCTAGCAATCCCTGGCGGAACCCTGGCGGAATTTCGAGCCGCCAGGGCTCCGGTCCCACGGTGTGGCCGCGGGAGTTTCAGCTCACCGGGTCGTCTCGCAGCCACAGCCGCAGTTGTCGAAGAACGCCGTCTGGCCCTCGACGCAGATGAAGGTGACGGCGGCGCACTCCTCCGGACTGCGAGCGGCGTAGTACCGGGTAGGGTCGTTGTAGTCGCACTTCTTCTTCTCCGCGGCCTGGCTGGTGCCCTTCACGCAGATGCCACCGCAGTCGGCGCCGCCCGTGGTGGGATCGCAGCTGTCGTTGGGGTCATCCACGCAGACCTGCCCCTCGGGGCACTGGATGGCGGCGAAGCCACCGCAGAACTGGCCGGTGCCCGGCTTCGCCCCGGTGCTCTCCTGCTGCTGCACGTGGGAGGTGTTGGACCCGGTGGAGGCGTCCTCGGACTGCGGACCGCAAGCGGCGGTGAAGAGCATGCCAGTGATGACGAGCGCGCTGAACGACAGACGAAGCTGAGACATGGATGAGCTCCTTTGCTGGGTGTGTGGACCAGGACCGGCCCGGTCCGAAGCAAGGATTCGCATGAGTCCGTCCGCGCGCTCGTCTGTCTTTGCCCGACTTTTAAAAGGAGATGAAGTGTCTGTCCATTCCGGGACGGGCAATCACTTGTCAGAACTGCGCGGGATTTCGCGTTCTGGGGGGAGAGTGGGTCTGGGCCGCGGGTGCATTCCGCGCGGCCGCGGCTTTTCCAGCCACCCCCCGCCGGATTTACCGGGGTGTGTGCTCTTGCGCGGGCACGGGGGCGGATTTCCCGGCGAGCCACGCATCCACGGCCTCGAGCACCCGCCCCCCCGCGTCGCCCGCCTCGAGGGCCACCGTGCGAGCCTCGTGCGCCAGACGCAGCGCCCGGGTCCGGTCCGACCGCGCTTCCCACAGCGCCCGCGCGAGCAGGAGGCGGGTGTTGGCGCGCTCGACGGGCGTGGGATGCGCGCGCTCCCAGCCGGCCAGGGCCTTCTCCAGCGGCACGAGCGCGTCTCGGGGCTTGTCCGCCTCCAGGAGTGCCCGGCCCAGGTCCAGGTGCACCCCCGTCCAGCCGGAGAGGGCGTCATCCGGTTGGGACACCTGGAGGGTGACGGCGCGCTCCAGGTGCACCAGGGCCTCGCCGTGCCGCTGCTGCTTGCGCAACGTGTTGCCCAGGAAGCGCAGCACCGGCACGAGCTGGGGATGGCCCGGCCCGAGCTTCTTCTCCTTGCGCGCCAGCACCTCCTGGAAGCGCACCACGGCCTCGTCCAGCCGCCCCTGCTGGGACAGCACGGCGGCGAGGTTGTGCTCGATCGCCGCCGCGCCGGTGCTGTCCGGGCCCTCTGTCTTCTCCACGAGGCGCAGCGCGCGCTCGAACAGGAGCAGTGCCTCGTCCAGCCGCTTCTGCGACTGGAGCGCGAGGGCGAGCAGGTTGAGCGCATCGCCCACGCTGGGGTGCTCCGGGCCCAGTGAGCGCTCCAGCGACTCCAGCGCGCCACGCGACAAACGCTCCGCCTCGGCGGCATCGCGCTCCTGCCAGTGCGCCTCGCCGAGCGCGAGCCGTGCCCTCGCCACGTCCGGGTGCTCCTCGCCCAGGGCCGCGCGGCGCAGCTCCACCACGCGCCTCAGGTGCGCGAGCCCCTCGTCCACCCGGCCCTGGGCCAGCCTCGCGCTCCCCAAGTCCTGGCGGACGTCCGCCGCCTCCAGGCTGTCGGGCCCGAAGGCCTTCTCCAGCCGGACGAGCGCCGCCTCCTGCTGCTCGGCCGCCTCCGCGTAACGGCCCTGGGCATACAGCGTGGTGGCCGAGTAGGTGAGGAGCTGGGCGCGCAGCACCTCGTTGCCGCCCAGCCGCTCGATGGCCGCCTCGGCACGCTCGCGCCAGCGCCCGGCCATGTCGTATTGCTCGAGCTGTTCGCCCGTCACGCGCACCAGCAGAATCCAGGCACGCGCCGCGGCCTCGTCGTTGCGCCCGGCCTCCGCGGCCCGCAGGGCCTCGAAGAGGGCGGACTCCGCGCCGGGCCAGTCGCCCGCCTTCTGGCGCAGCTCGCCCAGCAGGAGGAAGGCCTCGGCCGCGCCATGGCGGTCTCCCGAGTCCTTCGCCGCCGCCGCCGCGGGCTCCATCCGGGCGACGCCTTGTTTGTATTTGCCCGCCGCTTGGAGGACGCGAGCCTGGACGAGGGTGCGGTGGAGCTCCTCGGCGCGCTCGCGTGCGGCCGGGTCCGCGGGGAGGGCGCGCGGGGTGGCATCCGCGCAGGTGGCCACCGGGGCCAGCCCCTTCGCCGCGCGCGGCGCCTGCTCGACCACCTCGGCATCCGCCTCGGTGAAGATGCGGGAGAGCGCGGTCAGCTCCGCGAGCCGTCCGTCGAGGCAGCGCAGGCGCTGGGCGAGCACCTCCTCGGACTGCTCGTGCCGCACGCGCGTGGCCTCGCACGTGGCGGTGCGCTCGGCCGCCCAGGTGGTGGTGTACGCATCGAGCACCTGCCGCACGCGGGGCCAGGCCTCCGCGGCGAAGGGCCGGCCGGTGGCGAGGAACGCGGCCTCGATGCGCTGGCGGGTCGCCTCGTCCCACACCCCGTCGAAGGCGTGCGCCGTGTCGCCGCATTGCCGGGCGGCGCGCGTGTGCACGCCATGGGTGACGCCGACGGCGCCCAGCAGCAGGCCGAGGCCCCCGGCCCATCGCAGGCGCCGCCTCGTGCGCACGCCCAGGTCATCCCGCAGCGCGGCGAGCAGGGCCTCCAGCGAGGGGTAGCGCTCGGCGGGGGAGACGGCCATGCCGCGCAGCACCACGCGCCGCAGCCACGGCGGCACCTGCGTGCCCTTGGGCGCGGGGAGCACCCGGCCCGAGAGGCGCTCGGCGGAGACCTCCCGGACGGAGGAGCCCGCGAAGGGGCGCTCGCCGTAGAGGGCCTCGTACAGCGTCACGCAGAAGGAGAACTGGTCGCTGCGGACATCAGCCCGGACTCCGGGGGTGAGCTGCTCCGGGGCCATGTACGCGGGCGTGCCGCCGGTGACGGGGGTGCTCTCCGTCGCGGAGGAGGCGGTGTGGGCCAGCCCGAAGTCGGTGATGCGGATGCGGCCGTCGGTGCCCACCAGGAGGTTGTCGGGCTTGAAGTCCCCGTGCACCACCCCGGCGGCATGCGCGGCGGCGAGGCCCCGGCCCGCGTCCACGAAGAGGGCGAGCACCTGGTGCCAGGTGCGCTGAGCGGCCTTCAGCCACTGGCGAAGCGTCTGGGCTTCCACCAGCTCCATGGCGAGGAAGACCTGGTGGCCGAAGGTGCCCACGTCGTACACGGGGACGACGTGCGGGTGGGAGACGCGGGCCATGGCCTGGGCCTCGCGCAGCAGGTGCTGGCGGCCTTCCTCCGCGTCGAGCCCGAGCGCGGAGGCCCGCAGCAGCTTGAGCGCCACGCGCCGGTCGAGCTCCGGGTCATAGGCGGCGTACACCACGCCCATGCCGCCGGCGGCCAGCTTCTCCAGGACGAGGTAGCGGCCCACGGCGGTACCGCGCTCCAGCACGGGCTCGCCAGCGGGTAGGCGGCTGGGGCGGTCCGGCGTCGCCATGGGGGCGGGCCCGACGGGGGTGGCCTGCGAGGGGACGGGCGTATTGGCGCGCAGGGCCTCGGCCACCATCCGCCGGCAGGAGGGACAGGCGTCGAGGTGCGCATCCACCTCCGCCGCGCGCTCTCGGGGCAACTCGCCGAGCAGCAGTTCCGTGAAGGTGGCTTCGTCGAGGCAGGCCATGGGGTCAGGGGCGGGAGGCTCCCGAGCCTACCACTCCCATGAGGGCACCTGCCGTGAGGGAGGGCCCGGGATGCGGACACCGGGCCCTCGAGATGTGCTGGGTGCGCGTTACGGCGCGGTCGTGCAGCCCGATGACGAGTTCTTGCAACTCGAGCTGCAGGTGGCCGCCCCGCCGCACGAGACACTGCAGTTCGAGGTACAGCTCGTCAGCTCACAGCTCGTGGCGCCGACACAGGCGAGCTGGCAGTTGCCGCCCGGGCAGTCCAGCTTGCAGTTCTCTCCGGTGCAGCTGAGCTGGCAGTTGCCGCCCGAGCACTTCTGCGTGCAATCGCCGTTCTCGCAGACGCACGAATTGCCGCTGCCATCGCAGTCCAGGTTCGAACAGCCAGACAGCGTCAGCGTCAATGCGGCAACCACTCCCAGGATGATGCGGTTCAAGGTCATCGACTCCCTCTCTTCTTTTTCGGGGCACGGCGCGCCTTTGGGCACCCGTGGGGGGTGGCTTATGGGCTTCTCTTGGAGTCAAATCAACCGAGACCCGGAGTGTTTTCCTTCCAGGTGGAGAACTATCAACACATGGGGTGGATCCGCGGCCATCTGCGCAATGGTGAGCAGTCGGAGGTCCTCTCCGGCTGCTTGGCGGCTTTTTCGACAGCCCGCATCAACTGGGTAGTGTGGCGCGCCTCATGACAGACAAGACGACGAAATCCCTGCTGGTGGCGATCGTGGTGCTTCTGGCGTTGAACCTGTATGCGACCAGTGCCGGTGGTTTGGTTCCACAGGCTCATGCCGCCAAGCCGGAGCCCCTGGTGCGGTGCATCATCGAGCAGCCCGTGGTGGTCAAGAGCATCGCGGAGCCAGTGGTGGTGCGGGGTGCTCAGACCTGGGACATTCCCGTGTCTCTGGACAGCAAGCTGGTCGATTGTAGCCGGAGGGGATGCGCGCTCCGCGCGGCCGAAACGAAGGTCTGGTGAAGCGCCGGTGATGGCGGAATCCGGTGGGGTGGAGGAGAGAGATTCCGCCCATCGGGCTGGTACTTCAATCGGAGCCGGGAGAAGGGGAGAGCGGTGTCCACCGCACCTGACCTGTCATCCTGGCGCCAAGGTCGAGGTCCTTGAACTGGGGGAGGGCCCGGAAGGTTCCTGCCCCGGCCGGCCGGTTCAGCCGATTGACCAGGAGCGCCTCCAACTCCTCGTACCGGAGGCGCTCCTCGGGGAGGGCGGGGAAGGTCTCCATGCGGGTCCGCCTGGCATCGAACGCCTCCCTCCACCGGACGAAGATGGCCGATTGCTCCAGGGCCCACTGGACGGTCTCCTCGTCGATGGGCCAGAGCTCGTAGTCGGGTGCGTAATCGTCGCGCTCTTCGTCGAACCTGCGCTCGAAGGCGTGAGGCCTGCCGCCGTAGCCGGCGATGCCCTGCAGCGGCCATGCATCGTGGATGGCGTGCACGACGTGGAGGGGCTCGAATCCGTCCGTTTCGTCCGGTCTGGACATCGCGTGTTCCTTCTCCTGCACTCGGGCGAGCCCTCGCCTGCCCCCTCGCAAGAACGAGCCGTGGGGAGGGGCGGTGGTTATCTGAGGTTCGTGACGGCTCCTGGCATACCCGAATCTCCGCTCTCGGTCCTCTGCCGCGGCTGCGGGCTGTGCTGCGATGGCAGCCTCTTCAGCCACGTGGGGCTCGAGCCGGAAGAACTGGAGCGTCTGCGCGCCCTCGGCATTCCCATCAAGCAACTGCGGAGCGGGACGCAGGTGCTTGCGCAGCGTTGCGCGGCGCTCGAGGGCCGTGACTGTAAGATCTACAAAGACCGTCCGTCGAGCTGCGCGGCGTACCAGTGCCTGCTCGCGGAGTCCCTCGTCGAGCAGCGGGTCACCCTGGAGGAGGCCCAGGCGGTGGTGCGCAAGGCCCAGCGGCTGATTGCCATCGGCCACGCCCGACGCTTCCTTCGACAGCGCTTCCGCGGACGCAAGGGCCTCGATTGAGCCGGGAGTGTCCCGGTCCGCCGCGCGATCAATCGAGGTGGGCCACTTCCACGTCGAAGCGCTTCACCTTGCGCGCCGTGAGGAGTTGGTACAGCCGCTGGGAGATGAGCAGCAGGGGAAGTGGGCGGTAGGGACCCAGGCGCTGGCCCACTGCCTGGCGCGTGCACAGCCAGTCCGCCTCGCCCACGCTGGAGCGCTGGACGTGGACCTCGGAGAGGACGTCGAACCCCACCACATGCCCCGCCGGGCAGCGGGCCTCATCGGGCTCTGGGACGAAGAAATCGGCACCCACCCGGGTTTCGGGCGCCAGCTCAACCAAGCATTCGGGCAGCAGGAGCTGGTACCAGTGTGGGGTCGGCTTGCCTTGCCGACTCACCACGGGTCCCAGCTCGTAGCCACGCATGCCCGCGGCTTTCATCTCCTCGGCCAGCCGCGCCGACACCACGATTTCTCCACCCAGGGTCCGGGCGATGTCCCTCTTGGGTATACGCTCCAACTCGAGGTGCAGCGGGCCCACTTGTCTGGCGCCGAAAGCACACTTCGGACAGGCCTTCGTTTCATCATACACCGTGCCGCAGTCTTCGCCTGTTGGCTCGAACCAGGGGCGCACTTTGAGCCAGAGGAGCCTGGCATCCTTCAATTCCCTTTGCGTGTATTTCCGGTGGATTTCCCAATAGGTGACCAGGACCGAGTCCTGCCCGCGCATCTCCTGCTCATGCTGACGTATCCGCTCGACAAGTGGGTCGTCCAGCTCGAGCAATACCCGGCGTGACAAGCCTGTCTCCCGTCCTACGTCAGGAGGAAGAACCCGTTTCGCCTCGTCCGCGAAAAGCCGCACCTCGAGGAGTTCCCGCATGATCAAAAATGAATCCCGGGGAGAGGGTATCTGGCGTAGACCTTCTTCATGATTTCCAGAACGACGTTGAGCCGTGGCGGTCTCTTTCCATAACCCGCCAGACGCCGGAACTCATTGGTGATGAGCTGATGATAGGCGGGATCCAAGTCCACGGTGGGGCCGTTGTCCGGACCGTCGAGATAACGGGGGTGAAAGTGATGCTTCTGCTTGGGGCCACCGGCCAGGTGGGGAAAAGCCTTGCGCGCCTCCTGCATTCCCTTGTCGTACAGGGCGCGCGCCGCATCCGGGTCGGGTGGTGGTGGCGCGGACATCAGGACCAGGGCTCCCACTCCGCTGCCCAGTGCGGCGGTCACCGTCCCCAGCGGCACGGCCACCTCTTCCACCGCCAGCAGCCCCTGGGCGCCGAGCCGCAACACCGGCAGCCGCACCCCCGCACCGGCCATGCGCACGCCCGTACCCGCCGCTCCTCCCGCCAGCATGAGCAGGTGCGTGGACAGCCGGGAGGCCTCCCGGACCTGCTCCTGCAGCGGCCTGTCCCGGTAGCGGGCGAAGTACTCGGGTGAGGCCTCGATGAGGGTGGCCACGACGGTGGGGAGCTGGCGCAGGCCCTGCAGTGTGCCGTCCACGTCCGTCAGGCTGGCGGCCAGGGCGAGTGTGGTCTCCGCGAAGGCGTCCGCGGCACCGTCCAGCGCCGTGTTGACGAGATCCTTCTCCAGCCCCAGTTCGCCCAGGGGAATGTCGCTGGAGAGGCGGAGCTCATCGTCCAGCGGGTAGAAGACTCCACCCCGAGAGAGGTAGAGGCGGCCGACGACGAAGTTTCCGGCCATGAGGGTGCCATCCCGCAACGCCACCTCCCCCATGCGCTGGGAAGGCTGGCCGCTGGAGGTAGAGGCGAGATAGCCGTCGGGCCGCATGACGACGAGGACGAGGAACCGCTCGCACAGGAGGCGCAGCTCGGAGGCAGACAACTGCCGGCCCTGCTTCAGGGCATGGCGCGACAGCCAGGCGAGGGCGGTGCGGGGGGCGAAGGTGCCAGGTGACAGCGGTGCCCTGGCGAGCCAGGACCACAGGGCAAGGGCTTGCTGGGACTGGAGGGAGTGATTCGCGGCCAGACGCACCCGCTCGTCCACCTGTGCGGACTGCTGCAACAGGGCGCAGGTGTCCTGCTCCCGGGGAATGCGCGGGCGGTAGTCCTCCCACCAGGGCGTAGTGGGAGGAAGGGGAGCCGCGGGAGCGGAGGACAGCCGCCAGGAACTCGGCGGATGCGGACGTGCATGTTCCGGGTGCCAGTGCGGAGCCATGGCACAGCCGGCCAGCAGGGTGCAGGCGGCCAGGGCCAGCAGGGCCGCTGCCGTGCCTCGGTGGGAGCGGGGGGCGTACGACATGCCCTGGAGCTATACACACCCGGCGAGCCGGAGGCGACGGCACAGCGCCTCTCCTGGGTTCCTCAATCCTCCACCACCACCGTCACCGGTTGGCTGACCTGGGGGCGGTGCACCATGGCCGCGGTGATGACGTGCTGCCCGGGCCGGAGGCTCCAGCGGAACTCGTGCGGGTAGCTCACCTCCGCCACCGGCACGCCATCCACCATCCAGACGATGGGCTCCGTGCTTGGCGTCACGTCTGCCGTCAGCCGCAGCGTCGAGGCCGACGCCGGCGTGTCCGGGTCATACAGCAGCCGCACCGTGCCCCTCGGCTCGCGGATGGCCACCTTCGGCTCCAACTCCTCGGGCCGGCTCGGGCACAGTGGGCTCTCCCTCAGCGGCGCGATGTCCAGGTGCTGCCGCCGCGCCCACTGCTCGTACTCCTCCGGCAGCGCCAGCATCACCCGCGTCACCACCTCGCGCTCCGCGCACGTGGGGCCCGCCCTCAATCCGTTGCGCCGGTCCAGCCGGACCTTCGCGTGGAAGGGACAGCTCTCCGCCGGGGCCGTGCCAGCCACGAACCACTCGCTCTTGCGGTGCGGGCACTCGGGACCGGCGAGCCGCCCCGACAGCGGGCACACCTCCAGGGGCAGTGCTCCCGTGGGAGGTGGGAAGCTGTCGAGCACCGGCCGGTACGGGCGCCAGTCCGGCATCACCGCATCGAAAATCTCGTGCACCGCGTTGGCCGCGCCGAGCAGCCCGCCTACGCCATTCATCCGGCGCCAGTCGTGGTTGCCCACCCAGACGGCCACGAGCAACCGATCGCTGAAGGCCATGGCCCAGGCGTCGCGGTAGCCCTGGCTCGTGCCCGTCTTCACCGCCACCGCGTACGGGTAGTCCAGCGCGCTGCCCACGGGGAACGAGGGCCTCCGGGCCAGCGGGTCCGCGATCATGTGGCGCACCAGCTGCGCCGACTCGCGCGTCATCAACCGGCGCGAGGGCGCCACGGGCTCGTCGGTGAAGCGCCGCAGCGAGCGCGTCTCTCCCTCGTGGGCCAGCACGAGGTACAGCTCCGACAGCTCCTCCAGCGTGACGTGCAGGTTGCCCACCGCCAGGCCCAGCCCGTAGCGGTCCGGCTCGTACGAGATGCCGTCCACGCCCGCCTTCTCGAGGAATCGCAGCGTGGGCTCCACGCCCACCTGCTCCAGCACGCGCAGGGCGGGGATGTTGCGCGAGTTGCCCAGCGCCTCGCGCAGCAGCATGGGCCCGAGGAAGGAGTGGTTGATGTTCTCCGGCAGGTAGGAGCGGCCGTTCTCCACCCGCACGTCCATGGGCGTGTCCGCCAACTCGGTGGCGGCGGTGACGATGCCCTTCTCCAGCGCCAGCCCGTAGATGAAGGGCTTGAGCGTGGAGCCCGGCGAGCGCCGCTGCTTCACGAAGTCGATGGCGCCCCGGTGCTCCTGGTTGAAGAAGTCACGCGAGCCCACGTACGCGATGATGTCGCCCGTCTCGGTGTCCACCACCAGCGCGGCGGTGTTGCCCGCCCCCGCGCCGTCCAGCCGGTTGAGGTTCCGCTGGAGGATGTGCGCCACCTTCGACTGCACCTCCAGGTCCAGCGTGGCCGTGGAGATGGGCAGGCCTCGCGCTCGGGCCAGCTCGCTCCACTCCAGCACGGCGTGCAGCGCCTCGGGCATGCGCTGTGGCCGGGGCACGAGGCCCAGGTCCGCCTGGAGTGACTGCTCCAATTCCTCTCGCGACAGGCTGCCCTGCGCGTGCAGCGCGCGGAGGATGCGGTGGCTGCGCTTGCGGGCGCGGCGCAGGCCGTCCTCGCTGTACGGATTCATCCGCCCGGGGAGCTGCGGCAGGCCCGCGAGGAAGGCTGCCTGCGCCCAGGACAGATCCTCCACCGGCTTGTCGAAGTAGAGCCGCGCCGCGCGCGCCACCCCGTGCACCCGGTTGCCATAGGGCGCGATGGCCAGGTACTGGCGCAGCACCTTCTCGTGGCCGTGCCCGTGCACGAGCAGCAGTGCCTCCACGGCCTCGCGCACCTTGCGCCACGCGGTGCGTCCCCCGGGCGTCTGCATCCGCGCCACCTGCATGGCCAGCGTGGATGCCCCCGAGATGATGCGCAGGTTGCGCACGTTCTGCACCAGGGCCCGCCCCACCGACGGCAGGTACACGCCCGGGTGCTCGTAGAAGTGCCGGTCCTCGGTGACGAGCGTGGCCTGGACGATGCGCTCGGGCAGCACGTAGGGCACCGGCCAGTAGCCGAGCTCCCCGCCCGTCCCGGGCACCTCGCCCAGGTACGCGCCCCGCCGGTCCAGCACGAGGCGCGAGGGCTCGTAGCCGAGCAGCCCATCCTGGAGGCCGGAGGCGAACCACACCCCCGCCGCCAGCAGCACCAGGGCGAGCACCGCCGCCCGGCGTGTCCACCTACTTCTCATGCTCTCCCTTCACCAGGATGCGCAGGCCCTCGCCGCGGCCGCGGATCGACTCTCGGTACATCAGCTCGGCCCAGGGCGCCGGGTGCACGAAGGAGCCCTCGGTGGCGGCGCGCACCCGGAAGTGGAAGGTGTGCGTGCCGCGCGGCATGCGCAGGAAGTAGTAGCGCACCTCGTTGTCCAGCCGCTGCACGTAGGCCGGCGGCAGCGAGTCCGCCTGCGACGGCTTCGCGTCCGAGGACGCATTGGCCAGCTCCGGGTTGAGCGGCTCCAGGCCCGCCGCGAAGGGCACCACCAGCGCCACGTGGACTCGGTCTTCCTCGGTGACGATGCGCGCGTGCAGCTCCAGGATGTCGCCCACCTTCAGCTCCTTCACCTCGCCCGAGGCGTCGTCGAAGCGCGTCTCCTCGGAGCCATCCGCGTGCAGCCAGGTGGCGCTGCGCGAGACGATGAAGCCCTGCTTGAGCGGCGTCACCTTGTCTCCCGGCGTGGCCGGCACGTACTGGGCCTCCACGCGCATGCCCACGGGCCCGCCCTTCACGGTGGCGGAGAGCTGCGCGTCACCGGCGACTTCGGCGCGGGCCGTCTTCGTGTTCTTGTCCACCTTGAGGGCGGCGCCCGACGAGAGCGTCACGGTCGTTTCTGGCACCGCGGGCTTCGCCTTCTCCAGGTATAGCGCCAGCGCGCCGATGGCCCGGCGGTTCTCGAAGGTGCTGCCGAAGCCCGTCTCCGCGCTCGCGTAGGAGAGGAGCGCGTCGCGCAACTGCTCGAGCCGCGCATCCTCCGGAGACAGCCGCACCAGCGCCTCGAAGACGGCCGCCACGCTGGCGGGCCGCGAGCTCAGGTAGCCGTAATACCCCCACGCGTCGCGGCGCCACTTGAGGCCCTCGAACACGGGCTTGCCCTTGTTCAGCTTGATGATGACGCTGTCCCACAGCTCGCCGCGCAGCACGTCCAGGTTGGTGCGGTACACCGCGGGCTGGGTGGACATGGTCGAGGCCAGGTCCGCCAGGCTCTGGATGTCCAGGCGCTCGCGCAGCTGGAAGAGGTCGATGAGGTAGTGCTGGTCCAGCGAGCCCACGCGGGTGAGGGCGCGCAGCGCCGCCGTCTGCTGGTTGTAGCGCCACTCCTGCACCAGGCCCGGGTAGTCGCTGCGCAGCACGCGCTTGAGGCCCTCCACCGCGCGCGTCTGCAGCTTCTCGTCCACCTTCAGGCCCGCGCGCCGTGCCGCGTCCAGGAACTCCACCGCCTGCGCCGTCACCTGCACGTCGCCCGGCCCTCCCGGCCAGAAGGCCAGCAGGCCCTGGTCATCCTGGTAGAGCGACATCTCCTCCTGCATGCGTTGCACGTTCTTGTCGATCTGCTTGCCGAAGGGCGTGCGCACTCCCAGGTCGCGCAGCAACGCGGCCATGGCCACGTCCGGGTAGAGCTGCGACAGCTTCTGCTCGAGGCAGCCGTGCGGGTACTCGGCCAGGTACTCCAGGCCGGAGATCATCTCCAGCACGCCGGGGATGGAGGTGATGACCACCTCCTGTGACGCGGTGCCCGGACGCGCCGGCTCGGGCAGCGGCTTGAGCGGGGTGTTGCCCGCGTTCAGCGTGGAGAAGTACGCGAAGTGCTCCACCGTGCGGTCCGGCAGCACGGGCAGCTGTACCTCGAAGGCATCCCCGGCCTTGTCCGCCTTGCGCTCGATGTCCACGCGCACCTTCAAGGACTGCGGCTCGGACACGTCCGCGTTCTGCACGGTGATGGGGGTGACGAAGCTCATGGCCCGGTTGGCCTGCAGCTCCACGCCCTGGCTCAACGGCTGCACGTCCGCCGGGCCCGTCACCCGCACCTGCACCGAGCCGGGTCCACCGTTGCCCTCCACCACGCGGCCCACGCCGCCGCCCCAGAAGCGGTCTCCCTGGCGCACGAAGCGCGGGAGCTGCGGCTGCACCAGCACCGGCAGCCGCACGCGCAGCACCGTCTGCTTGTAGCCGAAGCGCTGCAGCCCGGAGATGGCCACCGCGCGCACGCGGAAGTTGGTGAGGTCGTCCGACAGCGGCACCTGCACCGTCAGCTTGCCGGAGGCCGGCACCTGCAGCGTGGCCTGGTAGTACGGCACCGTCTGGAAGTTCTTGCGCACCACACGCTTGCCGCTGCCTTCCTGCTCCTCCTCGCTGCCGTCACCGCCGGGCGTCTCCTCCTGCTCGAAGAGCTTGCCCACCAGGCTGTTGCGCGTGTCCCTCAGCGTGGTGCCGCGCGTGTTCTCCTTGATGAGCTCGTCCAGCGGGTTGAGCGTCCCCTCCGGCGCCAGCGACAGCACGGCCTCGTCCACCAGCCACAGCGTCACCTCGCCGGCCAGCGGCTTGCCCTGGTCGTCCTTGAGCGTCAGCTCCACCGGAATGGTGGCCCCGGGGCGCGCCGTCTCGGGGTGCTTGAGCTCCACCACCACCTGGTTGCGCACCGGCTCCACCTTCACGTCCACCGAGGCCCCGAGCGTCTGCGGCCGGTAGCGCGAGTCGTCCTTGTCTCCCTCGCCGAGCCGTCCGCGCATCAGCAGCACGTGCACCGGAATGTTGGGCACGTGCTGGGCGCGGATGGCCAGCTCGTGCACCGCCTTGCCCCCCGTCACGTCATGCCAGGTGTACGTGTTGCCACCCGGCTCCTCCACCACCACCAGCGCGCGGCCCTCCTGGAAGGGGCTCTGGAGGATGAGGCGTGCCGTCTCGCCCGGCTTGTACGAATTCTTGTCCGGGGTGAGCCCGAACACGCCCTGGCGCGACTTCTGCCAGGCGATGGGCGTCTGGCCTCCCACGTACAGGTCCGCCGACAGCGTCTGTACGCGCCCCAGCTTGTCGCGCGCCACCAGCTCCACCACGTACACGCCGGCCTCCTTCAGCTCGAAGGCCGGGGAGACGGGCTTGTCCTCCGTGGTGGTGATCGTCTTCTCCGCGAGCTTCACGTCCTCCTGCTCGGTGACGTAGCGGGCGTCACCGGTGGCGAAGGCCGTCTCGCGCAGCTGGCTGTGCCAGATGCGCTTGTAGAGACGCACCAGCACCTCCTGGCCCTTCACCAGCTTGTCGTTGACGCCCACGGCGACGATGTCCGGCGTGAGCGTGAAGGGCTTGTCCGAGTAGCGCGGCAGCTTCAGGCCCAGCACGAAGGGCGGCAGGGCCTTCACGTCCTGCGCCGCGGAGACGGGCTGGTTGTCCGCGCCGGTGACGGTGGCCTCGAAGCGGTAGATGCGCGCCGAGCCGTCCAGGTCCAGCGCTGGGTTGACGCTCATCTCGTCCGCGCCGTTGTCATCCAGCGTCGCGTTGCGCGTCATCGCCTCGGGGGCGCGGCTCTGCCCCTCGCGGGCGAACTGGTTGCTGGAGGCGAAGAGGAAGCCCTCGCGCTCCTTGGGCACGTAGTAGTAGGGGCGGCGCGTGACGGTCCACGCGATGGGCTGCCCGGCCACGTTGCCGCCCGCGTAGTAGCGCGCCACCGCCTTCACCTTGAAGGGCCCGTCCAGGCGCACCGTGGCGGGGCTGGACAGCTGCACCTCGAAGGTGGGCAGGCGGTAGGCCTCGATCTGGAACTTCCGGCGCGCCAGTTCCTGACCCGTGCGCACCTCACTCAGCACCGCGTAGTACTCGCCGGTGGGCGCGTCCTTCTCCTGGAACTCGGCGGAGAAGCCGTACAGCGCCGTGAAGGTCAGCGGCAGGTTCCACGTCTGCTCGCCCGGGCCCTCCACGCGCAGCGCGTACTTGCCCGCGTCCCCGGGGGCCACGAAGTCTCCGCCCACCTCGTTGCGCAGGAATCCCTTGAGGTAGACCTTCTCGCCCGGCCGGTAGATGGGACGCTCGGTGAAGAGGAAGCCGCGCAGTCCGTCGTTCGGCGGCGGCGGCGTCTGCTGCGACAGCCACTCCAGCCAGCCCGAGGACGGCGACCAGTGGTTGTTGGCGAAGGATGCCGGCGCCTCGCGCGGATCCAACACGAGGATGTCCTCGCCGTTGCGCACGGTGACGCGCTGGAGCTGCACCCAGCTCGGCTGCGGGCCCAGCGTCGCCCGGCCACTGCCGTCCGTGGTGAGCTCATGCGTGAAGGGCTCCTGGAGGAACGCGCCCTTCTGCTTCGGGTTCGGCACGCGGCGCTGGCCCTCGAGCACGATGCGTGCGCCACGCACCTCCTGCGCGTCGTCCAGCGTGCGCACGAAGAAGACGGCCTTGTCCCGCTCCTCCACCGTGCTGAGCGACAGGTTGGTGATCTGCACCCGGACATAGGAGCGCTCGGGCGCGCCGGTGAGCCGCCGCAGGCCGACGAGGTACGTGCCGGGCCTCACCTTGCCCACCACCGGGTTGAGCAGGGGCGCCAGGTCCAGGCCGAAGGTGGTGGTGCCGCCACGCTTGGGCAGGGGCAGGTCCACCAGCGTGGAGACGAGCGGCGAGCCCAGCAGCCGGATGTGCGCCGCCAGCTCGTCCTCGCCGATATAGCCGGGCGTGGGCTTCACCTGGGGCTCCTCACCGGGGAAGGGCGGGGCGCTCTGCTCGTTGATGACGATGGGCCGGTTGGGGAAGGGCCACAGGCCGGGGTGCAGCGGATCCACCCGGTAGATGCGCACGTCCGCGCGCGCGTCGCCGTAGCCCTGCAAGGGCAGCATGCGCGGGCCCTTCGCCTCCATCACCGCGGTGCCCTGCATCCAGCGCAGGAAGGGCTGCTTGAAGTCCAGGTGGAAGAAGACCTGGAGCTCGCCCGGGTCCCTCAGCGGCCGGCCGCTGTCATCACGGATGGGCGCGGCGCCGATGCGCATGCGGTACAGCGTGTCCGGGACGAACTTGCCGCGCAGCGCCACGCGCGAGCCGTAGGCCTGGTAGTGCAGATCCGGCACCGCGGGCTCCAGCCGCACCAGCTTCTTGAGCGTGGTGAGCGACAGGCCCTCCACCGGCGCGGAGAAGACGAGCTGCGGCAGGTCTCCCTGGTTGCCGCAAGCGAGCGCCATGTCCCGGGGCGTGGAGGCCCCACCCGTCAGCGAGAACTGGCTCCGGCCGCACTGCACCTGCTGGAGGTGGAAGGCCGGCCGCGTGGACAGCCGCCCCACCCAGAGCACCTTGTCCTCGTCGCCCAGCGCGAGGCTGACGTTGACGCGCAGCTGCTTGCCCTCGGGTACGTCCTCCTCGAGGGTGATGGCGTAGACGGCCTGCTCGCGCTGGCTGCCGCGCGGCAGCTGCGACAGCGTCCAGTCCTTCAGCACCCGCGTGGGCGAGTCCGCCAGGCCCGGCAAGTCCCTCACCTCCAGCCGGACCATCTTGCGCAGCGAGTCGAGCGGCAGCGCCTGCGGGAAGGTGAGCGTGAGGGTGCGGAAGGGCCTCAGGTCCGTGCTGTCGGGCTGCGGCGACATGGCCGAGGGCGCCGACATCATCGTGGTGAGAATCTTGCGCGCGCCGCCCGCCTCGAAGGAGAAGCGCGCCAGCGCGGGCCAGGGCTCGGCGGGGCGGAACTGGAGCGTCTTGCGGTCCGCCCAGAACCACTGGCCGGGCCACGAGGGCACCACCTTGAGCAGCTTCGCGCCATCATCGGCGCTCTGCTTGCCGGGCCCGGCGTTGTCGGGGAAGTAGACGGTGACCGGGTCGAAGCCGCGCAGGAACTGGTCGGGGAGGAGCTTCACCCCCCCGCCTTCCGGGCGCTGGCTCTCGTCGGCGGGACGGTACTCCTGCGCCCGGGCCGGGACGGCCGCGAGCACCAGGAGCAGGCAGAGCAGGGAGTTCACGAGGCGCATCACGGGTTCTCTCCGATGCGATTGAAGAAGTCGCGCAGGTACTCCTCGGGGACGCCGGTCTTCGCACCGGCCAGTCCCACGAGGACGGGCTTGAAGGGGAGGGGACGCTCCAGCGTGCTGGGAGCGTGGATGGCGAGCAGGTACGTGCCCTTCTCCAGGGCGAGGAATTGCTGACAGCCCTCGCCCAGCACGCGCTGGGAGGTGTCGAGCAGGGTGCACTGGAGCACCTCGGCGGGCACCTGCAGCCCCAGGCCGATGTGGCCGGCCGAGGCGGTGTCGAAGCGGAAGTAGTGCGTCTGGCCCGGGGCCACCCAGCCCTCGGCCTGGGCCACGCCCTCGGCCAGCTCCTTCACCGGCTCGTGCGTCCAGGTGAGGTTGCCGGAGAGGGGTTGGTCGGCGAAGCCACGCACCACCAGCCGGTAGGTGCCGGCCGTGAGCAGCCGGTCGAAGGAGCAGCCGCGCTCCAGGCCCGCCACCACCAGCACGGCGTTGTCCCGGGTGAGGCCGCAGACGCCCGAGTCACTTCGGAGGTGGACGACGGCGTCGGCGGGCACGGTGAGGGTGCGCTCCACCACCTCGCCCGAGAGGCGCAGGGCCTTCGCGGCGGGCAGCAGCTCGGGCACCTTGCCCTTGGGTGCCGGGGGCAGCAGGGCCATGCCGAGCCCCTCCGGCGCCGCGAGCACCGCGCGCACGCCGCCCGGGTTCGTCTCCAGCACCACCTGGCCGCGGCGGCCGGGTGGCACCTGGAGCTCGCAGCCCTCCAGCCGCGTCCCGTCGTCGAGCGAGGCCACGCACCGCTCCGCGCCCGTCACCCGCAGGTGGCGCGGGCCCTCGGAGCCGCCGAAGGACAGCACCTGCTGGCCGGGCACGCGGGAGGTGGCTTCGAAGAGGGTCGCCAGCGGCACGGCCGGCCTGGCCGCCTCCACCGAGAGCACCTCCGTCTGCACGCGCGACTCGGCCGGGGACCAGAGGAGCACCGCGCCGTTGGTGCCGCTCAGGATGCAGCGGGAGAGCGCGTCGCCGGGCGGGCACAGGTCCACCGCGGCCCCCTTGTCATCCACCAGCACCGCCCAGGCCTCCCGGGGGAGCGAGAGCTGCACGCGCGTGGGCCCGGCGGGCAGCACCATGCGCAGCGCGGGCCCGCCGCTCCACGTCAAGTCTTGCAGGCCGGGCGTCAGCGGCACGGACGAGGTGGGCACCGGGAAGGAGAGCCGCTGGACGACGGCCTCGCCCTTCTCGGCCACGGGCGTCCACCAGCGCGCGAGTGACTCCTCGGTGGGGCCGGTGGCCGCGTAGCACACGGAGCTCCGCTGCTGCGCCACGCCTCCGTCCAGCCGGCACGCCGGGTAGGCGGGGTCGCCGAAGGGCACGCTCACGCGCAGCAGGTGCACGGCGTCCCGCTTCGAGCGCTGGCGCAGCATCGCGGTGTCCCGGCTCAGCGGGGTGCGCTGCTCCTCGGCGTCCTCCAGCGTGTCCACGCGCTCGGAGAGGGAGAGCTTCGTCTCGCCGGTGGCGCCGGGCACGCCGAACACCCAGTCACCGGCCTCCAGCGAGGCCTCGGGGCCGCATGGGTTCAGCGGGCCCAGGCGGGAGGCGGGCAGGCAGTAGACGCCGCTGCCCGTCTCGTAGCGGCCGGGCCTCGGCACCTGCGCTCTCGTGGCCTCGCGCGCCGCCACGCTGGTGCTCACCTTGGTGGGCTGGCCCAGCGTCCAGACGCGCACGCGCCAGGGCGAGGTGCCGGGCTTGAGCAGCATCATGCACTCGCGCACGTCCATGCCCCGCGACACCACCGCGCCGCGCTCGTCCTCCAGGGCGCAGGAGAAGGCCGACTTCGCCCGCAGCACCACGTGCTGCAGCGTCTCCGCGGCCACGGGCGGCAGCGTGGCGCGCACCACGCCGTTGCCCACCTCCAGCGTGCCGCCCTCGGCGAGCACTCCGGCGTCGGACACCGTGGCCAGCTCCACCGAGACGCGCGAGGGGCCCGGCTGCTGTGTCTGGCTCTCCAGCACCAGCGTGTAGCTGCCCGCGGCGAGCGGCTCGGCGATGGCGCAGTTCCAGTCCGCGCCGTGGTCCGCGCTCTCCACCACCAGCCGCCCCGTGCCGTCGAAGAGGCGGCAGCGCACGTCCGTGCTGCCTCGCGTGAAGAGGCGCAGCGTGCCGTCCACGGGCAGCACCAGCGGGAAGCGGCCGGGGACGCTCACGTCCTTCACCATGGGGGGCGCGAGCACCTCGGTGCGCAGGTACAGCGTGTAGGAGATGGCCACGTCCCCGCGGCTGTGCTCGGTCACCAGCGTGTAGCGCCCGGGCTCGAGTTGAATGGCCTGGCCCTCGGGGGGCGGCGCGCTCGCCGTGCGCACCGGTGCCACGGGCGCGGCCGGAGCACCTTCCTCCTCCTCGTTGGGCACCTCGGAATACTCGGGGGGCTCCTGCGCGGCCTGCTCACCCTCGGCGTACTCGGGGGCTTCGGCGTACTCGCCGTCCGGCGAGGGCGGGGTGTACGTGCCCTGCGGGGCGATGACCTCCACGGGCTTGAGCGCGCCATCCGCGCCCGCCGTGTAGAGCCGCCCCTGCATGCCGTTGGAGAGGGCGAAGGACACGGCCATGCGCGCCGGCACCTCGAAGGTGAACTCGTCCTTGCCGTCCTTGCCCAGCTCCGCCTGGTACCACTGGTTGTAGCGCACCGGGTGCGCCTTGTTGCCCTTGAGCACCACCGGCGGCTGGATGCGCTCCAGCGCGGTGCGGCGCATGGACTCCACCGTCAGCGGCAGCTGCGTCCACAGGTAGGTGCCCTGGGCCAGCCGCATCGACTGCTCGCAGGGCGTGGGCACCGTCACCACCGGCCAGCCCTGGGGGTCATCCAGGCGGCACTGCAGCCGCGCACCCAGCGCGGCCGTGGAGAGGGTGTAGTCCGCGCCGCGAGGCACCGTGAGCTTCTGCTGGATGAGGTCGCCCGCCTCGACGCGGAAGAACACCTCGCCATCGGCGCGCACGCCCTCGGCCACCTTCACGTCCCGCCGCTCCAGCAGCACGGCCCCGCGGCCCTTGCTCTGATTGACCGTCTTCGCGGTGAGCAGGTAGCGGCCGGGCCGCAGGTAGGTGGACACGAGGCAGTTGCGCCCGCGCCCTCCGCCCTGGGCGCTGCCCACCTGGGGCACCACCGGCGTGCGGATGCTGCACTCGGTGGCCAGCAGGCCCTGCGTCGTCACGTGGTAGAGGCCCTCCTTCTTCACGTCGAAGGTGAGCGAGTGCGACTGCCCGCGCTCGAAGTCGAACCAGGCGGGCTCGGAGGGCTGCAGCGAGGGCAGGGGAGGGAAGAGGGGTGAGTACGCGCTCAGCGGCGGCGGAGGCGGCGCGGGCGGCGGGGGCCGGTGCACCACCAGGTTGAGGGGCTCGCCGCCCGGCTGGGACAGCGTGAGCGTTCCACCCGTGGACGGCAACTGGCAGCGTCCCTCACGCGCCTCCACCCGGGTGCCTCCCAGGGCGCACGTGAAGGGCGCACCGCCGGCCGAGCGCACCTCGACGGCGCCTCCCTGGGCCAGCGGCAGCTCGAGCGGCCCCGGGCCATCGAGCACCACCGGCAGGGGCTCGGAGAGGGTGAGCGGCAGCGGGCGCAGCACCAGGCCGCGCAGGGACTTGCCCGTGTTGCGGTTGGCGACGATGCGGTAGGTGATGTCCTGGCGCAGCTTCACGCCCTTCGCGAAGCACGCGGTGCGGGTGGGCGTGTCCTGCTGGGGCTCGCGGCCCTCGGAGGCCAGCGTGAGCCGCTCGATGCCCTCGGTGCCGCCGTACAGCTTCAGCTCGTAGAGGCCGGGCCCGGCCGTCACGGCGATGCGGCACGTCTGCCCCGTGGGGTTGGACTGCATGACGCGCTCGCGCCGGGGGCCGTCCACCTGGTACAGCTCGCAGCGGCTCTTGCGGTCCCCGCTGGTGGAGAAGACGTAGCGGCCGGAGCGCATCACGTCGAACCAGACGGTGGCGTTCGAGCCGTTGTAGTTGAATGCCCGGCGCAACGGGCGCTCGGCGTCCACCTTGGGCACGTCGAAGGCCACGGGGACCCAGTCGCGGCCCATCGTCGTCTCCAACATGCACCCCAGGGGCACGTTGTCCGGATCCAGCGGCACCTCGTGCAGGCCTACCAGGAACTCGCCGCTGGAGGGCGCGTCGAAGTACGGCGTCAGCCCGCCCTGGCCGTAGGTGCCGTCCTGGAAGCGATCCTTCGCCGGCAGCGGCGCCCATTGCAGCGTCAGCTGCGTCCCGGGCTCGCCCCGGAGGATGGCCACGTGACGGCTCGCGGCCGCTCCTCCCACCATCGCGCTGCACTGGGGGATGAGCGCCTTGCTCTGAATCTGGCAGCTGGCCTCCAGGCCCGAGGTGACGTTGCTGGCCCCCTCCGCGGACAGCCCGTGGAGGCTCACGCGGGTGGTGGACTGCGCACTGCTCTCGCGCGACAGGAAGAGGGCGCTGGGCCCCGAGGGCAGCTCCACCGCGGACATGCCCCAGGGCGGAAGGGTGACGGTGAGCGAGCGCTCCGCGGGCGCCTTCGGGAAGCCGTAGGCCACCGAGAGGGTGTTGTCCTCCTGGCCCTCGGTCCACTGCTTCGGGGCCGTGCCGTAGGCGGTGAGCAGGTAGTTGCCCGGGTCGAGCGTGGTCTCCAGCCACCACTCGTACTGAGGCTGCCCCGCGCGCGGTTGCGTGGAGGCGTCCCGTACCTCGACGGGCTCCAGCCACGCGCCGTTGCGCCACAGCCGCACGTCCCCGGCGGTGCGGCCGGAGACCCGCAGGGTGACGGGCTGGCGCTTGTCGAGCGAGAGCCAGTAGGAGGCCTGGTGGCGCGGGGCGAGCACCTGGCGCACCTCGCGCTCAGGTAGCAGCCGCACCGGGTGGGCGTTGTCCTCCGTATAGGCCACCGCCTTGAGGTCCACCTTCCCCTGGGTGCCCTTGCCCTTGGCCAGCGAGGCCAGGCGCAGCTTGTAGGTGCCCGCGTCGAGCAGCAGATCCAACTCGCAGTTGGCGCTGCCCGCGGTGCCGCTCTGGGCGAAGGGGCCGCGGACCTGGTCGACGATCTCACAAGAGGTCCCGGAGGGCGTGCGCGCGGTGATGGCCACGCGTGCGGCGCGGTCGAGCGTGACGAGTGCCTCCTGGTTGCCCTTCGCCGGCACCGAGGCGGGCGAGAGGCTGACGGCGTTGAGCAACAGGAGGGTGACGGACAGCGGTGAGAGGAGCATGAGGCCCTCTGGTGGAGGAGCCGCACAGGGGGTGCGGCCGGGCGCTCCTCTCATACCAGCAATCGGCGGGCCACCCCATAGGTGCTCCCCGGGCCCCTTGCTTCACCCCCGGTGTGTCCGCGCGGCCACGCCGTCGTGGCCGGGGGCCCGCGTCAGCTGCCGGTCCGCCTCTTCTTTTTCCGTTCCGGGGCTGCCTGTCCCTCGGGTTGCGGGAGGTCCGCCTTCTCTGTTTTGGTGCCGCCCCCCCGTTTCCCACATCACGACGAGTCGCTCGATAGAGGGGAGCAGTCTTGAGAAGCGCAGCGAAGATCCACGATCCGATGAACATCGTCCCGCTCGAGGCCATGCGCATGGCACTCGGCGGGCAATTGACCGCGCAGCAGGTGTCTTCCTATCGCGAGCATGGCTACCTGGTCCTGGGGCCGCTCTTCTCCCAGACGGAGATCGAAGTGCTCCGCGCACGCATCGCCCAGCGGTACGCGCACAAGGACTTCAGCTCCTTCAAGTCCGGGCACGACGACAACCCGCACCTGGAGGACCCCTCCTACTTCAAGTTCCTCACCGACCCGCGCGCCCTGAGCATCGCCCGGAGCGTGCTCGGGCCGGACGTCGCGCTGCTCTCCTCGCACATCATGTCCAAGACGCTGCGGGTCGAGGGCGAGCCCTGGCACTTCGACTCGCGGCGGATGGAGGCCTACCTCGCCCCCGTCGAGGTCATGGGGCTGCTCGTGGCGCTGGAGCCCTTCTCGGCCCGGTTCGGGGGCCTGTGCGTGGTGCCCGGCTCGCACGAGGAGACCGTGCACCTCCAGCAGGTGGGCGATGAGGTTCCTCACGACATCCCGCCCGAGCGCATCGACCCCCGCCGCGTGGTGCCGCTCGAGCTGGACGTGGGCCATGCCGTCCTGCTCAACCCCTGGGTGATGCACGGCTCGAAGCACCGCGACGAGGCCTTCATCATGCGGTTCATGCCCACCACCGTGCGCTGCCGGGGCACCTGGCCCGAGGGCATGTCCCCCTACCTCGTCAGCGGCGTGGACCGCAGTGGCGGCCACAACGTCTACGCCCCGCTGCCCATCGGGGAGGGCACCGTTTGAAGCCCATGAGTGACAAGAGCTTCGTCGGAAGCCCTCGCTGGAGCCCGGGGAGCACCGGTGCTCCGAGAGCCGAGCTGATCGAGTTCCTCGAGCGCGCCGGCCGCGCCTCCCCGGCGCGTGACGCCGCCGAGCGCTGGTTCGACGTCGTGCCCCTCCGGCAGGGACAGCGGGTCATCGACGCGGGGTGCGGCATCGGGCTCATGCTCCCGCGGTTCGCCCGCGCCGTCGGCTCCTCGGGCCACGTGGTCGGATTGGACCATGCCGAGGATCTCCTCGAGCGGGCGCGCGAGCGAGTCCACGCGGAAGCCCTCGACGCCGTGGTGGAGCTGCGGGGTGGGGATATCAACCGGATGGACTTCCCCGCGGGCACCTTCGACATCGCGACGACCGAGCGGGTGTTGATGCACCAGGAGGACCCGACCGCCACGCTGCGGGAGCTGCGGCGCATCGTGAAGCCCGGGGGCTTCGTCGTGGCGGTCGAGCCGGATCTCCGCTGCTGCCGGCTGGACGGGAACGTCGATCTCGAAGCCATCCAGCTCATGCTCGAGCGGCTGGTGAAGGGCGTCCGGAATCCCTCGGTGGGCTCCGAGCTGTACCGGCGGATGCACGAGGCGGGGCTGGTCGAGCGCAAGCTCGTCCCCGTGAGCGCGATCATCACGCGAGCCGAGGACCTCCACTTCCTCCGCCTGCGGGAGACGTCCCGGAAGCTCGTCGAGGACGGGCTGCTGAGCCAGGAGCGGATGCTCGGTGCGCTCGCCGGGCTGGAGGAGTCCAGCCGCGAGGGGACGCTGGCGTGCTTCGTCGGCTACTTCATCGCGGTGGGCAGGGTGCCGGAGGCGCTCTGAGCGCGGGCCTCAGATGGGGAGGACCAGGTTGCCCGGGATGCGGCACGCATCGTAGAGGACGGTCTTGGAGACGAACCTCGCCGGGCCGTCCAGGCGGATGCTGGCGATGAGCCGGCCCGTGGCGAGCAGCGTGCTGTCTCCCTCCTCCTCCGTCCTGTACAGCAGGTAGTTGGCGCGCAGGGCCACCGGCTCCTCGCGGGTGGCCCCGGGCTCGACGAGCAGGTTGCTGTAGTGGTGCCGGTACGTGTGCGGCGACCACGTCAGTGCATGGCGGATGGCGGTGACCCGATCCCTCATCATCGCGCGGCCCTTGCAGTAGATGAGGCAGGCCGGCAGGCCGCGCTGGTGGTTCTGCCGGGAGGTCAGCCGGTAGAGGCCCTCCTCGACGAAGAAGTCCGGCCAGTCCGCCAGGTCCCCATCGTCGATGGCGGCGGCATACCGGTAGAGCAGTTGCTCGGCGAGCTCCCTCATACCCCCATCCACTCCCGCCAGACGTGCCAGAACAGCCGGACCTGCCCTTCGTCGGCCATGGTGGGCTGGGGCTTGCCGGCCTCGCAGGAGGTGCCGCCCAGCTGGAGAAAGGCCGACTCCCCCCGGGCGCCCTGGATGCCCTTGTGCGTGTTCTCCAGGGCATCGAAGTCCTCGAGGTGCACGTAGCCCGCGGGCCCCGTCATGTTGCCGTGGATGAGCCTGCTCTCGCGCAGCTCGGGCGAGTCGTCCGCGTAACCGAAGAGGGTCCAGACCTGCTCGAAGCTGTCCACCCCCCGGGGAATCACCTGCCGCGTCGACAGGCAGTTGCCCATCCGCTGGCCGATGAACGTCGGGGAGACGATGAGCAGGAGGGCGCGGATCTCCTCGTCCCGTTCGGGCAGGGCGTGGACCAGCTCGGGCGCTTGCAGGGCCTGGCCTCGCGGGGGCGTCGCGGCCTCCACCCGCGGCGGCTCGGCGCCCTCGGGGACCCAGGTCATCGCCATGCCCACCCCATGCCGGTCCGAGATGCTCTCGGCCCGCTGGGCGGGGTTGAAGATGTTGAACGTCGACGCGAAGCCGTGGAGCAGCCCGGCGTGGTAGGCGTCGAAGACGTTCTCGAGGTAGTGCTTCCAGTTGGCCTTGACCGTATGCCGCAGCTGGCCGAGGACGACGAGCTCGCGCCCATCGAACACCCGGGCCATCCGCGGCCCGACGATGGGGCCGAGGTACTCGGGGAGTGGCGGCGTCTGCTCGCTGAAGGTGGCGAACACCAGCCCGTTGAAGGTCTCCACCCGCAGGCGCTTCAACCCATGCTCGGCCTTGGAGAAGCAGGCGTCGTAGCCGCCCGCCCCTCCGAGGCCATTCTGGAAGGGGACGACCGCCAGCGTCCCATCCGGCTCGTACTCCCACCGGTGGTAGACGCACTGGAACCGGCAGCTGTTGCCGGACCCTTCCCGCAGGACGATGGAGCCGCGATGGGCACAGCGGTTGACCAGCACATGGAGCTGCCCGGCCTTGCCTCGTGACAGGATGACGGGGACTTCCCCGATGTGGGTGGTCTTGTAGTCGCCCTGCCGGGGGACCTCGGCCTCGAGGCCCACGTAGTGCCAGAGGGGACCGCGGAAGATGCGCTCCTGCTCCCGCTGGTAGAGGGCGGCATCCGTGAAGACCTGGTAGGGCACGCGCCCCAGGTCGTCCGCGGGCCAGTCCAGTCCCGTGGGCACTCCCTCCGAATCCATCGCGCTCGCGCTCCTCTGGGTTCCAACCGCGGCGGCAGCATGCCAGCACGGTGGCGCTCGGAAGAAGGCCCTTCAGCTCAAAAGACAGCCAGGCGCCAGGCCGGAGTGCCCCGGGAATCCAGGCCCACCCAGGGTGTTCGAGCCCTCCACCCATTCGTTGACTGGAGGGTCCACTGCTCACTCAGGACTTCACCCGGCGGAGCCTCGCCACGCTGCTGGTGCTCACCGTTGCTGTCGCGGGGTGCTCGGCCCTCTCGGACCTGGGCGACACCGCCGATACAGCCGTCGCCCGGACGGCTGCCATCCTCGATGAGGGCCTCGTCGGTCTTCAGAACAACTCCGCGGACTGGCAGAAGGTGCTCAGGGATACGGAAGCGAAGTTGACCAGCGACACCCAATCCACCATCCGCAACGAGGTCTCCAACCTGCTCTACCGTGGCATCGCCGCGACCAGTGCGGAGGTCCGCTGTGACGCCGACTTCGTGGTGAGCCGGATGCGCCTGGGGTTGAGCCGGCTCAAGGCCGAGCTCCTCGGGGCGCCAGTTCCTCCCCTCGAGCCCCAGCTGTGCTCGGTCATCCCGCTGGCTGTCGACCGCACGCTCGTTGCTCAGGGACGGCTCAACCACCTCGCGCTCTACGGCTACGACCTGGACGCCGGCTCCCTCCAGGTGCTGCTGCAGGATGGCGGCGAGCTGCTCGATGTCACCGACATGCTCAACCTCCCGACGCACTACCTCATGACGCTCACGCTCGGGGGCAGCACGGGCGTGCCCATCACCTCGTCCAGCCAACGGCTCATCATCAAGTGGGCCGGCCACGAGCTCTCCACCATCTCCGTCATCCAGCCGGAGACGCCCCTCTGCAGGACCCAGGTGGTGACGTACCAGCCATCGGCGCTCCACTTCATCCCCCCCAAGTTCGACGGTTCCACCGAGACCCGGGGGTTGGGGCTCCTCGACGGCCTCCTGCCCGGGAGCGGCGAGGGCAGTGACCCCGGGGCCCGCCCGGCCGGTGACGCGGACTTCAGTGGCCATGGGCCGGAAGTGAACGCGAGGGTGCGGCTCATCAACAACGGCACCTCCGTGAGCGCGGAGCTCTTCATGTCCGCCAAGGAGACCCGGGCCGACTGGAGCCAGGCCCAGGGCAGCCGGACGGAGCAGCTCTACGTTCCGGATCCGGGATGGCGCGTGACGGACATGCGCGTCCCCTCCTCCGGGGGCGAAGCGTGCCCACCCCAGTCCACCTGCTTCTCGTATACGGACACCACCCTGACTCCCGACATCTTCTCGGCGGGAAGTGGCCCGGTGCAGCGTTTCGAGTTCATCGGTGACACGAGCGGGACCGAGGTGGGAACCCGCACCGGGATGCACGTCACGTTCAACCCGTTGCGCTTCGAGCTGACCGAAGATGGGAACTGCGTGGCCCCGTCCACGGTCTCCCGGCTGAAGAGCCTGGACCTCATCGCCCCGGAGACGCTCGAGCAGTTGGCGCCCGAGGGGCGTTGACCTGTCTGGCCCGGGAGGGGGCCTGCGTCAGGGTCACGCGGCTAGTGGACGGCGGGCGCACCTCGGTGTCCCGCTGCCTGTCCCGGCCGCGTGAGGGCAGCTGGACGATGAAGCACGAGCCCTCGCCGAGACGGCTTTCGATGGAGATGCTGGCCCATGACCGACACCCTCGCCGCGCACCGCCGCGGCCTGCGCGGGCCTTCGCTCCTGCCCACCGTGCCTGCACCTCAGCTGTCTCCTCCCCTCGATTCTGGTTGATGATCCTGGGGGGGTCTCCTGGCGATCCTCCTCACCTGGTAGGCCCAGGCAAGAGGAGCCAACCTGCCCCTTGCCACCGGCGTTGCTCACAGCAAGGTGAAGTCCCAGCGCAAGCGCAGCGAGAGCCTGTCGTGACGGGACAAGCCCGTGAGCGGGCCGTAATCATCACCGGCATGGCAGATGATGTAGCCGAGGCTCGACCCCAGTCCATCCCTCAGCCTGTCCGGTTGCTGGGGGACGTGGAGGGCGGGCGCTAGCCCCTTCGAGCGGGGGGCACCAGGGAGCCACTGGCACTGTCCTGAGCCGGCCCCGGACTTTCCCGCGTGGCTACGGGGGTTTGGAGTGCGCAATTTCGTAACCGGAGGATGCACGGAGTGCCCAAGGCAATCGTCTTCGAGGTGGATGGGACGCTGGTGGACACGAACGTGCTTCGTGCGCGGGCCTGGCAGGAAGCGCTGGCCCGTTATGGCCGCCAGGTGCGTCTGCCGCGGGTGCTCGCGCAGATGGCCCGCATGGGGGACCAGTTCCTCTCCGTATTCCTCCCGGAGGACGAGTACCTGCGCTACGCCGATGAGCTGGCGAGCTTCCACCGCGCGCTCTTCCACGAGGAGTACCTGCACAAGGTGCGGCCCTTCCTCGGCGCCCCCGAGCTGCTGCGGCACCTGCGCGAGGAAGGGTGGCGCATCGCCCTGGCCTCCACCGCGGACCCCGACGAGCTGGAGCACTACATCGAGCTGCTCGGGGTGGAGGATCTCATCGACGCGCGCACCACGGACGCGGAGGTGGACCGCAACCGGCTGCACGAGGAGATTCCCGCCGAGGCCATCCGGCTGCTGGGCCTCGATGCGACCGACGACACCCTGGCCATCGCGGCAGTGCCCTACGACGTGGAGGGCGCCGTGCGCCTGGGCATGCGGTGCGTCGGGCTGGTGTGCGGCGGCTTCACGGACGAGGAGCTCCACTCCGCCGGGGCCATCGCCGTCTTCGGCACGCCGAGGGATCTGCTCACGCGCTACGCCGAGTCCCCCCTCGCCGCGTTGGGTTGAGCCGGGCCCTCGCGGGGCACCTGGCCCGTGTCCCGCTCAGGCCGCCTTGGCGGAGTCCTCGGCCCGCACCGTGCCGTCTCCCGAGCCACCGGTGCGCGTCATGCGGCTGTAGAGCGACAGCGAGGGATCGAAGAGGAACTTCAGCCAGAGGGCCGTCCACGACGTGTGGTAGTGCAGCGTGTCGTAGAACTCGGGGGCCAGCTGGCGCACCTTCGGCAGGCGCGTCCAGGGCACGCGCATCACGTCGTGGTGCTCGTTGTGGTAGCCCACGTTGAAGGCCACCCAGTTGAGCGGCCCGTAATACGAGTACGTCTCCTGGGGCGCCTTGACGAGGAAGTGCTCCTGGATCCACCGCGCGCCCAGCGGATGCAGGCCGATGGCGAAGATGGACGCCAGGAACATGTAGACGAGCGCGCGAGGCCCCAGCAGTGCCCAGACGCCCGCGATGAAGGCGAGCTGGATGGCGAAGTTGGCGATGTACCAGCCATCGACGAGCGGGATGCGCTTGAGCCGCGACACGCGCATGGCCTGGAAGGCCCAGAAGTTGAGCTCCCAGAAGGCCTTGCCCCAGAACGAGTTGCCGATCAGCTTCGCCTCGAAGGGGGTGGCCAGGTCCGCGTCCAGCTCCGGGTCCCCTTGGAAGCGGTGGTGGATGAGGTGGTACTTGCGGAACGAGGCCGCCGCGGGGAAGAGGATGGGCAGGTTGGTGAAGAGCTGCAGCACGGCGTTGAGGCGCGGGCTGCGGAAGACGAGGTTGTGGGTGCACTCGTGGATGAGCACCCATAGCCCGTGATCGATGAAGGCGCCCACCAGCCACGCGGTGGCCAGCAGCGCCCACCACGGTGAGTCACGCAGGGCCCAGGCGATTGCCACCTGTCCTCCCACCAGCAGCAGGACGAACAGGGCCGTGATGGGAGTGGGGCCGCACAGATCCTTGAGCTCGGGGTGCGCACGCAGGATGGCGCGGGCTCGCTCGAGGTGGGGCTCCTTCTCCGTGCTGCGGGCAAACTCCAGGGGGCGCGGCTGACTCAAGACGCTTCCTTTCGGTCGTACGAGGCGGGGGGGCGCGCAGCTTGGCATACCCCTCCCGCTCGACGCCACGCGTCATATCACCCGCCCTCACTCCAGCGTGAAGCTCAGGGCCTTGGCCTGGGTCTGGACCGAGTCGAGGATGGCCTTGTCGAGCGTGTTCTTGCCCTCCGCGGCCAGCTCCTTCTGCTTGCCGGCGAGGTACTGCTGCCGCTCCGTGCTGAGCTTCTGGATGCGGGCCTGCAGCTCCGTGCGCTCCTTCTCCTTGGCCGCGAGCACGGCCTTGCGCTCCTCGGCGCTCTTGCCGCGCAGCTCCTCGGGCAGCTCCTCGTCCTTGAGCGTCTCCACCTTCACCTTGCCCTGCTTCGTCCCGTCCACCAGGTCCCAGCCCGAGTTGTCGTAGAGCCGCGAGGCCTTGGACATGGCGCGCGTGGTGGCGCTGACCACGTTGGTGCTGGCGTTGGCGTCCTGGGCCTCCTGCCGCTTCTTGGCCTCCGCGCCGGAGCGTCCGTAGCTCAGGTACGTCTTGTTCAGCTCCACGCCCAGCTTCGCGATCTCCTCGTCCTGGGGCGCGGCGACCATGGCCACGGCCTGGTTCTGGTCGATGTTGAAGGGCTGCCCGCCCGCGAAGCGCGCCGCCTCCGCCCAGCCGCCGCTCGCCCCGGCCTCCGGGGGGCCGCAGTGGATGGTGTTCACCATGATGCCGTGCTCCTTCGCCGCGGAGATGGCGGTGCGGAACGCCACCGGCCCCTGCGAGAAGGGCTCGTTGCCCGCGATGTAGATGAGCTTGAGGTCCTTCTTCGACTTGCTCCACTCGAGCTGCTGCGTGGCCTTCTGGATGGCCTGGCCGCAGAACTCGCTGCCCCCGTTCGTCTTCAGGGCGAAGAGCTGCTCGGACACCCGGTCCAGGTCCGTGGTGAGCGGCACCACCTGGCGGATGTAGCCGCCCTCGCCGGAGAGCCCGTCGTTGCCGTACTCGTAGAGGGCCAGCTCCAGCCGGGCCTGCTGCCCGTCACGCTGGGCCTTCTGGAAGGCATTCACCACCGTCCAGAGCTGGCGCTTGGTCTGCTCGATGAGGCCGTCCATGCTGCTGCTGGTGTCCAGGAGCAGGGCGATCTGCACCTTGGGGGCGGAGATGGCCGCCTCGAGCGTCCCGGGAGCCACGGCGGGACGGGTCTGCGGGGGCGGGGCCTTGGCGGGAGGGTTGGGCTCCGCGGAAGCGGAACCGGGCAGCGCCATCAGGCCGAGACACAGGAGCGAGTGCTTGAGCATGGACGCTTCTACGCATGGCCCCGGAAAAGGTTTTATGGGCCACACCGGTGGGTCGCCCCAGCCACGCGGTGAGTCCGCACGGCCACGCACGGGCGCCGCGGGTGGAGGCCCGCCGGAGCCCGTCCCTCTGGCCGTGGCCGCTCGCCTGCCCGGCATCGCTCCTGCAATGCCCTCCCCGCGGAGAGGGCACGCATGAGCCACGAGACGCAGAACGAGCAGCAGCGGAACGAGACGAAGCAGAACGAGACGAAGCACCCCGAGCCCAAGCGTGGCGAGGTGCTCAAGCAGATGGTGTCGCTGGCCGGCGAGGCGGCGCGCGGGATGGTCAGCCGGGGCCGGTGGCTCGTCTACACCCAGCGGGGCCGCCGGGTGATGGCCGGGCTGGCGGTGACCGGCATGGTGGCTGGGGCCGTGGCCGCCCAGCCCCTCTGCATGATCGAGCCGGGCGAGGTGGGCATCCGGGTCAACCGGCTCACCGGCAACGTCTCCGAGCTCCACGAGGGCTGGTCCCTGCTCATCCCCGAGGTGCACCGGCTCAGCCGCTACAGCCTCAAGGATCAGACCTACCAGCCCTCCCGCAGCGCCAGCGCCACGTCCGCGGCGCCCTTCCAGTCCGTGGAGGGCCTGTCCATCGGCGTCGAGGTCAACATCCGCTACCTGCTCGACGCGGAGAAGATCCGCACCCTGGCCGCCCGCCTCCCGGAGAACGTGGGCCAGGAGATCATCGAGCCCGTCATCGACGGCGTGCTGCGCCGCCACTTCGCCCAGCACACCGTCCGGGAGATCTTCTCCACCCACCGCGTGCAGATTCAAAAGGACCTCACCGAGGAGCTCACGCCCCTGCTGGCCGCCGATGGCGTCATCCTCCGCTCGGTCACCCTGGGCAACGTGGACCTGCCCCAGCAGTACCGCACCGGCATGGAGGCGCTGCTCTCCGAGGAGCTGAACGCGGAGAAGATGCGCTACACGCTCGACCTCAAGGACAAGCAGGTCAAGCAGTCCGCCCTGGAGGCCGAGGCCGACAAGGTCCGCCGCGAGAAGGCCGCCGAGGCCGCCGGCAACGAGGAGATCATCGCCGCCAGGGCCAAGGCCGAGGCCATGCGCCACGTCCTCCCCTTCAAGGAGAAGGAGATCGAACAGCGCCGCCTGGAGGCCGAGGCCGCCAAGGTCTCGCGGCTGACGCAGGCCACCGCCGAGGCCGAGGCCCACCGCATCGAGGCCGCCGGTGAGGCCGATGCCCGGCGCAAGCTCGCCGAGTCCGATGCCTACCGCGTGGAGGTCACCGGCAAGGCCGCCTCCGAGCAGCTCGCCCGCGACGCCGAGCTCATCAGCCGCAACCCGCTCCTCATCCAGAAGACGCTCGCCGACAAGCTCTCCGACAAGATCCAGGTCATCATCGCGCCGCCGCAGGCCGGCGGCTTCATCGCCGGCAACCTGCTGGGCCAGCCGCAGACGGCCGGGTACGCGGGCGCGCCGAAGCCCTCGTCCGACGCCCTCGCCAACGCCGGGGAGCCGTCCTCCCAGGAGGAGTAACGACCATGCTCGCCACGCTCGTCGTCATCGCCCTCGTGGTGCAGGACCAGGCGCCCCTGCGCGCCGCGCCCCAGGACTCCGCCGCCCGCCAGGCCACGCTCTGGCAGGGCGAGTGGCTCGAGGTCCGCGGGGAACGGCAGGGGTTCATCCAGGTGTACGACCATCGCCGCGAGCGCCCCGGCTACGTGCGCTCGCACCAGGTGCGCGTCTACCGCCTGGATGAGACGAGCGTGGCCCGCCTCCAGGCCGTGGTGGAGTTCCTGAAGGACTCCTCGGGCTCGGAGGCGCTGGGCATCGGCTACGCGGCGGCGCTGCTGCGCGCGGCACCCGCCTCCCAGGTGGGGCCGGAGCTCTTCGACGCGCTGGGGACGATGGCGGACCGGCTCGCCCGGCGCGCCACCTCCAACAAGACCAACGACGCGGCCCTGGCCGCGCACCTCGACGTGGCCGCCAGCTACGGGGTGAAGCTCGTCAGCTTCGAGCGCGAGGGCCGCACCCGCGTCTGCTATGACGGCGAGGCCTTCCGCCGCGTCCTGGCGCTCGGCGGCGGTCCCGAGGCGCGCGTCCGGGCGGCGCTCGCGCTGACGCGGCCGGAGTGCATCGATCCGGCGACGAATCCCGTGGAGCAGCAGGCCCTCAACGAGTGGCGGAGCTCGGTGCTGGATCAGGTGGACGCGGCGAAGCTGCCGGCGTACCTCGCCAACCGGCTCCACCTGCGGCGGGCCGAGGTGTACGCGGCGCTGGCGTATCAGTTCTCCCGCCGCGGTGAGGCGCAGCGTGGCGCGAAGGCCAGTGAGCGCTCGGTGGAGGAGTTGGCGCGTGTGCTGAAGGCGGAGCTGGCCGAGGAGGACAAGCCGGCCTATGCGGCCGCCGCGGTGCGGGTGGGGGCCTCGCGCCATGCGGTGGAGCCCGCCGTGGAGAAGCCGGGCTCCGGGCCCGTGCTCGAGCTGGCCCAGGGTCAGCCGGGAGAGACCTGCATGCGCCTGGTGGACGCGAAGGAGCCGAAGGCGGTGCTGTCCGAGCGCTGCACCTATGGGCTGGTGTGGCCGGGCTCGGTGCGGCGCTCGGCCCAGGGCTCGGCGGTGGCGGTGGCGGTGCAGATGCTCGAGAGCTGGACCGAGCTGTGGGTCTTCCACCAGGAGGGTGGGGCGTGGGTGCTGGACACGGTGGCACCCGCGGCCACCGAGCCGGTGCTCGGCTACGTGGAGCTCGCGGGCTTCTCCCCGGATGGCTCGCGCGTGCTGGTGGCTCGCGAGGCGCTCGTGGAGGGAAGGGTGAAGTCCTCCTTCCAGATGCTCAAACGCGAGACGCTGATGCCGGAGAAGAGCGCCGAGCGCTTCGAGGACTTCGGCTCCTTCCAGCGCTGGAGCTCCGCCGACTGGCGCGGCCGTACCGTGGCCGTGCGCTGACGGAGTCCGCTCATCCTCTTCCGGGATGTGTGTGATGTCTCCTCTCCCCGGGAGATGGTCAGGGTGGGTGTCCGGGCTCAGGTGGGGTGAGCCAGAAGGCGGGGCCTTGAGCACGGCCATTGCGAGCCGTGCCGCGTCTCAGGGGGTGGAGCGTCCGCCAATCTCCGGGAAGCGCTCGTAGGCCCGTTTGAGCGCGTCCAGGTGGGCCGGGTTGTCGTAATCGAGCGGTGCATCCGTTAGCTGCACGACCCACCCACCCGACGGCGTGCGGTGCGCCCGCGAGAGCAGCTCGGCGTCGCGAGCAGGATCCGGGAACCCGATGGCCTTCGCGGCAGCGGCAGACCAATAGTTCAGCCACCCAAGGAAACACGGAATCTCAGGCGCGGGGAGCTTCTCTGGAAGGTTGAGCATGGGAAGCCCACGGGGTGAGCGCTCCGGTCCATGAGGCGAGCGGCGAAATTGCTGCGCGACTTCCGAGCCATAACCATACGGCGACGCGTGCCCCCAAAATGCGCGCGCCCCTTGCGCCATTCCTTCCAGCACATTCGCTGCTGCCGCGATCACGGGCTCGCCTAGTGGCAGTTTTGCATGCACTTCAAACTGGTCCTGACCGCCTGCGCTAAGGAGTCCCGATTTTCCCATTCCCCAAACCGTCACGGGGTAACTCTCGTCCCCGTTGCACACGAGAGGGAATCCCCCGTCCTCAATGCTTTCTACGAGCCACGCGTCGCGCTGCGGCAATGCGATGGGCCGCCCGCCTTCGGAGAGCCGCCACTCCAGGCGCAAGCCGGGGAGCGCCTTCTCCATCCCATGGACGACATCGAGCGTGCGTCCGTCTTTGCCCACGAGCGCAGGCGCGTAAACGATGAGGGTGAGGGCTTTACGCTTGGTCATCGTGTGCACCCGTAACAACAACATTGAGAGCGGGACTTTCTTCGAGCAGCGCGGCTTTGTGCGCTTCGGTGCTCACCCCAACGACATAGCCATATCCGCATGCCGCCGCAGCTTTTCGCTGCTTCTCTATTTGAATCATTTCCTTCTTGATTTCCTTGTCTTGGACAAAGTCAGGGTATGCGTCAAATCGATGGGTCTTGATTTCCCACAGCACACGCACGCCGACTTGCAGTGCATCGAAGCTCACACCGCCCACGAGCACATCCATTCCGGGATAACGGTTGGGCGGAAACTGATCGGCGCACCTGTTATGCGCGTCATCCTCGCCCGCGTGCGGTTCCGGTATGGGCTCGCACCTGCGACGTCGCTCTCGTTCAGAGATGTCGGTTGGCCCCACGGGAGGGAAGTCCGGCCCTTTGGGCTCCGGCTTGGGCCTTTTTTCCGGCGAGGGTTTCTGCGGGGCGGGCGCTGTTTCAGGCACGGGCCGCGTTTCAGGCACAGGCCTTACCTCGGGGTGGCCCATATCCAGCGCATACGCGTCCAGGGCCTCTTTGATGGCGAATCCCACCACCACCACGCCCGCGACGATCACTGCACCCACGATGATCTCTGGCGCCGCCAAGACACAGAGTCCGACGCCCACTGCCGCGCCTGCGGAGGCGACGGCGCATCTGCCCGTGATGTCCCGAAACCGAACCCGGTCATGGTCGAGGGCATGAAAGCACCGCTCCGCCAGCACGGGCCAGGGCTCAGAAGCTTCGCGGACGGCGCACCGCCCCCCATCCGTCCAGGGCAGCTTCGCCGCGCGCTGGAGGTTGGCGAGCCTCGGATCCCGGGCCGCTGGCTCTGTTGGGGTGGGCGCTGACGTAGCGCAGGCGGAGACATAGAGCAGAAGTGCGATGCACGCTCGGAGCCGCATGGCCGGGCCCTCGAATCAAGTGAGAACCTGATGGGTCCCGTTCTGGAGTATGCCAGCACGCTCCGTCGGCGAAGAACGAGCACGCGAGGGGGCGCGGTAGGAAGCCGCCTTGTTGAACGGGGCGGGACACCAGGGGACGCGGCGGGATATCGACTCCCAAGCATTCCGAGCGGTTGCGAGGTAAGGGCGCGATTCTGCTGGGAGTTTCGCACCGCCCGGCGCGGGTTCGATTCCCGCCGCCTCCACTCCACGCAATCGAGTTGTTAATCGGCGCGCAAGCGATCGGGCTTGACCGTGAGCGTCGCGCCGTGAAACGCTGTCTTGGCAGCTTTATTACCCATTTGCGTAAGCGCTGCGTTTACCGATCGCTTCCTGTGGAGTGGAGAGATTATGAGGCTACCCCGACAGGTAAAGCCGGTCGCGTCACGGCGTTCCCAGGCTGTGCGGTCCGGCGTCGCGCCGTCCGATTTCCTGGATGACATCTGGTCGGGGTTCACCAGCGTGATGAGCCCCTTTGTCAAGATCGCGACGCCCATTGCATGCCCGCTCCTCTGCGAGGGCGATAAGGCTTGCCTGCAAGCGTGCCGCGGCGGAAGCCGCGCCGTGAGCGATCTGCTCGGCGGCTGAGCGAAGAGAACATCCCATCGAGCGGACCGCGCGGACAATCATTCGCTCGGATTGGCGGCCTGTTGCGTAGAGTTGCGAGGGAGAGCTCCATGAAGCTGCCGAAGCAGATCAAGCCGGTCCCCCGAGCCAGCGCGCCGGACGACGCGCCCGCGCGCCGCGTGTCGCCTTCGAATAATAACGAAGCGTGCGTGGCCGCCTGCGCGCTCTTGGTCGACCCGTTCGCCCAAAAGCTCTGCATGGAAGCCTGCGGCGAGTAGGCGCGCGATGCTGCCTGGCCTCGCCGAGCTGTGGGCGGAGACACTCGGGGATCCGCGCGTCACCGTCGCCGTGCTCGACGGCCCGGTCGATCTCTCGCACCCCTGCTTCGAAGGGGCCGATCTGACGGTGCTGCCCACGCTGGTGCCCGCGGTGGCTGGCGACGCGGCGGCCACCGAGCACGGCACCTTCGTCGCGAGCCTCCTTTTTGGCCGCCACCAGAGCCCGGTCGCCGGTGTCGCGCCGGAGTGCAGAGGGCTCATCGCCCCCATTTTCGGCGACGGCGGCGGCGGCGCGGTCAAGGCGGCGACGCAGACCGATCTCGCGCGCGCGATCACCCAGGCCGTGACCTCTGGCGCGAAGATCATCAACCTGAGCGGCGGCGAGCTCGCGTGGTCCGCGGAAATGGCATGGCCCCTCGCCGACGCGGTCAAGCTCTGCGAGGCCGAAGGCGCGCTCCTCGTCGCCGCCGCCGGCAACGACGGCTGCCGCTGCGTCCACGTGCCGGCGGCGGCCAAATCGGTGCTCGTGGTCGGGGCGATGGATGCGAGAGGCGCGCCTTTGCCGTTCAGCAACCACGGCGAGGACTATCACGATCACGGCATCCTCGCTCCCGGGGAAGATATCGAGGGCGCCGTCCCGGGCGGCGGGACGGCGCGGCGGCGGGGCACGAGCTACGCCGCCCCGATCGTCTCCGGCGTGGTGGCCCTCCTCTTGAGCCGCGAAATGCGGCGGGGCCGCGGCACCTCGCCGCGCGAAATCTTCGAGGCGCTCCTCGAGAGCGCGATCACGTGCGAGGCGCAGCCAGCAGACGAGTGCGACCGGCTCTTTCGCGGGCGCCTGGACGTCACGGGCGCGATCCGATGGCTCGATGCGAAGGCAGGACAGACCATGACGGCCACAGAGCAGACAGTGGAAGCGGCGGGCATCTCGGCATCCTCGGGCCCGGCGCCCCAGAGACCTCGGGCCGGCGCGAGCGCCGCGCACCGCGGCGTTCACCCGGCCGACTGCGGGTGCGGCTGCGGGGGAGGTCAAAGCCCTCTCGTGTTCGCGATCGGCACGCTCGGGTTTGATTTCGGGACCGAAGGGGTCCGGGATATCTTCAACCAATCCAGCCCCAACTGGCTCCTCGACGGCCTGAACCTGAAGGCATATCTGACGCAGAACCCGACCGACGCGGCGTCGATCGTCTGGACGCTGAGCATCGAGAGCTATCCCGTCTACGCCATCCGGCCGTCGGGCCCCTTCGCCGAGCAGATTTATGAGACGCTCGTCGAATTCATCGGCGACGCGGACCACCGCGTCTCGGTCCCGGCGCGAAAGACGGGCGCAGTGGTCGAGTTGATCTCCGGCCAGGTGCTCCCGGTGATCGAGCCGGAGCTCGCCGGGCTGAATAGCTGGACCACGGCGGCGCTCGTCGAGAGCCTCCGGACGAGCCCCCCGGAGCCCCCGGGCCCGCTCGGGGTGAACCACAGGATCGTGGAGGCCGAGCTCGCGAACTATCTCGATCGCGTCTATTTCGAGATGCGCAACGTCGGCGAGGCGCCGCAGCACCGCGCGCTCAATTTCTCCGCGACGAACGCCTACGAGACGTACCGCGTCTTCTTCGAGGCGACGAGGCTCGGCATGAAGCTCGAGCGCGTCGATGTGGAGCGGAGCCCGCTCTGCCGCCCCGAGTCCGACTGCTGGGACGTGAAGCTCACGTTCTTTGACCCGCTCGCGCGGCGCAGGAGGGCGCGGCAAATCTTCCGGTTTACTGTCGACGTGAGCGATGTCGAGCCGGTTCTTATCGGCAACACGCGGAGCTGGCAGGTCCGCTGAGCGATGGCCCTTCGCGCCGAGACAATGACCAACCACCACGAATACGGAGATTGTTGATGTCGTCCACGCAAGCGCCCGCCGAAAAAGCGGCGGCCGAGGTGTCTCCCTCGGGCTGTGAATGCGGCGCCTCCGCGCCTGGCTCGCAGGTATTCGTCCTCGGCACGCTCGGCTTCGACTTCGTGAGCCGCGAGCGCCGCGACCGCATCTACGCGACGAACGGCAGGCCGATCGGCGATCGCCATGGCCTCGCCAGGTATCTCCTCAGGCCCGGGAGGAGCCTCGCCGCCGCGTCGGACTTCAATTCAATCGTGTGGACGCTGAATATCGACGGAGCGCCCGTCTATGCGCTCCAGTGCACGTCGCCGAGCCTCGCGGCCGCGTTCCGAGAGAGCATCGTCAACGCCGCCGACACCGCCTCGCCGGAGGCTCGCTTCGTCGTGGCGGGCGAGCTCGCTGGCAGCGCCTCGCTCCTCGACGGGCAGGTAATCCCTGTCATCGAGGTCTCCTCCTTCCGCCCTCTTATCGACTCCCCGACCGCCGTGGTCGACGCGATCCAGATCGCAGGGGCGGTGGCGGCGGCGCCCGCGAAGGTTGATCTCACGGCGCCTTCGCTGGACGGGGGATTCATTCAGAGGGGCAAGGTGACCCCGCTACCGGGCCGGCCTGGCCTCGCGAAGCTCACGCTATCGGTAGAGCCACCGAGCACGGGGGCTATCCCGCTGAAGACCTTCACGTACCGGGGTCGAGAGATCCTCATCGCCGACAGTTCTCGCGCGGAGATGCGGGTCAGCAGCCGGGAAGGCATGACCCTCTCCGGCGCCGGCTACGCGCTCAAGGCGTCCTTGGAGATCAATGGCGATGGATCGCTATGGCGGATGAGGGTCTATTTTCACACGTATGATTCGACAGGTCACGTCAGCGCCAGCGTGGGCTCCAATCGTTATGCGCACACCTTGATCGACTCGCCGCAGCCTGTCGCGGGGCAGCCGGGAGCCTTCGATTGGGTCTCTTCGATCGTCTTTCGGGCGGAGAAAGGAGCGGTGGTCGATTTCCGGCTCGAGAACACGCCGCCGGGCGGAGCCGCCCAGAACCCGGCCGAGGTGATCGTGTCGAGAGAGGAGCCGCCGCGCGCGGGCGCCGGCTCGAACTACCGCATATCCAGGGCCTTCGGCGTCGGAGAGCATGAAATTGACTTGATCGCCGAGGAGATCGACGTCCCGCCCGGCCTTCGGGCCACGTTCTTCGCCGATGGGCAGCCCACGCATATCACCGTCGGCACGGGCGTAACGAAGGTGAAGAACCTCAAGGCCGACATTCTCCTTGTCGAGCCGAATTGCTACGTGGGTATCCAGGCCGTGACGGTCGAGAAGGCCGACCAAATCATCGAAGAGGCCGCCCTGCAGACGTTCATGGATGGCCTCTACGGTCTTCTGGTCAACCAGGGCGTGTCCTCGAGGGAGCGAGCGATCAACTTCGCCGCTGTCCAGGCAGCGACCACCAGCGGGACGGAGAACCTCCTCGCTCACGCCCTGTCGCAAGGCCTCGGGCTCGCGTCGATCGACGCGAGCCCCGCTCCGCTCTCGCGCCCCGGGGCGGACGTATGGGACGTCTTCATGGTGCTCTGCGATCCCGACCAGGCGGACGGCGGCGCGAGGCTCGTCTACCGCACGACCGTCGACGTCGCCGGCGTCGAGCCCATTCAAATAACGCCTCGCCGGAGCTATTGGACAGCATGAGCCGCGCGATGGGAAAAACGATGGATACCGATACAAATACAAGCGTGGCGGCGGGCGCCGGCAAGGGGGTGCTCCCCGCCGGGTGCGGCGACGGCGCGTCCGGCCCACCCGTCCTCGTGACCGGCGCGCTCGGGTTCGACCCCGGGACCTACCAGCGCCGCGACACGTGGAACGCCCATAGCAACGCCGAGCTCCGCGACTATCTCGAGCGCGTACCCAGCGACGCCGAACTGGTGACCTGGACGCTGAGCATCGATGAGCGCCCCGTGTACGCGATACGACCTGGGGGCCCCTTCTCCAGGAAGATGTATGAAAAGCTGAGGGGCCTCCTGCTCGACCCACCTTTCAACGGAGTGGTCACCGTGGCGGGGCAGATCGCCGGGACGGCGACGCTCCTCAACGGCGAGGTCGTGCCCGTCATAAACCTGGATCCGACGTGGCTCTCGCCGGAGCCCGACTGGCTGAGCCCAGCGCGGGCTTTGCTGAGCGCCACGGGTTCACGGTTGTGCGAATTCGAGCCGGACCTGCCGCTCAGAGATCGCTCGTCATGGAACCTCACCCAGGGCCGCTCAGGGCCGCGCGTGCTCGACTGGATCGCGTGGGACGGGACTGCAAAGGACCGGAAGCGCTGGCTGGCGTCGTTCAGGGAAGATTTCAAGCTACGGGTCGAGGAGACATCCATCCCCGGCGAGCTCGGCAAGGCTGATCCGCCGATGCTTGACGTCACGTGGGAGGACGGCGAGACGACCCTGCGCGGCTCGACCTCGGAGGGCGGCGCGCTCTCCCGGTTGGAGATCTTCGCGCCGGCGGATACCACCGATCGAGTCCTCAGCATTTATGTTGCCGTGGGCGCCTCTGCCCACGCTCGCGCGGAGGTCCGCGCGAGCGTGGGTAGGGGCGACGACGATCGCCTCACGCTCGCGCCAACGGTGATCGAGTTTGTGCCCTCCGCGGAAGACGGCGGGCGGACCTACACGCAGCGCCTCGTGAGAATCAAATTCCGGGGCAGGGTCTCTGCGCTTTTGGCAGCTCGGGACATGCTCGAGGTATCCGTGGTCTCGAATCACGTCGGGCTCATGCGCGTCTTCGCGATAGCGCTCGAAGGGGACCCGGCGAGCCCTGAGCGCGTCGAGAGGCCCGCGCCGCTCCAGCGCTTCGTCGACCGGCTCCGCGCGGCGCAGCGGAGCCTGGGCCTGTCACCTCCGGAGAGGGCGGCCAATTTCGCCCTCGCGCACGCGGCCTCCCAGGGCGGCCCGCTCCAGGCGATGTATATGCGCGGGATGACGCTCGACGATATTGGCGTCCAGCGCAACGAGCGCTGCCGCCCCAGGTCCGACTGCTGGGACGTTCGGCTCGTCTTCTTCAATCCGGAGCGCGTCCATGGCGCCCGCGTCGTTCACCGCGTGACCGTCGACGTGAGCCAGGTCCGTCCCGTGCTCATCGGGCGCGTACAATCGTGGAACGAATGTAGCTCGGAGAGATGAGAATGACGCAGATCAGTGATACGCAGGTGAGGCCCTCCGGCTGCGGGTGCGGGACGAGCGCCGCGCTCGCGAGACCGCTCGTCTACGCCGTCGGGAAGCTCGGGTTCGAGCACGCGTCCGAGGCGAGGCGCGACGCGCTGACCGCGGAGAACGGCGGCACGCCGATTACCACCGGAAATGAGCTCGCCCTCCACCTCACGAGCCACCGCGCGAGGGCCGCCTTGATCACGTGGACCCTGAGCATCGACGAGCACCCGGTTTACGTCATAAAGCCGATGTCCGCTTATTCGCAGGACGTCTATGTGAAGCTCACGCAGTTCCTCGCGGAGTCGTGCGTGCGCGTGTCCGTCCCCGGGTGGATCACGGGCAGCGAGCGCCTCGCGAACGGGAACGTCGTGCCCGCCATCGACCCTTGCCTGTCCGGCCTCGTTGGCTGGTCGGCCGCCGAACTCTCGAAGCGGCTCGGAAAGGACCTCGACGACAAGCTCTGGGGCTTCTTGGGCCGCCTCTTTCTCGAGCTGCGCAACACCGGCACCTCGCCTCAGGAGCGGGCCAGGAACTTCGCCGTCACCGAGGGGTTCATCGTCGCCGATAAGCTCCGCTCGGCCGCCGACAAGAATCTGAACCTCCGCGACGTGAGCGTGAGCCACAGCCCGATATGCCGCCCCGGATCCGAGTGCTGGGATACGTCGCTCACCTTCTTCAACCCGGACAAGCTGACGACGGAGCCGCTCAAGGTGCTGCGGTTTACCGTCGACGTCAACGACGTCAAGCCGGTGCTGATCGGCGGAATCTATAAAATGAATACGTATTGAATTCGCCCGCGCCGCCGCGGCTCGAGGGCCCGAGAGGCCCATTGAAAGGAGTGAATCATGAAGCTGCCCGCACAAGCCAGGCCCGTCCGGAGGGGGCCGTCCTCGGTTCCCATTGCGCGCGTCGAACCGTCGGGGCTCATCAGCACGATCGGCGATCCTCTCTGCGAGGTCTTTTGCTTCGGCAACGCGGATTGCATCAAGGGCTGCCAGACGGTCATCGACGGCGGCGACGGGCTCTTGTCGCCGCTCCTGGGGCTCTTGATTTGACGGCGCGGCGCCCAAAGAGCTCGCACGGTGTGGTGGACAGGTATTCGAACGTATTAATATTCATGCAAACAGGAGAGATACGATGAGACTGCCGAACCTCGCGGCCCCGATCGTCCGGGGCCTGGATCTCGAGCTTCATTCCCCAGGGCAGCGCGCCGGTGTTCTCCCTCAAAGGAAGAAGGGGCAACAAAACAAGGCTACCTGGGAGGGGATAGCCTCGATCGGAAGAAATAGTGCAGGGTGTCCCGTCGGAGAGACGGCCTCGGGAGGGATGCTGACAGGGGAGTACAATACCGTCTGCGGGGAGCTTCGCCGGCAGGCGAAGGAGAATTTGATGCGGCAATACCCGGGCTGCGGGCCGTACATGACGGCGGCATGTGTCAACGCGGGCTGATTCGACCCGGCGTCAGGGGAAAAGGCGCGGCATGAACCGGAACGAGCGTCCCCGTGACGTCAAAAGACGCGCGGGTTGATCGATCCCGGAGCATAGCGCTCTCGACCGCTCTGGAGCGCTCTCGCCGGATGCCTCCGGCGGCGGGTTCGATTCCCGCAGCCTCCATTGGCGGAGGCTCCACCCCTTGAGGCTCGGAACTGCTCCGGGCCCTTCCCCGCCTGGAGGGGGAAGGGCCCGGGGTCATCTCGGGTGAGGGGAGACTACGGGTAGCAGGCGCTCCAGTTGGAGAGGGCCGCGCGGATGGGCTCGCGCAGAGGCTCGACCTTGGAGGTGGTGAAGGTGTTGTCCGCCGCGGTCTTGCTGCTGGCTCCGTCGATGAAGATGCCCCACACGTAGTTCTGGTTGACCGTCATCCCCAGAGAGCACCGGGGGACCTCCGCCGAGCCCGCCACCGAGCGGTACTCCAGGCACGAGCCGCTGCCGCACAGCGTGTAGCCGCCCGCCTTGTAGTGGGTGACGAGGCGGCTCTTGTACTGGCTGAGGGCGCTGGCGCTCAACCCGTAGCGCGCCCCCTCCTGGTCCACCAGCGTCATCAGCGCGCTCCGGATGCCGGTGAAGTCACCCGCCTGCTCGGGCATGCGCTGGTACAGGGCGGTGCGGCTGGAGGCGGACAGCAGCGTGCCGTTGGCGATGCCCTCGTACATGCGGCCGGCATCCGCCAGCGTGAGCGCGTTGGCCACCGGGCCACCGCAGCCCGGGTAGTGGTTGAGCTGGGTGGAGGCCATGCCCACGGTGTCGGCCGTCTGGTTGATGGGGGCGAAACCGAACTCGTCGATCACCGCCCGGGTGCGCTGGTTGTCGGAGAACTCGAGCATCCGGTAGATGGCGTCCCCCAGCGTCTCCGAGCCGGTGATGGTGCTGGTGGGGCAGCTTCCGCTGGCGGGCGGCGCGTAGACGTTGACGAGCTGGCTCAGGCTGGCGCGGCCGGCGTCCACCTCTCGCATGGCGTGCAGGGCGATGAGCGCCTTGATGGTGCTGGCGGGCTCGAAGACGCGGGTGTCCTGCAGGGCCGCCTGCACCGAGCCCCCCACCTGCTTGAGGTAGTGGCCCGTGGCGCCATCCGTCCCGTCGCGCATCAGCTCGCCGATGCGCGTGGTGGCCGCGTTCGAGTTGTTGACCAGGATGGCCGCGAACCTGCGCACGCCCCCCGACCAGTACGTCTTCACATCCAGCAGCCGCGCACCATTCTGCGACAGCTTGTCGCCGAGCTGAGAGGACGTGACGCCGTAGTACCACCACCACGAGATGCCCGGGCTCTGCTCCATGACGACGTTGAACGTGGAGCCGCTGGCGTCTGCGGGTTCGATGTTGGTCAGGAACGCGTTGTTCTGGGAGAGGAGGCTGGAGACCTGGCTGCCCGTGACACCGTAGTACCACCACCACGCCCGCGCGTCGGAGCCGGTATTGGGAATCATCACCGCCGCGTAGCGCGTGCCCGCGCTGGTGGAGTAGCTCTCGAAGTCCACCAGCCGTGCGTTGTTCTGCTGGAGGGCGGTGCTGATCTGCGACGGGGTGGTGCCGTAGTACCACCACCAGCCCTTGGCGTCGGCGCCGGTGTTGCTGATCATCACCGCCGCGAAGTACGTCGTCCCGTTGAGCTCATAGGGAGACAGGCTGACGATGCGCGCGTTGTTCGTGCTGAGGTAGGAGGAGAGCTGGCTGCCCGTCACGCCGTGGTACCACCACCAGCCCTTGGCGTAGGTGCCGCTGTTCTTCACCATGGCCACGGTGAGGCGCAGGGGAGAGGTCTGCTCCACCTGGAGGCTGACGAGGCGGGCGCCATTGGCGCTGAGCAGATCCGAGACCTGCTCGGGAGTCTGGCCGTAGTACCACCACGAGGCGGTAGGCGCGGTGTTGAGCGCCTCGCCCAGGGCGGCGTCCTCGCGCTGGCCCAGCTCCGCCGCGGCGGGGGTGTCGGTGCCCTCCAGGGGCTCGACGGGGCCGCATGCGGAGGAGAAGGTCACGCTGGCCAGGGCCAGTGCGGAGAGCAATCGGGAACGGAGGCTGAACATGGTTTGGCTCCTGCCGGGCGGGTGCGCCCGGCGGCGTCTGAGGTTGCGCAGGAGCCTGATTGCAGCGCGCATGCCATGGCGCGAAGCCCGCTCAAGACAGGGGGGCACCGCCGTAAGCAGGCGAATCCTGGCCTCGGGGCCCCTGAGCGGTGGGCCTCTGGCACAGGAGGTGGCACCTTCCCGGTGGCACACGTGTGTCCGAGGACGTGTGCCACCCCGTTGCAGAGGTGTGCCTGGTCAACCTGCACGGCGCTTCAGGGGACGCAGGGGATTGAACCCGGTTTCACCCGATACCCTCACCCCGTCCCTCTCCCGGAGGGCGAGGGGATAGGGCCGCGGGTGCAGCGCGCCTGGGCTCAGAACCGCCAGCCCGCTCCGAGCAGCAGACCCAGCGCCTCGAACTTCTGGGGCGCGTCGGCGCCCTCGGTGGTGGGCACGTACAGCGGCGAGTCCGCACGGCCCCGGTCCAGGTACAGCCGCGGGCGCAGGCTGATCTCCAGGTGCTCGGCGGCCACCACCATCAGCGAGCCCTCCAGCGCGAAGCGCACCGCCACCCACTTGCGGGTGTCCGGGAGGTAGGAGGCCTCGGTGAGCAGGCCCAGGCCCGCTTCGAAGCGGATGGGCGGGGGACCGAAGCCGAAGGCGCCGCTCACGTAGGCCGCCGTGTCGAAGTCCGGAGGGCTCACGCCGCCGGAGAACCGCACCGACTCTCCGTAGGATGCCCGCACGCCCGTGCGCAGCCGCAGCTCCTTCTCCTTCCAGTGCATCAGCGAGGGCGAGACGGCCAGCTCCAGGCCTCCCGAGGTGATGCCCACCAGTGAGTAGAACGGAACCGGCTGGTAGGCGATGGCGCTGTCCAGCGCGAGCTTCGTTCCCACCTGGAACCCCAGCTGCTGCGAGCCCGGCTGCTGGTGCGTCAGCTCGGTCACCGCATCCCCGAAGACCTGGCGGAACTTGCCCTGCAGCGCCGAGGCCGTCTGCCCCTTCAACAGGCCCGAGCGGAACACATAGCCCCGGGTCGCCAGCGCCTCCGTGAAGCGCTCGAAGTTGTTGCTCAGCGACAGCGTTGGATCCTTCCGCAGCTTCCGCGAGACGGCCATGAGCGACAGGATGTTCTGGCTGTTCTCCTCCTGGAGCCGGGCGCACGCGGGCAGCGTTCCCGGCTCGTCGGCGCCGGACTGCTCGAAGGCGAGGAAGCACGCGAAGAGGGGCGAGTCCACGCCCACCGTCGTGGGCGGCGCCTCGGGGTTCGCGTGGGCCAGCTCCTGGAACAGGATGCGGGTGTCCGACTCCTTGGACACGAAGTGCCAGGCATCCACCATGCCGCGGTGGAAGTCGAAGGTGCGGAAGTCCTCGTCGAGGAAGGCGCTCATGGCGAGCAGGTACTCACCCGCCAGCGGGGCATGGCGCACCGGCACGTCGATGCGCTCGCGGATGTCCGGCTCCGTCTCCAGCGTGTCCATGAGCTGGGCACTCATCGCCGTGCCCGCGAAGCCCGCCAGCAGATCCTCGTAGGTGGACAGCAGCCCGGGGCCGGGAATGCGCTGCTGCTCCTGGGTCGCCCACTTCCAATCGACGGCGTTGGGATCGAAGTAGAGGAAGCGGTGGCTGCCCCGGAGCGCGGCCGTCTCCCACTGGGACATCCGCAGCGCCAGGTCCAACGGGTTGTTGTTGTAGATGCCGCCATCGGCGAACCGGGACGTGGTGTCGTCTATCCACTTGCCCGTCCGGGTGTCGAAGTAGCGGTGGGGGATGACGCGCGGCTCGAAGGCGGTGGGAAACGCACCCGAGGCGGCCACCATGTTGAAGACGTTGTCCACGGGAATGGGGCCCCCCTCCGGCTGGGCCAGCCTGGGATAGAACGCGGAGTAGGGCGCCTGGGTGTCACACCCCGGGAAGGGGCAGAACGCGGGGGCCTGCTGCGCGTCCCCCTGCGCGGTGAGCAGGAACTTCTCGGTGAAACGCGCCAGCCGGAGCTGCTCTCCCGACGGGCTCCCGATGTTGCCGGCCGGCGCGAGCTCGATCTCCCGGCTCTGGAGGCGGGTGGTCGTCGCGCCCAGGGAGAACCGGCAGCGCTGCCAGCCGCTGGGGTCCAGGGTCTTGAGGCGGTCGATGGCGTCCGTGACGGGCTTGGACGAGAAGGTGTGGTCGGTGCCGACGCTCCCCGGCTGCAGCAGCGTCTCCAGGGCGAGCGTGTTCCACGTCTGGAAGAAGAGGCTCTTGCTGGGAACCCGCTCCGGTGCGCGGCAGCCCGCGTACGCCGAGAGCAGCGCATTCACCGAGCCCGCCGACGCACCGGTGACGATGGTGAAGCCGCTGGGCGGATCCTCCGGCAGCTCGAGCCCGAACTTCCGCAGCGAGGTCCGGTGCTCGGGCCCCACCGAGCGCAGCACCCAGGCGCGGTCATGGAGGAACAGCGTGTAGTAGTAGAGGAAGCCGGCCTGGTACGAGCCCAGGCTCACCCCGCCGGAGACGACGAGCGCCGGGGGCGCGCCCACCCGGTTGCCGAACCGGATGACGCCCTGGCGCAGCTCGGCGCTCAGGCGCTGTGTGATGCTCGCACCGGGCCTCAGCGACGCCTTCGCGTCCTGCTGCCCGCCGCCGAGCGCTTCGAGATCTCTGATGAGCTCCGCGAAGAGGTGCGGATTCTCGCGGATGAAGTCCGGGAGCGCGGCGTGCAGCGCCTTGGCTTCCATGGCGAGCTTGTCCCCCTGGAGCGAGGGGACCAGGAAGGACTCCATCCGGGCCCCATGGCTCTCGATGGCCTGCTGGGCCGCCGTCAGCTCCGTCTCCAGGTGGGAGGCGATCCGGGATGGGTCGAGAGGTGCTGGCGCGGTGGGAGACGCCGCGAGCGCCGGAGAGAGGGCGAGCAACGCCACGGCGCAGCGCACCCAGGGAAGGAGGATGGAGTTCATGTGCCCCTGTCGGTTGGGCGGGCCTCGGCCCACCGTGGGCACCATCCTAGCAGCACGGGATTCCGGGCAGCTCGGCCGGAGGGGGAGCAGGCGCGCCCCTCCGCATCGGGTCTGGTCAATGCTAGCGTCGCGGGCGCATTCCGTTCTTCTCAGGGTCTCTCATGCGCCGTCCGTCGTCCGCCATGCCCAGGCGTGGCTTCTCGCTCATCGAGCTGATGATCGTCGTGGCCATCATCGGCATCCTCGCCGCGGTGGCCATCCCGAACTTCCTCAAGTTCCAGTCCCGCGCGAAGCAGGCGGAGGCCAAGTCCAACCTGCGCACCTGGTTCACCACCCAGCGCTCCTATCTGCAGGAGAAGGGCGTGTACGTGGAGGCGCACGGGACCGTCGGCTTCTCGCCGGAGCGCGGCAACCGCTACGCCTACTACTTCGCGCCCACCCGGCTGTGTGAGGAGCGCAAGGCCGATGGCACCATCACCCGGCCCGACCTGGCCAACTGCATCACCGTGGACGAGGGGAAGTTCAAGGTCTCCACCGCCACGCCGGCCCCCATGCCCGTGAGCTTCAGTTGGACCACCGGCGATGGCGAGGCGCCGAAGTCCCCGGGCCTCTCGGGCGCGTGCCCCGGCTGCAACATCGATGCGTTCGCGGTGGGCAACCTCGACAACGAGACGGGCGGCCTGGACACCTGGCACGTCGCCACCAAGGACGCGAAGCTGAGCACGCCCCCGTGCGGCAACGGCGACGTGATGATTGTCGCGGGCGTGCCCTTCAACACCTACAACGACGTCGATTGCGACCTGTAACGCGGCCGTGAACGGGGCCGCGCCCGTGCGGCCAGGGGGAGGGTATGACGCAGCAGCCGCCACCTGCCGGGGACTTGCCCACGGCGCGAGACCTGGAGCTGTTCGCCGCGGGAGCGCCCCCCGTGAAGCGGCTGTTGCTGCCCCCCGGCGGCGAGGCCCTGGCCATGCTCGTGCGCCGCGGCTTCCAGCCCACCGTGGCCCCGTTGGATCTGCCCTTTCCGGCGGACCTCGAGGGCGAGGCGGCCGAGCGGCTGGCGGAGCACCTCGGCCACTACGCCTTTCGCCTCTTCCTCCGGGGCGCCATCCTGCGGCGCGGCAGCTTCTCGCCCACCGAGGCCACGCGCTACGTGGAGCCCGCGCAGGCCGCCAGGACGGCCGAGGAGCTGGTGGAGCTCGGGCTCGCCGAGCGCGAGGACGGCGGGCGCTACCGCCTGCGCTACCCGGCCCATAACTTCGGCGGCACGCTGGAGTGGTACGTGGCGCGCGAGCTGCGCGGGCGGCTCGGCTTCGACGTAGCCGTGGGGGTGAAGTTCCACGCGCCCGAGGTGGGCGGAGACCTGGACGTGGTGGCCGCGGCGGAGGGCCGGCTCCTCTACCTGGAGATGAAGTCCTCGCCGCCCAAGCACCTGGCGTCCGACGAGGTAGGGGCCTTCTTCCGCCGTGTGCGCGCGCTGCGCCCCCACCTGGCCATCTTCGTCATGGACACCGCGCTGCGCCTGTCCGACAAGGTGCTGCCCCTGCTCCAGGCCGAGCTGAGCACCCAGCCACCCCCACCGCCCCGGCGCGTGGTGCGCGAGGTCTGGGCCCTCACCCCGCACCTCTATGTCGTCAACGCGCGGCAGGACCTGATGGGCAACATCGCCGCCGCCATCGCCGAGGGGTTGCGGGAGCTTTCTCCGCCCCCGCCCTGAGCGCAGACCCCCACCCCCCCGGGAGAGGGGGTTACCGCTCCGCCGCGGGCTGCTGCTGGTGGCTCACCACGCGCTCGGCCTGCTTGCCCACCAGCTCCGAGTAGTGGTCATGCCGCGTCACGAAGCTGCCCAGGCCGGAGGAGGCCGAGCGCAGCTCCACGATGAAGCCCTGCATCTCCGCCTGGGGCACATAGGCGGTGAGCACCTCCCAGCCCGGTATCTCCGGGTGCGTGTCGAAGCCGAGAATCTGTCCCCGGTGGCTGGTGACGAGCCGCTGCGCCCGGGGAATCGCCTCGTTCGGCACGTGGATGTCCACCTGGAGGATGGGCTCGAGCAGCACCGGCTCCAGCTTGGGGAGGATCTCCACCATGGCCAGGCGCCCGGTGGTGCGGAAGGCCTGATCCGAGCTGTCCACCGAGTGGTAGGTGCCGCCCGTCAGGATGACCTCCACGTCCACCACGGGGAAGCCGAGCGGCCCCCGCTTCAGGCCGTCCTTCACGCCTTCCTCCACCGCGGGGACGTACTGCTTGGGGACGGCGCCGCCCACCACGGCCGAGGTGAAGCGGAAGCCCTCTCCGTGCGCCAGCGGCTTTACGTCCACCACGACGTCGCCGAACTGCCCGTGTCCGCCGGACTGCCGCTTGAAGCGCGCGTGGTGCGAGCCCGTCTTGCGGATCGTCTCCCGGTAGGGGATGGGCAGCGGCCGCGTCAGCACGGGGACGCGCATGCGCGTGCGCAGGTGCTCGAGGGCCATGCGCAGGTGCAGCTCGCCCTGTCCACCGAGCAGGAGCATCTGCGTGTCCGCCTCCTGGTCCACCGACAGCGAGGGATCCTCCTCCACCAGCCGTGACAGGGCGCTCGTCAGCTTCACGTCATCCGTGCGCTTCTCGGCGACGATGGCGAGCTGGTGCACCGGCGGCGGTGCCACGGGCCAGTCCTTGGGCGTGAGGAGGCCCTCGGTATCCGCCAGGTCTCCCGTGCGCAACGCATCCACCCGGGACACCGTCACCACCTCGCCCTCGCGGGCCGTCCCGGCGGCCGTCTGCTTCGTTCCATGCACCCGCTGCACGCCGCCCACCCGGCCACCGGCCAGCGTGTCTCCCTCGTGCAGCTCGCCCCGCCAGACGCGCACCATCGACAGCTTGCCCACGTGCGGCTGGTGCTGCGTCTTGAATGCCTGTGCCAGCACGGGGATTTCCCCGGGAATGCCCAGGCGCGCGCGCGTCTCGTCCACCGTGGGGGCCTCGTGCCGCAGGCCCTTGAGCAGCCGCTCCAGGCCCAGGCCCTGCTCCGCCGAGCCCAGGAAGACGGGCACCAGCCGGTCCTCGCGCAGCGCCCGCTCCAGCTGCTCGTAGAGGGCCCGCGGCGGGGGCACCACGTCCTCGAGGAGCTGGGCGAGCAGCGCGTCATCCAGGTCCGCCAGCCGCTCGATGAGCTCGCGCCGCGCCGTCTCCTCGCGCGGCTTGTCCGAGTCCGGCAGCGAGATGAGCGCGGGCTTGCCCTCCTTGCCCTGGCCCCATGCGCGCTCGCTCACCAGGTCCACCACGCCCACCAGGTGCCCGCCCTGGCGCAGCGGTATCTCCCGCATCACCAGCGGCCGCGAGGAGACGGCCTGGAGCGACTCGAGCACCTCGCGCACCGGGGCGCCGCCTTCCTCGAGCACGTTGAGGAAGAGCAGGTGGGGGATGCGCCGCGCATCCAGGAAGGTGAAGAGGGGCGCGAGGGCCGCGGCGCGCTCGGGCGAGGCGTCGCACACCACCACGGCCGCGTCGCTCACCATGAGGGCGTGGCGCGCCTCCTGGGAGAACTCGGTGGCGCCTGGGGCGTCGATGAAGGTCCACTCCTCTCCGAGGAAGCGCGTGTGGGCCACGGACAGCTCGAGCGTCATGCTCCGCCCGGTGGCCCCACCGCCGCCTCCCACGGTCCTTGGCTCCTCGGCCCCCGTGGACTTCAACAGCGATTCGAACAGGGTCGTCTTTCCCACGCCCTGGGGTCCTACGAGGGTGACGACTCTCGGCGACGCGGGATGTTTCATCACCTGGCCCTCCTGCAGGCACGACTGCTCTGCAAGGAAGGTGGGTCTCCCGCTCACGCACCGGAAGCGCCGTCCCCAGCGTGGGCGAGGGCCTTCCTCCATGCTCGCCCGTCACGTCGGGTGCGCGACGGCGGTCTCGTCCTCCCGGGAGTGACGGGCGGGCGGGTCTTCCAGTCCCGAGCTACCGCGTGAGGCGGGGGTCCACGCTGGCGCCCTCGTCCGTGCTCATCGGAATCCACCAGCGCTCGCCACCGGAGAGCCCCTCGCGCGAGCTGTAGAGCACCGCCACCACGCGGCCCAGCAGGTTCTCGCGCGGCAGCAGTCCCCAGACGCGGCTGTCCGCCGAGTTGCCCCGGTGGTCCCCCAGCACCAGGTAGTGCCGCGGCGGAATCTCCACCTCGTCCATCCCCGGCCCCTGGTACGGCTCGGGGTGCAGCGCGTGCGTCGCTCCGGGCAGCAGCTCCAGCCGCGCGCCGTCCGCCGTCAGCTCCTGGGGCACCGGCTGGCCGTTGAGCACGAGCGCCTCGCCGTCGAAGGCGATGCGGTCCCCCGGCAGCCCCACCAGCCGCTTCACCATCACCTTGCCGTCAATGGGCGAGTCGAAGACGACGACGTCTCCCCGCTGGGGCTCCGACTCGGTGAGCCAGGTGTGCGTCAGGGGGATGCGCAGCCCGTAGGCCCGCTTGTCCACCGCCAGGTGGTCCTTGATGGCGAGTGTCGGCTCCATGGAGCCGGAGGGCACGTGGTAGTGGTCCGCGAAGCTCGCGCGGCCCACGAACAGCACGCACAGCGCGGCGACATCCACCAGGTACAGCTTCCACCGGGGGCGGCTCAGCTTCGTGTCGGGAGGGGAGTCCATGGCGTTCTCCTCGGCGGGCCTTCCATTGTACGCCCGGCGGGGCGGGTCGCACGGCAACACACGAGGGGGACTCTCATTCCTCGTGGCGTCGAGCCATCCCCTGGGGCTCACTTGGGGAGTAGGACGCTCGCTCGCCATCGGTTACCATTGGAGTCGGGTCGCAATGCCAGCGAGGTGCACGCGTGAAGAAGGATCAGGAGGGGAACTGGGGGGAATGGGAGAAGGTGGGGCCGTACCAGTTGCACGAGCAGGTGCCGCAGGACGAGCTTCGCCAGGGGGAACTCTACCGGGCCACGCACGAGACGAGCGGCACGGCGGCCCTGGTGTTCAAGCCCGCCGAAGGAGACGGTGCACCGCCGCCGGGCGACTGGCGCGTGCGCTGCGTGTCCTCGGCCGACCCTGGCTACGTGGCGCTGGAGGCGGAGGACTCGCGCTGGGCCGTGTCCCCCGACAAGCACTCGGTGGAGGCGCTGATGTGCCTGTTCGAGGATGTGCGAAAGGGCATGGGCCGGATGTCCGCTGCCTTCCCTTCCGACGACGAGCCTCGTCCCTGGCGGCGCCTGGGGCTGGCGCTGGCGGGCGTGGCCGTGGTGGGGGCGCTGGTCTTCGTCCTGGTGCGCAGGGACTCCGCGCCATCAGGTGGCCCCGAGTCCTTGGCGGGAGTCGCGGCAGCGCCCGTGTCCCATGCGGAGCCAATGGATGGCGGGATGCCCACGCCGTTCAAGAGCGGCTGGCTCACGGACACCATGCCCGAGGGGAAATCGTTCGCTGATCCCCTGCCGCGCGAGCCCTTCAAGGGGCAGAAGCGGCCCCCCTGCAACCGCCGCATCGAGGTGGAGATCAACGGCGCCTGCTGGGGGCCTCACAAACTCAAGGCCCCATGTCCGGAAGAACTCTACGAGTACAAGGGAGAGTGCTACGTGCCCCTCTTCAGCGCCAGGCCGCCGCCCCAGTCGCTCGGGCAGTAGGGCTCCCTACTGCAAACCCAACTCCTGGTCCCAGTCATAGAGCTTCTCGAGCAGCTCCGGCGTGCACGCACCGGAGACCCGCTCGAAGGCGCGCGAGTCGAGCGTGGTCAGGCGCTCTCGCTGGAAGGCGGGGTCGGCCAGCACCTGCCGGTGCTTCAGGTCATGCCCGGCGGCGAGGGCCCGGGGCATCTGCCGGAAAATGGCCTTGAGGCAGTCTTCCCTCGTTGCCCGCGCCATGCGCTCCGCCGCGCTCTCCAGACGCGCACGTACCGGGCCTTGCCGTTCCGGGCACCACGCGTCCATGGCCCAGCCACAGGACGCCTCCATCGCTTCCTCCAGGGTCTGGGCCGCCCCTGGCGCCTTGAAAAGGTAGCGCGCACCCTCGAGCGCTTCCCAGAAGCGCAGCACCGCCTCCAGGCGCCGCGCCGTGCGCTCCGCACTCACCGGGCCCATCCGTGCGAGGGTGAAGAACAGCGCGCCCCAGGGTGTTTCCAGGAAGGAGCCCTCATAGGCATCTCTCACTGCCGACGAGTCCTCCCACCCCAGCGCTTCCCACACCCCGCCCAGTACCTGGGACAGCATGTACAGGCGCCAGGCTGGGCGTTCCTGTTGGAAGTCCACGACCCCCTGCGCCACCACCACTTCACCCAGGGGCACTTCCAGCAGCTGCCGGTGCGCGGAGAAGGTGCCCTCCGTCCGATATTGCTCGGCGCACCGCAGCCCCTCCCGCTTCACCTTCTGCTGGACCGAGCGGTAGGTGCCATGCAGGAAGGCGGGCAGTTGCAATGAAGCCGTGTGTCCGGGCGTCATGGGGCTGTCCTAACAAACCGGGTCTTCAGTGAGGAAGGGGCATGCTGGCGGCCTCAGCACGGGGCCGCCCCAGCCCCCCCTGCTGCGCGGGCCCGGGGCCTGTGGCATACAGGGGCCATGTCCGACCCCCTCCACGTCCGGCTCGAACAGCTCCAGGCGCTCGGCCGTACTCCCGAGGCCCTCGCCACGGCTGAGGCCCTGGCCACCGAGCTGGCCAGGCAGGGCCAGCCGCTGCGCGCCATCGCGGTGTGCCGGGTCCTCCTCCAACTCGAGCCGGCCCACACGCGCACCCCGCAGCTGCTGGCGGACCTCTACGCGAAACCCGCGGCCCCGGCCGCCACCCCCAGTTCCCTGCCGCGCGTGCCCCTCTTCTCGGAGCTCGGCCGCGAGCCCTTCATGGCCCTGGTGAGCGTGGTGGAGCCGCGCTCCTTCGCTCCCGGACAGCCCCTCATCAACGAGGGTGAGACGGGCCGCTCCTCCTTCGTCCTCGTCGAGGGGCGGGTGGACGTGATGCGCAAGATGGACGGGGGCGAGCGGCGCACGCTGTCCTCGCTGGGGGAGGGGGAGTTCTTCGGGGAGATCGCCCTCGTCTCCGAGAGCCCCCGGCTGGCCAGCGTGGTGGCCGCCCAGCACGTCCTGGCGCTCGAGCTGCACCGCACGCGCATGGAGCGCATCGCCTTCAAGTACGCCGCGGTCGGCGACACGGTGCGGGCCTTCTACCGGGAGCGGCTGCTGGCCAACGTCCTGCGCAGCCATCCCGTCTTCTCCGCGCTGGCCCCCGCGCAGCGCGAGGCGCTGTCGCACATCTTCGAGCTGCGCACGGTGGAGGCCGGGCGCGTCCTCATCGAGCAAGGCCAGAAGGGCGATGCCCTTTACCTGCTGCTCAGTGGCCAGTGCACGCCGCTGTTCCGCCGTCCCGATGGGCAGGAGACCGCCTTCCCCCCGCTGCGCGAGGGCGATGTCTTCGGAGAAATCTCCCTGCTGCTCGGCCAGCCGGCCACCGCCACGGTGCGCGCGGAGACGGCCTGCCACGTGCTCCGGCTGGGACGCGAGGCCTTCGAGCAGTACCTCTCCGGCCAGCCCGGCATCCGCGCCGCCCTCATGCGGCTGGGCACCGAGCGGCTGCTGCACATCTCCAAGCTGCTGGCGTCCGGCCGGGCCGTGCACGAGGGCGACTCGCGCGTCTGACTCAGCTCCGGCCGCGGGACTCCAGCCACTGACGCACCAGCGCGGGCACGCCCTCGCGGATGGTGGGGTAGTGGAACTGGAAGCCCGTGGCGTGCAGGCGCGCGTTGGACAGCCGCGCCTCGCTCGTCAGCGACTCCGTCACCACCGGCCCCAGCAACAGGCGGGCGACCCACCGGGGCAGCAGGAACTTCCGGTAGGAGACGCCCAGGGCCTCGGCCGCCACCCGCGTCAGCTCCCCGAAGGTCGCCGGCTGGTCATCCACCAGGAAGTAGCGCCGGCCCACCTCGCCGTGCTCCAGCAGGTGCAGCAGGGCCCGGGCGCAGTCCTCCACGTGGATGGGGGACATGTGGTGGGTGACGGCCTCCTTCAGGCCGAAGATGCGCTTGCCCGCCTTCAGCGGCTCCAGCGCGTACTCCACGAACCAGGAGCCCAGCCCGTACACCGAGCCGGGATAGGCCTCCACCAGCGGCAGTCCGCGCTCCAGGTGCCGGGGCAGGGACTCGATGGCGGGCGCGATGTACGGGCCCCAGCCCGTGGGCCTCGGCGTGGCGTCCTCCGTCACCAACTGGGAGCCCTGGTCTCCGTAGTAGCTGGTGCCCCCCACGTAGAGCACGCGCCGCACGGTGCCCGGCTCGAGCGAGTCCAGCAGCAGCGAGTCCATGCGCAGCCGCTGATCGCGGTAGGCCAGGGCCCGCTGGTGCGTCACCCGGGCCCCGAAGGTGAGCGGCTGCGCGAGGTGCACCACCTCGTCGCTCGCCGCGGCCTCCTCCTGCCAGGGCCCCGGGGTGAGCAGGTCCCCCTGCACCACGCTGACGCCCTCGTGCTTCCACTGCTCGGCGGCCCGCGCGTTCCGGGTGAGCACCCGCACGCGGTAGCCCGCCTCCAGCGCCAGCGCGACGAACCGTGCGCCGATGAACCCCGTGCCACCCGTGACGAACAGACGCTTCACCGTGAGTCCTCCACTCCCATCCCCCTCGGGGTGAACGCCTAGCGTACCCGGGTACATGGCCGAAGGTCGCGGCTCAATGCTCGTGGCCGCGTCTAGCGGCCCTGCACGTTCCACGACTCGCGCAACGTCTGGGGAATGCGGAAGGGGGGCCGCCCGGCGCCGCGGTTCATCCACACCATGCCCTCCACCAGCTTGCGGCCGAACACCTCGGAGAGCCGCGCCACCACCCGCGAGTGGTCTCCCAGCTCGTCCGAGGCCCTGCTCAGCATCGCCAGCGGGCCAATCAGGTGCCGGGTCCAGTCCGCGGGGGGGACCGCCAACATGTCGGCGATCTCCTCGCCCAGGATGTGACGCATGAGCGAGGCCGCGATCCCATCGAAGAGATTTCCCGGCGTGACGTGCTCGGCCATCTGGATGAGCGCGCGCGTCAACTCCTGCCCCTCGGGGCTCGCGCGGAAGTGGCGCCGCTGGACAACCTCGGCGAGCACCGCGCAGTCCTCCACGTCCTCCGGGAGCACGGCCGCCTCCAGCCCCATCATGTGCCCCACCACCTTCCAGCAGTGGAGGTAGGCGTTCTGCTCCTGCCGGGACAGCGTGCAGCCCAGCTTCTCGAGACCCATGATGACCGCGTACGAGAAGTCGACCAGGGTGCCCGCCAGGTCCTCCTGGTTGATGGGGTGGCCCCACTCGGGGTTCCACTGCCCGCTCTGCAGGATGAGGTGGCGCACCGCCGCGTGCATCAGGCGCACCTTCTGGGCGCTGCGGATGCCGCTGCCGCCCGGCGCCAGCCCATCCGGCGCCAGCACGTCGATCAGCATCTGCGCCGTCTCCATGATGCGGCGGAAGGGGTCCGTCGCCAGCCGGGCGGTGAGGTGGATGACCTGGACGCCTTTGGCCGCCGCGTAGCTCGCCGGCAGGGCGCCGCAGAAGAGGGAGACGACGGCCTGCGGCCCGTACCGGCCGAACAGCGCCTCGCCCTGACGCACCAGGGCCGGGTCCGCCCAGTCCGGGAGCTGCTCCGTGCGCAGCAGGTACTCGCGCAGCATCTCCGGGAGCGTGTCGGGGACGAGCTGGTCGTTGCGGATGAGCTGCTTCAGCAGGACGTTGGCGGTCTCTACCTGCCCCTGCTGGAACAGGTTCTTCACGGTCTCGTCGGCGAGCGGGTCTCCCCGCTGGCGGAAGCCGTCGAGTTTTTCATCGGTCCATCGGTTGGCGCGCATGGGCGGCGGGGATTCTAGCCGGGTGCTCCCGTTTGGCTCGAAATGAGCCAGGGCTGCCGGGTAGGCGAGCGGCTGGCTTCCTTCACGGAGGGTGCGTTGCCGCTTCGGCCAGAGGAGCCCCAGCTTTCCTGGAGGCTCGTATCGCCAGGGAGGGTTGAGCGTTGAGCGTGGATTCCGAGAGGCCCATCCGTTCGCCAGTGGAGCCCGTGAACGACCGGGAGCCGGTGGTGGTGCCTCGCTCCCAGGTGACAGTGAAGACGGTGCTCACCATCTGCGCCACCGTGGTGGGGGTGCTGACCGCCATCTACCTCTTCATCCACGGCATCGTCACCCTCACCCTCACGGTGACGGCCACCCTCCTGGCGGTGGCCTTCAACCACGGGGTGGACCGGCTGGAGCGCTGGGGCCTGAAGCGGCCGCTGGCCATCGCGGGGGTGATGACGGTGGTGCTGGGGCTGCTCGTGGGGGTGGGCTTCCTCATCATCCCCGCGACGGTGGCCCAGGTGCGCGAGCTGGTGGAGCGCCTGCCGGAGCTGAACGAGCGCATGCACCAGACCCGGGTGTTCCAGTGGCTGGACGCGCGGGTGGGCCTGGATCGACGGCTGGGGGCGCTTGGAGACGGCAGCTCCGGAATGCTCCAGCGGGCGGTGGATCCGGCCCTGCGCGTGCTGGGAGGGCTGGTGGCGGGCGTGGGAGCCTTCGTCACCGTGCTCTTCCTCGTCGTCTTCATGCTCGTTTACGGCGGCCGGGTGGTGCGGGGCGTGCTCGCCGAGTCCCTCCCGGCCCACCGCCAGCGCTACGAGCGGGTGCTCAACAAGGTGTACCAGGCCGTGGGGGGCTACCTGAGCGGGCTGGCCCTCATCGGCGGGGTGAACGCCACCTGCGCCACCCTCTTCCTGGCCATCCTCGGCGTGCCCTTCTTCCTGCCGCTCGGAATCCTCTCCGGCCTGGGCAGCCTCATCCCCCTGCTGGGCGCCACCCTGGCCGGCATCGTGCTCTCGCTGGTGGCGCTCGCCTCGGGCGGCTTCTGGGACTTCCTGGCGGTGGGCATCTACGTCGTGCTCTACCAGCAGTTCGAGAACCACGTGCTGGCGCCCGTCATCTACAAGCGCACCGTGGAGCTCAACCCGCTGGTGACGCTGCTCGGCATCATCCTCTTCGCCGAGCTGGCCGGCGTGCTCGGCACCTTCCTGGCGGTGCCCATCGTGGGCACCTGTCAGATCGTCATCCGCGAGCTGCTCCTCCTCCGGCGCGAGCGACTCGGCCTGCCGCTGAAGGGAGACGTGGCGGAGCAGCTCGAGAAGCGGGGCCCCTGGCGTCCGCCCTTCTGGCGCCGGCCCCGCCACGTGTGAGGCCGGGCCATCCACGAGGCGCTGGCCCGGCAGGAGTGACGGTCCGGAGGCGGCTCAGCGCTCGGGCCGGTACATGGCGGCCGTGCGCTGGGCCAGGAAGCCGCGCGGCAGCAACCTCGCGGCGAACGTCAGCGTCTGGTTGAGCAGCCCGGGGACGTAGAGCTCCTTGCGGTGGATGAAGGCCCGCACCGCGTGCGCGGCGCAGTCCGCGGCGCTCATCACCCCCAGGTCCCCCGACTTGAAGCGGTTGGACAGGCCCGTCCTGTCGAGCATCTCCGTGGAGATGCCACCCGGCGCGAAGACGGTGACGGACACGCCCATGGGCCTCAGCTCCTGCGTCAGCGCCTGGCCGTAGCTGGTGACGAAGGCCTTGGTGCCGCTGTAGGCCGCCTGGTACGGCACCGGGATGAAGCCCGCCACGCTGGAGACGAACATCAGCCCGCCCCGCGTCCCGCGCTCGACGAGGTGGCGCGCGAAGAGGGTGGACAGGCGCACCAAGCTGGTGACGTTGGTGTTCAGCATGGACTGGAACTCGCTCCACTCCAGCTTCAGGGCATCTCCCCAGTACGCCACGCCGGCGTTGAGGACGACGCCATGGATTTCCCGCTCGTGCGTGGCCTCGGTGAAGACGCGCTCCACGTCCTCGGGCCGCGACAGGTCGGCCACGATGAAGGCGGCCTGCACGCCGTAGCGCGAGCGCAGCTCCTCGCACAGCGCCTCCAGCCGCTCCTTGCGCCGCGCCACCACCAGCACGTTGCCGCCCTGGTCCCTCGCGATGGACCGGGCAATCTCCACGCCCAGGCCGGAAGAGGCGCCGGTGACGAGGGTCCAACGCGTCCGAAGCTCCATCATCCGATTCATGCCGCGCACCCTAACCCGTGAGCGCCGGGAGCGCATGGTCACGAGCGGTCCGCAGGCGGGGGAGGGGGTGCTACGGGGCCTCGACCCGGCCCCCTCCCGGAAGGGGAGAGGGCGGGGAGGCCAGGCGGGGATGTGACTCCCCGCCCGGGTGCTTCCTGGGATTACGGCGCGGCGGGGTCGATCAGCGACATCAGCCAGCCAGCGCGCTCGTGGCCCGACTTGTTCCACTCGGGGTTCTTGCCGCCCACCACCTGCGCGTCGGTGAACGTCGGGGCGCTCGAGGTGGAGCCCGTGCTCATCGTGCCGCCGTAGAAGGTCGGGTGGGTGTTGTCGGACTGGATGTAGTCGTAGCTGGCGCCCGAGCTGACGAAGTGCGTGTTGGCGTCGCGCAGCGTGCCGGCCAGCGTGCCGGTGATGCGGGCCACGTAGGCGGCCTCGGACTCACCCTGGACGTAGCGCAGGGCCTCGCGGTCGATCTGCCCGTCACCGTTGGAGTCGTAGTCGGCGCCCATGTACTCGGCGAAGGCGTCCGCGCACTGGAAGCCGTACTGCGCCGCCAGGTTGCAGGTGCGCCAGTTGCTCTTGGCCAGGTAGGGCAGGAACTTGGCGCGCTTGTTGATCCGCGTGCCCGTGGCGGAGTCCGTGCAACTGGTGAGCACGTTGTCCGCGTCGTAGCCCGGGTAGTAGATGTTCATGACGATCTTGGCCTTGGCCGCCGTCGCGTACGTGTTGATGGCCTGCATGGCCCTCTCCGTGTACGTGGTGCAGTTGGCCAGGGCCGTGTCCAGGCCCGCGTAGCTGCAGGTGCCCGTCTGGTCCGTGAAGGCAGAGCGCGCCTGCAGGTAGTCGTTGCCGCACATCTCGAACATCACCACGCGGGTGTTGGTCGACTGCATGTACGAGCGCTCGGCGACGACCTTGTTGTTGTAGATGTCGCTGGCCACCGCGCCGGACTTGGTACGGCGCACCACCTCGATGTTGGAGCCGAAGCTCTGCGCCAGGTACTCGCCCTCGACGGCGGGCGCCGCGCGCTTGGCCACGCTGAACAGGCCGCCGTTGTAGCCGGCGAAGATGGAATCGCCGTAGGCCACCACGCGGTACGTGGACGCCGCACCGCGGTTGATGGTCCACGACGTGTTCTGGTTGATGGTGCTCGCGAACGCGTCGCCGCCCAGCACGAGGCTGGCGGTGAGCGTCACGGCGAGGGACACACCCTGCCCGTTGAGACGAGAGAACATGCAGACTCCTGGAATCGTGATTAGGGGGTGAAACAGGAGCACGGCTTATTGGCCGGCATCACCGATATAACAGAAAGTTGGGTCGATTCGAACTGCTTGGGATGAATTTGCGCGGGGCGCTGAATTCCCTGAGCCGTCAATCAATGACAGGCCGCGTCATCTCCCGCTGACGCGGTGTGGCGCGGATGGGCTGTCTTCTACTCATCACTCGCCCTGTCCTGGCGTCACATGGTGGGGCCCGCTGTTTCGCGCTAACCCGGGACGGGCACCGTTCACGGGCGTGTCGTCCGGGCGGGGCCAAGGGGGACCGCCCAGGCCGCGACATGCATCGCTTCCTGTCCACCGCCACCGCGATGGTGCTCGTCCCCGTGCTGATCGCGGTAGGCGCCCTCCTGATGGTGCTCCAGGTGGTGGCGCTCGAGCAGGAGGCCTTGCGGCGTTACGCCTTCGCCACCCGGCAGGCCCTGGATGCCGAGCGGCTCAACGCGGAGAGCCAGCACCTGGGCCGGCTGGTCCGCGGCGAGCTGATCTCCCCCAACCCGCAGCTCATGGAGGCATTCGAGGCCTCGCGCGAGCAGTTCGACCAGACGCTGCGGCGGATGGTCGAGACGAGCCGGGAGCCCGCGGAGCGCGGGCTGCTGGAGGAGAGTGCACGGGCCGAGGCGCGCCTCCGTTCCCTCGCCCAGGAGTTGATGGAGCAGCGCCAGCGAGGCGTGCCCCTGGAGCGGCTGCTGCCGCGAATCACCGGAGGGCTGCAGGCTGGTCGCGGTGTGCTGGACAGCCGCATGGAGGCGCTGCTGCGCTACGAGCGGGAAGAGATGGAGGCCGCGCGGCGCCAGGCGGGCGAGGTGATGGAGCGCTCGGTGCGCGTGTACCTGCTGGCGGTTCCGTTCGCCGTGGCCATCCTGGTGGCGCAGGCGGTGCTCACGGTGCGCGAGTTCCGCCGGAGGCACGCCTCGGAGGCCCGCTTCTCGGGCATCGTCAACATCGCCGCGGACGCCATCATCTCCATCGACGAGGCGCAGCGCATCACCATCTTCAACTCCGGTGCGGAGGCCATCTTCGGCTACGGCGCTCCCGAGGTGCTGGGGCAGCCGCTCGACATGCTCCTCCCGGAGCGCTTCCGGGCCAACCACCGCCAGTTCATCCAGGGCTTCGCGGCGGGCCCGGACGAGTCGCGGCGGATGGGCGAGCGCCGGCTCATCTTCGGCCTGCGCAAGAGTGGCGAGGAGTTCCCCGCCGAGGCGGCCATCTCCAAGCTGGCCCTGGAAGGCAGGCCCATCCTGACGGTCATCCTCCGGGACATCTCCGTGCAGAAGCGGGTGGAGGAGGAGCAGCGCTTCCTGGTGAGGGCGGGGGAGCTGCTCTCTTCCTCGCTCGACCCCGAGCAGACGCTCGCCAGTGTCGCCCAGCTCGCGGTGCAGTCGCTCGCGGACTGGTGCCTCGTCTACCTCATGGAGGGTGAGCAGGTGCGCCGCTCGGAGGTGGCCCATCGCCATCCCGGCAAGCAGGAGCTGGCGGCGGCGCTCCAGGGCCTGCGGCTCGACCTGCGCCAGCCGCTCCTCGTGCGTGAGTCGCTGATGCGTCGGGAGCCCGTGCTCCTCCCCCACGTCACGGCGGAGCAGCTCGCGGCCATGTCGCAAGGCGCCGAGCACCTCGAGCTGCTCCGGCGCCTGGCTCCGCGCTCGCTCATGGGCGTGCCCCTGGTGACGAAGGACGTGCTGCTGGGCGCGCTGCTGTTCATCGCCTCCGAGTCCGAACGCAGCTACACCCCGGGGGACCTGGAGTTCGCCCAGGGGTTGGGCCGGCTCGCCAGCCTGGCCGTCGAGAACGCCCGGCTGTACCAGACCGCCCGCCACGCCACCCAGGCGCGCGACGAGGTGCTGGGCATCGTGGCCCATGACTTGCGCAGCCCCTTGAACTCCATCGTCCTCAGCATCCAGGCACTGCAGCAGCGGAGGCGGGCACGCGGCGGCGAGGCCGGCGAGGGCGCCGCCAGGGGAGGCGACACGGAGGTGCTGGAGCGGATCGTCTCCTCCGCCCGGCGGATGAACCGGTTGATCGACGATCTGCTGGACGTGGCGCGGATGGAGGCCGGCCGGTTGTCCATCAGCCCGGGCCCGCAGCCCACCGAGGCCCTCCTGCACGCGGCCCTCGATACGGCCCGCCCCCAGGCACAGGCCGGTGATATCCACCTGGGGCTCGAGGTGCCCGGAGCGCTCCCGCCCGTGCTCGCGGACTGGGACCGGCTCCTGCAGGTCTTCTCCAACCTGTTGGGCAACGCGCTGAAGTTCACCCCGCCCGGAGGACGGGTGCGCGTGGGGGCCCGGGTGGAGGACGGGCACCTCTGCTTCTTCGTGCGGGACACCGGGCCGGGCATCGCTCCGGAGGCGCTCTCCCGCATCTTCGAGCGCTTCTGGCAGGGAGACCGGAAGGATCGCCGGGGGGCGGGACTCGGGCTGTCCATCGCCCGGGGCCTCATCGAGGCGCATGGTGGGAAGATGCGGGTGGAGAGCGAACCGGGCCAGGGCAGCACCTTCTTCTTCACCATCCCCGTCGCATTCCCCGCACCGGGCGGGCATGAATCCGCTACACCCCCTGACTCATGAGCCCACCACCGGTCCGGGTCGTCCATGACGCCTGGAACATCTACGTTGCGCACACCGAGCGCGGACCGCTGTTCGTCTCCTTCGACGAGGACGCCGCACGGGAGGACCTGACGGGGACCTTGCGGCACTGTGCCCGGGTCGCCGTGAGCATCCACCACCCCAACCCGAACGGCGGTCCGGTTCCTCCGGAGTCGGAGCGGCTCAACGTCCTGGAGGACGCGCTCTGCGCGGCGCTGGAGAAGGCGGGCGTCGAGTGCCGGCTGGTCGCGCGGCTGACGCACCAGGGTACCCGCGAGTGGGTCTTCCAGCTGGAAGCGCGGGAGTCCTTCCTGGCGGTGGTGGAGGCCTGGAAGGGGGAGTGCCCGGACTACCACCCGGTGAGGATCCGCGAGCAAGCGGGGTGGGAGTTCTTCGATGCCTGCATCCGTCCGGATGAGGCGACGTGGCGCTGGTTGGCGGATCAGCGCACGGTGGAGCAGCTCGTGGAGGCGGGGAGCGATCCCCACCGGGAGCACGCCCTCGAGTTCGTCTTCCTCGGCTCCGGCGAGGCACTGGCGGCGGTGGCCCGCGCCTTGCGCGAGCGCGGGTACACCGGCCCGGCGGAGGCTCTTCCGCAGAAGGAGGGGACGCTGGTGATGGTCAAGCGCCTGCCGTTGGACCTGGAGGCCATCTCGGCCGAGTCGGAGGCCAACGACGAGCTGGCGCGCTCGCTCGGGGCGGACTTCGATGGGTGGGGAGCCGCCGTCGTCCACTGAGGCCGCGGCCGCTACTGCCAGGAGATGCCGTACACCACGCGGCCCTGCTGCAGGTCGGTGACGAGGATGTCCACCTGGCCCTTCTTGGAGACGCGCCGCAGGTACATGTCGAAGGTGCCCGCGAGCGACTCCGGGAAGGTGCCCGAGCGCAGCAGCGCGGGAGGGAAGCCCTCCAGCACCATCTCGGCCCGGCCGTCGTTCACCGCCTCCCGGCGCGGCTGGTAGAGGATCTTCCCGCAGTCCCGGAAGGACTGCTCCCAGGCATAGCTGGTCCACTTCAGCATCGACGGGGGCGTCAGCCCGAAGAGCCGCACCGCCCCGTCGAAGAAGGACTGCAGCAGCGGGTAGCCCATCATTCGCTCGGCGAGGCCGGTGAAGAAATGGCGGAAGCCTGGATCCCCCAGCACCTGGTGGAGGGCGTCGGACAGCTTCATGCTCTGCTCCAGGGGCACCCAGCCCAGCCGGGGCGTGGACTCGATGAGGGCAATCACCGGCTCGGGGACGAGCGCGAACACCCTCTGTTGGGTCTCGGCCGGCAGGTCCCTGGCCGCATCGAGCATCATCCTGGACATGAAGCCGCGAATGGCGGGCTGAGCGGGCATGACCAGCCCATTCTGGCACACACGGGCGCGGCTAGCGCACGAGACGCAGCGTGCGGTAGCCGGGAATCTCCGCCGCGCGAGCCCGGACCTCGAACCAGTTGTCGCGGTACGGGTGGCCTCCGCGCGTGAGTTGCCAGAGCGAGGCGAGCACGTAGAGGGGCAGGAACAGCGGACCGAGGACGAGGGTCTGCATGACGTGCGCGCGCTCGTGGCGCACCAGGCGGATCTGCCGGGGGCCATCCGCTCCGGAGTAGGTGACCGCCGCGCCCATGGTGAAAGCGGCGATGTTGAAGCGTCGCATGTACCAGGCGAGAGGCCCGCCCGGTTGGACGACGAAGTGGAGGATGCCTTCCTCGTCCACCGACTCGAGGCGGGCGAAAAGCATGGCGAGCATCAGGCCCAGTATCGTCACTGGGAGTGCCCAGACGTAACCGGCGAACCAGAGCACCTTCCTCATGGGAGTCATGATGCCAGCATGCCGGGGGGTGCAGGGGGCCCAGCGGAGGTGAGCTGGCGGCTTCCTGACAGCTGGCGCCGGAAGTGACTCGAATCAGGAGGTGGGGCGTGAGTAAGAGGGACGCTCATGGCCGCTAGCGAACAGACCTCCTCCGCGCAGCCGGCCCTGGCCCGGACCATGGGACTCGGTGCGCTGATCATCTATGGCGTGGGGGACATGCTCGGGGCGGGAATCTACGGGCTGATGGGCAAGGCCGCGGGCCTCATGGGCAATGCCGTCTGGCTCGCCTTCGTCATGGCGATGGTCGTCGCCCTGCTGACGGGATTGAGCTACGCCAACATCGGCTCACGCTACCCGCGCGCGGCGGGCGCTCCCTATGTCGTCCAGCGCGCCTTCCGGGTACCAGCCGTGCCCTTCATCCTCGGCCTGGGCGTGGCGGCCTCCGGCTTGACGTCCATGGCCACGGGCTCGCGTGTCATCGCCGGCTACCTGCAGTCCCTGGGTGTGCGTCTGCCAACGGGGGTGCTGGCCGCCGGCTTCCTGGTGCTGCTCTCGCTCGTCGTCTTCCGGGGCATCCGCGAGAGCACGTGGATGAACTTCGTCTGTACGGCCGTCGAGCTCACCGGGCTGCTGATCGTCATCGGCGTAGGCCTCCGGTATTGGGGCTCGGTCGACTACCTCGAGGTTCCCTCCGCGGCCGGGCAGGGCGGCGTGGAGTCTGGCCTCTCCGCGGGACTGCTGTTGCAGGGCGCGGTGCTGACGTTCTTCTCGTTCATCGGTTTCGAGGACATCCTCAACGTGGCCGAGGAGGTGAAGCAGCCGCGCACCACCTTGCCGCTGGGGCTGTTGCTGGCCCTGCTCATCGCCACGTGCCTCTATGTGCTGGTGGCGATCTCCGCCGTGTCGGTGCTGCCGTACAACGAGCTGAGCCAGTCCAAGGCCGCCTTGGTGGACGTGGTGCGCAAGGCCGCTCCCGCCATTCCGCCCACCCTCTTCACGGCCATCTGCATCTTCGCGGTGGCCAACACGGCCCTGCTCAACTACGTCATGGGCTCCCGGCTGCTGTATGGCATGGCCCGCCAGGGGCTGCTGCCGGCGCGCCTGAGCCGGGTGCACCGCGGCCGCCGCACCCCGCACATCGCCATCCTCGTGCTGTTGGGCTGTGTGCTGGCCCTGGCGCTGTTGGGCGACATCCGCCAGCTCGCCGATGCCACGTCGCTGCTGCTGCTGGGGGCCTTCGTGGTGGTGAACGGGGCCCTGGTGGTGCTGAAGCTCCGCCCGGGCGAGCCCCGGGGCGCCTTCGAGGTGCCCGTGGCCGTCCCCGCCGTCGGCGTGCTGCTCTGCCTGGTGATGATCGCCGGCCGCGTGCTGGGCCCCGAGGCGGATGTGCGCGCGCCCCTCATCGCGGGCGGCATCGTCGCGGGCATCGGCGTGCTGTACCTCGTCCGGCGGCCGGAGAACGTGGTGTTGGAAGAGGAGCCGGAGCAGCCGTAGGTGGCCCGGACGCCCGCTCCCCAGACGGGAGTCCAGCGAGCGCGGCGAAGGGGCGTTATAGATTCCTCCCGAATGACCGCCCCCCTGGAACAACCGTCCATCTTCACTGGGCCCGAGGGCGTGGACGCCCTGGCTTCGCTGCTGCGGGGCCGCCGGCTCGTGGTGCTCACGGGGGCCGGGTGCAGCACGGAGTCAGGCATCCCGGACTACCGGGGGCCCGGCACGCGCGCCCGTGCCCGCAACCCCATCCAGCATCGCGAGTTCCTCACCAAACCCGAGGTGCGCACGCGCTACTGGGCCCGGAGCCTGCTCGGCTGGCCGCGCTTCTCGTCGGCCCGGCCCAACGCCGCCCACCAGGCGCTCGCCTCGCTGGAGCGGGAGGGCCACGTGCTGGGCCTCATCACCCAGAACGTGGACCGCCTGCACCATGCCGCTGGGAGCCAGCGGGTCATCGAGCTGCATGGGGCGCTCGCCCGGGTGCGGTGCCTGGACTGTGAGGCCCTCGAGCCCCGGGTGGAGGTGCAGGAGCGCCTCATGGCCCTCAACCCCGGCTTCGCGGAGCGCACCGCCGAGCTGCGGCCAGATGGGGACGCCGAGCTGCCCGTCGAGGCGGTGCGGGACTTCCAGGTGGCGGTGTGCACCCGCTGCGGCGGGACGCTGAAGCCGGACGTGGTCTTCTTCGGGGACAACGTTCCAGCCCCCACCGTGGAGGCCGCGTTCTCGCTGCTGGAGGAGGGGGACGCGCTGCTGGTGGTGGGCTCCTCCCTGGCCATCTACTCGGGCTTCCGTTTCCTTCAGCGGGCCGCGGATCGCCACCTGCCCATCGGCCTCGTCAACATCGGCGAGTGCCGCGGAGGGGAGCTGGTGGACGTGCGGGTGGAGGCCCGGGCGGGCGAGGTGCTCCCCCAACTCGCGGCGGCGCTCGCCACCGGTTGAGCCCGAGTCCTGTTGTACGGCACGGCGCTCCGGTCCAATCTCCCGGGGCCCCCGCAACCCGAGAGGACCCGATGCCCGCAGTCATCCGCCCCGCGACTCCAGAGGACCTTCCGGCACTGGCCGCCGCGCTGGCGCCGCTCCCCCTCTTCAAGGCCTATGGCCTGGAAGCCCCGGCCCTGGCGGCCCGCTTCCGGGGGGCGCTGGAGCGGGGCGAGGGCCTGCTCATGGCCCTCGACGAGAGCGGCCCGGTGGGCGTGTGCTGGTTTCTCACCCGGGGCACCTTCGGGACGGGGGCGTACCTGCGCACGCTCGCCATCCGGGAGGACCGCCATGGCTCGGGCCTCGGCGCGCAACTGCTCGCGGCGTACGAGGCCGGGTGTGGAGAGCCGTCCGGGGGCTACTTCCTGCTCACCTCTGACTTCAACGAGGGCGCGCAGCGCTTCTACCAGCGGCACGGGTACCGCCAGGTGGGCCAGCTCCCGGGCTTCGCCGTGCCGGGGGTCACCGAGCTCGTCTTCTGGAAGCCGCGCGTCAGGGGATGACTCCGGCCACCACGGGACGCTCGGGCTCCTCGGAGGGCTGGCACGTGGGCCAGGTGTCGTCCTCGAGCAGCGTGCCCACCGTGACGAGCTCGAAGCCCCGCTTGCGCAGCCCCTTGATGATGTCCGGCAGCGCCGTGGCGGTGGCGAAACGCTTGTGGTTCATGTGCAGCACCACGATGCCTCCGGGGCTCGCCTTGCGCACCACCCAGTCCACCAGCCGCCGCGCGGTGATGGTGGTGTCCGGGTCTCCCGAGGGTAAGTCGTAGTTGAGGGTGACGAGCGCCGCCTTGGACGCGAGCCAGGCGACACGCCTGTCCACCTCGCCAAAGGGGGGGCGGAAGTACTTGGGGATGCGGCCCGTCAGGTCATAGACGACCTGCTGCGTGCGCTGCAGCTCCTCCAGCACCTTCCCGTCATCCTTCACCTCGGGCATGTGGGGATGGGAGTAGGTGTGGTTGCCGAACTCGAAGTCCGGGTACTGCGCGAGCTCCTCCAGGCGCTCCGGGTTGGCCAGCGCCCAACCGCCGCCGATGAAGAGGGTGGCCGGCGTCCCGGTCTCCACCAGGGTGCGGATGACGCGCTCGTCATACTCGTTGTGGCGCGTGGAGCAGGCGTCGAAGGTGAGCGCCACCCGCATGCGGTTGCGGCTCCCGTTCGTCACGATGGGCGCTGTCAGGCAGGCCGTGGGCTCCGGGGGTGCAGGTGCCTTCTCCTCCTGAGGCGGGGCCTCGGGCTCCTCGGGGGGAGTCCAGACACAGGCGCTCGTGGCGAGCGCCACCAGCGTCAGCAGGGAATGCACGGGAGACCAACGGGCCATGATGTGCGACGCGCTCCTGTCGTCCGCCAACGGGCGGAGGGAACGGTGCAGGTATAGCGCGGATGGCTCCCCGCTTGTTGGGTGTGCAACGAGCAGTGCACCCATGTGACGGGCCGTATGGCACCCGGAGCGGAGGTTTACGGAGTCCTCGAATTCGGGTGCCTCCAGCGGACCGGCGAGGGGGCTTGACGCGCGAGCCGGAGCACGTCCCGCGGGGGCTCAGGGCCGCGGGTCCGCGAACAGCGTCAGGCTGAGCGACAAGTCCTGGTGAACGTTGCCCAGGCCCGGGATGTAGCCCTGCTCGCCGAAGGTGCACAGGCCCAGCAGGGGGACGCCCGGCAACAGCCGGGAGAACGTCCGCAGGCCCTCGTCCACGCGCGGCCCCAGTGCACCCGCGCACCCGGCGCAGAAGATGAGCGCCGCGCCCTTCACCTCCCGCGAGTTCAGTCCGCCCTGAGCCAGCGCCATGTCGATGAGGTGGGCCACGTCGTTCACCAGTCCCTCGGCGGTACCGGTCATCAGGCACACCTCGTCCTGCGGCTCGATGCGGGCGAAGACATCCACCGAGCCCCGGTCCGCGTGGACGTGGGCCGGGTGCACCGTCACGTAGTGGTCCCGGCGGCTCACGCCGCGGCGGACGGCGATGGGCCGCAGCGCCGTCTGGGCGAGGATGTTGCCGCCCGAGCGCACCTGGTCGTCGATGGCGCCCTCCAGCCAGCGCCCCAGCACCTGCGCGGCGGGTTGTCCATCCAGCGTCAGCAGGGTCCGGCCCTCCGCTCCCGTGGCCCGGGCGGCTACCCCCGTGGGGGAGTAGGGCGTGGACAGCGCCGTTCCCACCCGCATCTCGCCAAAGAGACCCAGCAGCGACACGCCCGCCGGGACCGGACCCTCGTGCGTGAAGACACTCCACTGCCCGGCGATGGCATGGTCCGCGGCGCTGCCTCCCTGGCACGGCACGTCCGGGCACACGCTCGCGATGCCCTCCAGCATCGCCTCCTCCATGCCGGGCGAGGCGTTGAAGAGGATCATCCGCGGCGGCTTGCCTCCCGCCTTGCGCACCAGCGCTCGCGCCGCGGCCTCACCGGCCCGCCGCCCGTCCGCCTCGGTGGAGGAGGCCACGAAGGCCGTTCCCGGTGCGCCGCCCACCAGCATCACCGCCAGCGCGCCGTGGCCCTCGTTGCGCACGCCGGCCGCGGTGAGCACGCCCAGCGACGTGGTCACTCCATGCAGCGGGACTCCGGCCAGCGCCTCGCGGAAGGCCGTGTGGACACGCGCGGCCTCGTAGTCCACCGTCGCGGTGATGTAGGCCGCCTGCACGGGCGCTCCTCCGAGCTGCGCGCGTGCCTGCTCCACCGCGGCCTGGACGGCCTTCTCCGCGTCCACGGCATCTCCGATTCCGACACCGATCGAGACAGTCATCTTCATGCCTCCGCGAGAAGCTCCTGGAGCTCCCTCAGTTCCTGGGCCGACAACAATTGGGGCAGTGCCTGCTCCAGCCGCCGCAGGGCGTCCGGCGGGTCCGGATCATTCGGCCCGATGCTGCGGACGTTTACCCCGCTCATCATGATGAGGCGCGCGACACCGAAGCCGAGCTTGCGCTTTTCAACGTAGGAGGTGATGCGGCTGATCCTGTTGGCCATGGGGTTCGCGGGTGCTTACCGGGAGCGGAGGGCAATCTCCGTGAGCTCCTCGTCCGTGAGAGGAAGGGGGTTGGCCTTCATGCTGCTGGCCGCCTTGGCCCGGGAGACGAGCCGCGGCACGTCGGCCTCGGTGAGGCCATGGCGCCCGAGGCCTGGCACGCCCAGGGCCTGGCACAGCTCCCTTACCCAGGAGATGCCGTCCTCGGCCGTGGCGTCCGCACGCCCGGTGAGCAGCACCGCCACCTCCTGGAAGCGCGGAAGCGCCGGGTGGGACGGAGCCCGAGCCCGGAGCGCGCGCAGGTTCACCTCCAGCGTGGCGGGGAGCAACGCCGCGCACACCGCGCCATGGGGCGCCTCGAACATGCCTCCCACCGGGGCCGCGAAGCCATGCACCGCCCCCAGGCCCGCGTTGGCCAGGCACAGGCCGCCGAAGAGGCTCGCGAGCGCCAGGTCCTCCCGCACCGCCGCGTCGGTGCCTTCCAACACCGCGCGGCGCAGCGAGCGCGCCGAGCGGACCATGCCCTCGCGGGCCAGCGCGTCGGTGAGCGGGTTGGCCCGGGCCGAGAGGAAGGGCTCGAGGAGCTGGGAGAGCGCGTCCAGCCCGCTGGAAGCGAGGACCGCGGGGGGCGCGCCCGCCAGCAACTCCGGATCCACGAGCGCCAGCCGGGGCAGCATGAGGGGACTGCGCAGGCTCGCCTTCACCTGGGCATCCTTCACCCCCAGCACCGCGTTGCGCGTCACCTCGGAGCCGGTGCCCGCGGTGGTGGGAATGGCCACCAGCGGGAGCGAGGGCCTGGTCAGCGCCTGTCCCCGGCCCACCACCTCCAGGTAGTCGAGCGGGTCTCCCCCGTTGGCGGCCAGCGCGGCAATGGCCTTGCCCGCATCCAGCGCGCTGCCTCCGCCGAACGCCACCACCGCATCGCACTGGCCGGCGAGCGCGGTGGCCGTTCCCTCGCGCACCCGCTCCACGGTGGGCTCGCCTTCCACCGCGAACGTCACGCTGGAGAGGCCCATCCGGCCGAGCCCTTCGCGCAGCGGCCCGGCGCGCGTGGGATCACGGCCCGTGACCAGCAGCACCTTGTGCCCCCCGAGGGACTTCACCGCCTCGGGGAGCTCGGCCAGCCGGCCCGCTCCGAAGACGATGTGCGTGGCGGTGGCGAACTCGAAACCCGTCAGGCCCATCTCACCACCCCGCATCTTCGGGGAAGCAGTTGACGTACTTCCGGGAGGTGCGCGGCTCGGCCATCATGGGCGCCACGGTGTCCCGCCACTTCAGATAGTGGGCCGTCTCCTTGTGGGCGGCTGGCGCCTGGGGCGTCTTGTAGGCCTCGACGAGCACGAACCGCGTCGGATCCTCGGTGTCCTGGACGACATCGAAGCGGGAGATGCCTGGCTCCTTCACGCTCTCCCGCGCGTTGGCCAGGGTGGCCTCGCGAAAGGCTTCGACCGACTCGGGCTTGACGTGGACGTGCACGTGGACGACCAGCAGGCTGTTGGACATGGGGGCCCAGAATAGCCGGGTGACTCCCTCACGAGCGGGATTCGCTGCTCCGGGTGTCGAGCCGGAGGCGTTCGCCCCGCCCACCGTCGCCTATGTGTCGGGAGGCACGGGACACAGGAGCGGGGTGCCCCGTGCCTTGGCGCTCAGCCCACCGCGCGCACGGGCGGCATGAGGCCATCCAGGAGGGCTTCCATGAGCCGCTCCACCTCCTCCAGCGGCACTCCCTGAATGGTGAGGAAGGTCTTGCCCCCCTTGATGTTCGTCTTGAACTGCACGCGAGCGCCCTGGGCGAAGTGGCGCGAGAGGCTCTCCCGCATGAACTCGACGCGGGCCGCGTCCGTGGTGGGCATGGTCGCCCGGGACGGCTTGCGCTTGCCCTTCACGGCCAGCTTCAGCTCCACCATGGTGCATTCGGAGAAAGGCTTCTGCACCACGCGCCCGTCCTCCTGCGGGACATCGATCGGGGTGGCCCCCGGGTCACCGCTCGTGAGCTGGATGTCGGCCGCCACGGCGTAGGTGCGCAGGGTGGTCAGGTTCATCACGCCATACTTCCTGCACGCCTCCTCGGTGAACTCGCGGGCCACGGCGCCATACCGGCTCAGCGTCGACTGCGAGAGCGTCTTGATGTGCTGGCTGAAGTACTGCAGGGCGCTGTCGTACTGGGTCTTCTCCGCCAGCTTGTTGTCCACGGCGTAGTTGTAGAGGCGGCCGATACCATAGTGACCGGCGTTGCCCTGCTCCAGGTAGCTGAGGATGGAGTCCCGCACCTGCTCGAGCGTCAGCTCGGGCAGGGTGTTGCTTCCGTTCATCTGTTCCATGACTGCTCCCCCCAATGAGGTGGAACCGCGAGAGTGCGGCTGCGCGGTATCAAGCAACCCGAGGGCCAGGAGGCATGCCTGTGTATTCGCCTGTTTACGCGTCAGGGCGTGGTCAGGGAGTCCCGGCACGCGGAGGGCTCATCCGAGACAGGAGACTCCCGGGATCTTTTGTCCCCGGTGCATTCCACTTGTCGCCGACGACAAGTGAAACGGGGCGGGTGCATTTCACTTGTCGCCGACGACAAGTGAAATGGGGCGGGTGCATTCCACTTGTCGCCGACGACAAGTGGAATGGCCTGGGGCAGAGCCCGCGTCAGTCCCGCCCGGGGTGGATGGCGCGGGTCGGCGTCTCCTCGTCAGAGGGCGGCTGTGAGCCGGGGTGGCCCGTGAAGACGAGCGGCGCGGAGAGCGCCTCCTGGTACTCCGTCTCGGTGAGGTCGCCTCCCTCGTACAGCAGCGCCAGCAACTCGTTCACGTGCTTCGTCCAGATGTCGGAGAGCGTCCCCCGGCTGCAATACACGTGATAGCGCACCGGGTTGGGGATGATGGTGGCCAGGAAGGCCGACTCGCGGATGCTCAGCTCTCGCGCGTCCTTGCCGAAGTAGTGCCGTGCGGCTTCGCCAATACCGTAGAGACCAGGGCCCCACTCGATGATGTTGAAATACACCTCGAGCAGCCGCTCCTTCGGCACCGAGGCCTCCAGCCCCAGCGTGAGGAATGCTTCCTTCACCTTGCGCGCGTAGGTCTTCTCCCGGGAGAGGAAGAGATTCTTGGCAAGCTGCTGGGTGAGGGTGGAGCCGCCGCGCACCTTGTCGTCCGCGGGTGCCAGCAGGATGCCGCGGAGCGAGTCGAAGTCGAAGCCCCGGTGCGTCCAGAAGGCCGCGTCCTCGCTCCGCAACACCGCCCGCACCAGCGGACGAGGGAGCTCGGCCAGTGGCAGGTAGGCGGGGTTGCTCGGTCCGATGTGCAGCTCCCGTCCGCGGCCCTCGGCCGTCAGAGGCCGGTAGTCGAAAGGCTCGCGCAGCCAGCCCAGGGGCCCGGCCCGGGCGGATTGCTTCAGCTCCGACAGGTCCAGCTTCGCCTTCACCTCCCAGTCCCGGCGCTGGTGCATCGGACCCGAGAGCGCCAGCGAGGCCTGGAAGTGTCCCTCCAGCCGCGCCAGCTCGGTGCCGGGCACCAGGGGTGGGGGCAGGGCGGCCATGGCCTGCTCGAAGGAGAGCGGCCGCAGCTCCGCTTGCACCGAGAAACGGGGCTCGCTGCTCCAGGTGGCCTCGCCCTGCACCTCGACACGTGCCTCACGCCGCTCACCCACCGTCAGCCGCAGGGACTCGAGCTCCACGTGCCGCCGCTCCAGGTCCCAATGCGCGCGGCCCTCGGCCGAAAAGGAGAGCGGCCCCACCGGCTCGGGAGCGAGCTGAGGGCTGCTCACGGTGAGCCCCGAGAGGGCCCCGGAGAAGGTGGCGCCCGTGGCGTCCACCCGGACCTCTCCCTCCAGGGTGCCCCCCTCCATGTGCAACGGCGGCTCCGCGAGCGACAGCAACGGGCCCGCCGGGATACCCCGCCCCTGGAGTGTCCCCGAGAAGCCCGGCTCCCCTTGCTGGACGGACAGCACCGCGCTGCCACCGCCGGGCAGCTCGGCCGTCGCCTCCCACCGGGATGCGTCCGCCGGGCCCTCCCGCCTCACTCGCGCCGACAACGGGCCCCACTCCACGCGGCCATGGCGCTCGAAGGCCAGACGCACGTCCGTCAGCACCAGCTCGGGCAAGTCGCGGGGAGCGCCTTCCGCCGAGGGTGGGGCCGGACGCCGGTTCCGGCGCACCTCGCGCATCCGCTCGACGAGGGCCCGCACCTCCTGCCCCTGGGGCCCGGCCTCCACCTGGACGCCCGCGAGTTCCACGCGGCTCGCCTCGACGTGGCCCGACAGCAGCGACAGACGCCGGAGGTGGACGGTGACACGCGAGATGCGCACCACCGGAGGCCCCTCGGGCCGCGTGCCTGGGAGCTCCACCGGGCCCAGCGTCACCGTGCCAGTCCACCCGACGTGGAAGTCGTCGCCGATGTGCACCGGGCCCAGCCGCGACTCCAGCGCGGGCTTCACCCGGGCCAGCACCTGGCTGCGGGCCGCCTCTCCGCGCAGCCAGCGCTGGCCGGCCCCCACGCCCGCGGCGAACAGGAGGGCGAGCAGCAGGAGGACGACACGGCCTCGCTTGAAGGGGCGGCGCGGGAGGGACATGAGGCTCGCGCCTCCCTAGCGTCAGGAGGCGCGAGGAGCAAGCGTGGGCTCTACCGGGTCGCGCAATAACCGAAGCTGGTGCTCTCGCCCGGCGCCAGCTCGTCATTCCAATCCAGACCGCTGAAGGTGGTCTGGGCGCCCGACTGGGTGAAGATGGAGCTCCAGGCGTGATTGAGGGTGCCCTCGATTTCGATGGTGACGCGCCAGGTGAGCGGGGCCGTACCCGGGTTGCTCACCTTGACGTTGTGGCAGTAGCCACTGCCCCAGTCGTCCTGGACGGACACGGAGACCTGGGCGTTGCCGGAAGTGGGCGTGCCACCGCCGCCGCTGCCACCCCCGCTGCTGCCGCCACCGCCCGGAGCTGGGGCGGGCGAGCCCGTCGACTCTCCCACGCGCAGGGTGAAGCGCGGCAACTGCGTCAGCGAGATGAGCAGCTCCGGGATGCTCAGCTGCTGCTTGCGGAAGGTCTCGGTGAGCTGGTTGGCCGCGCAGGAGTCGTCATCTCCGGAGACGCCGTAGCCGAAGCGCAGCCATTGCAGGGAGAAGCAGGAGTGCACGTCCGGGCTCTCCGCCAGCTTCTGCTGGAGCCCATCCACGCCGATGAAGGTCCCGTTGGTGGCCGACGAAGAGCGCACCTCGCCGCTCGCATCCACCGGCTGCCCGCTGGGCAGCATGGGCTCGAAACGGCCGACGCTGTTGAATTGCTCGAAGCCGAAGCCGATGGGGTCCATCAGCTGGTGGCAGGAGGCGCAGGCCGCGTTGGTCGAGTGCTCCTGGAAGCGCTGCCGGTTGGGCAGTCCCTCACTCACCGGAGACAGCTGCACGCTGAGGCCCGGGGGCGGCGGCGGGAGCGGCTGGCAAAGCAGGCGCTCACGCACGAGCTTGCCGCGGCGGATGGGCGAGGACGTCTGCGGCGTGGCCTGGGTGGCCAGGATGCTGCCATGGGTGAGGATGCCGCCGCGGCCCGTGCTCTTCAGCTCCCACATGCGCAGGCCGCTGGTGGGCGCCGTCGAGGACGTCACCGGCCCCGAGGGCAGGCGGTAGAACGAGGCGAGCGCGTCCGTGGCGAACGTGTAGTCGGAGGTGAAGAGCTCGGGCAGTCGGCCGCTGCTGTCGCGGACGACATAGTCGAACAGCTCCGTCGTCTCGGCCAGCATCGCCGAGCGGATGGACGGGCTGAAGTCCTCGAAGGCTGCGTCCTTCTGCGCCTGGTTGATGTGTCCCAGGTCCAGCCATTGGCTCACGAAGTGGTCGAGCATGGGCCGGCTCCGGGGAGACGCCAGCATCCGGCGCGCCTCGACGGAGAGCTGCTCCGGCTTGTTCAGGGCGCCCGCCTTCGCCTTGGCGAAGAGCTGCTCATCCGGCATGGAGCCCCAGAAGAGGTAGGACAGCTCCGAGGCCACCTCGTAGTCGGTCAGCACGTACCGCCCGTCTCCCAGGTGCTGTCCCAGCTCCGTGCGGTAGAGGAAGTTGGGGGACTGGAGCATGGCGGCGATGATGGCCTCGATGCCCTCGGTGTACCCGTCCTCCGCCGCCACGGCCGTGTAGAGCGACTGGTAGCGCGTCTTCTCCGCGTCCGTCAGCGGGCGGCGGAAGGCCCGCAGGCCGAAGTCCTGGATGAACTGCCGCGCGCACTCCTCGCCCGGCGCGCACGAGACGTGCCGGGACAGATTGGCCACGCCGGCCTCGGCCGCCTGCTCGGCGGCGGACAGGAGCTTGTCCGTCAGCAACTGGCCCACCGCGCGCTCGTCCGCGTTGTTGTCGAAGCCGTGCACCCGCTCTTCCGCGGGCAGGGACTGGCCCCACTGGGAGTCGAGGTAGAGCAGGTCGCGCAGGGTATTGTCGTACTCGAAGCGGGTGAGCATGCGCAGCCGGCGTTTGGCGTTGGGGTCCGCCTTGCCCGGCTCACACGCGGCGACCAGGGAGGCCTCGCAGGCGCCGGCAACGCCGTTGATGCGGTCCGCGAAGCGCTGGAAGTTCTCGTAGCGCGTGCTGCCCTGTTCCACGACGGTGCCGCCCCCGTGCCCATTCGGGTGCAGGCCCGAGGGCTTGAGCAGGAGCAGCGGCTGGCCGTTGACCATCTCGCGCGCCATCGCCCGCACCGTCATGAAGTTGGACTCCACCGCCCCCGGGGTTCCCGGAGGCAGCAGCACCATGCGTGTCCCGGCCGCCATTCCATCGGACTTGTGGCAGGCCACGCACTGCACGGACATCACCGGCTCCCACATCCGGGTACGGAAGTACTCCAGGTCGTCGGGGCACCCGGAGTCGGACGTACAGGCGGAGAGGACGGTCGCGGAGAAAAAGAGGGCGCCAAGGGCAGCGAGGTGCCGGGAGGTGAGCACGGATCTGCCTCCTAATCGCGAGGGAAGATTTCCAGAGGGGGGAGGAGGCTGTCAGACGAGCCCGTCGAGCGGGCCGTTGGACCGGTTGGCATCGCCGAAGGTGTCGAGCGGGATGCCCAGGGCGTGGCAGACGGAGGTGAGCAGTTTCTGGTGCGGGGCGCTGCTGAAGCGCAGGTAGCGCCCGAAGCGGAAATAGCTCTGCGCGCCACCGGCGACGATGAAGGGCACGGAGCGGCAGTCGTGCATGCGGCTGTCGCCGAGCTCCTTGGCCCAGACCACCAGGGTGGAGTCGAGCATGTTGCCACCGGTCTCCAGGTCCGGGCGGGACTTGAGGGACTGCAGGAGGTAGGCGAACTGCTCGGCGAACCAGCGCTCGCACTTGACGAGGTCCGCGAGCCCCGCGGTGTTGGAGTCGTCCTTGTGCGACAGCTCATGGTGGGCCTCACCGACACCCGCCCAGGTGAAGACCTGGGGCGCGACGGTATGGGACCACTGGAGTGAGGCCACGCGCGTCATGCCGCAGGTGAGCGCGCTCACCATCAGGTCCGTCTGGGCCCGGCCCACGGCGGGGAAGTTGGCGTTGGCCATGGCGTCCATGGCGAGGGGCGCCGTGGCGGAGGGGCACCCGGGCAGGGCCACGGGCTCGGTCAGCCCCTTCTCCGTCTGGCGCAGCGCCTCGAGGTGCTGCTCCAGCTTCTGCTTCTCCTCCGCGCCCACCCGCTGCGAGAGATCATTCAGCTCACCGCGCACCAGGTCCAGCATGCTCTTGCGCCGGCGCAGCGTCTTGTCGGCGGTGCTCGTGTCACCCCCGAGCGCGCCGAAGAGCCGCTGGAAGGCGCTGCGCGGGTTGTCCTCGGGGGAGACGAAGACGCCGGGGGCCGAGTACGACATGCGCGTCGAGCGCGCCGCGCCCCAGAGGCTCGTCTGCACGCCGAACTCCAGGGACCGGAAGCGCGAGCCCTCGCCAAGCTTGCTCGCCACGTACTGGTCGACGGACAGGCCCCCGGTGGTGCTCTGCGCCGTGCCTCCGCCGGTGAGCATGTTGGCCATGCCCGCCTCGTGGTTGTCCACGTCCACGAAGTTGAGGCCCTCGCAGACGAGCAGGTTGGCGAGGTGCTCGTTGAGCGGCTCCAGCATGCTGCCGGCGGGGAAGGAGAAGGACGTCTCCGTCCCGCTCGGCCGCCAGTAGCGGTGCACCGTGCCATTGGGGGTGAAGACGACGATGAGCCGCTTGGCCACCGGCGTCGCCGCATGGGCCTCCCCGCCGAGGAACCGCAGCAGGGGAGACGCCAGCAGCGAGGCTCCCAAACCCGCTGTGAACTGCCTTCGCCCGATCCGAATCATGCTCGTCGACTCCATTCCCGTGGTCCGACTCGGTGGCCCGTCTGTGACTGGCCGGTGGCAATGACTATCTGTGACTTCGGGATGAGACTCTGCGTGTTGTTGCTTTCCGCGGCAATGACAAAGAGACCCGCGCTGTGCGGCTTCGGTCACTACCCAAATGCTGTCTGGTTCAGGGAGGCGGGTGTAAACCCTTGTCCGACCACGCCTACGCGGCAATTCTCAATTACCTGGAAGAAGAGGCGAAAGTCGAGGCTTTGTAGGAGAGCGCCACGGTTTTTCGCGGAAAGACTTTCAAGATTCGCCTGGTGGTGAATTGGATTTGGCGTGGATGCCAAATTCCTGTCTGAGTTCAACGTCCGGCCTGTGGCGAGCACATTGTAGGTGATGCCGGAGAGTGTGTAAGGCTTTGGCTGTCTTCCCGCGCAGGTGTGCCGGGGGGTGTGTTCGGGTGCGGTGTCCGCCCCCGGCCTGCTCCCTGGCTCGGCCGGGGGGCCAGCGCCGTCCTGGCGGCCGCCGGACGCGCTTGGCCCTCGCCTTGACATACGCTGAAGGTGCATGATTTGCGTGGAGTCCGAACCCGAAGGGGGAGTCATGCCCAGGCAGGGGTCTCGCTGCTTCCTCGTCGTGAGGGCGCAGGAGTGGATGTGTGCGCTGCCTCTCGAGGAAGTAGAGGAGACGATGAGGCCGCTGCCGGTTGCCCCGGTTTCCGCGGCACCGGTCTTCGTGCGGGGTGTGTCCCTGGTGCGTGGCACGCCGGCTCCGGTGGTGAGCCTGTCGGCGCTGCTGGGCGGGGCCGTGGCCGAGGGCGGCGCTGGCCGCCGGTTCGTCTCGCTGCGGGTGCCCGAGGGGCGCATGGCGCTCGAGGTGGATGAGGTGCACGGCTTGCGCTGGATGGAGGAGGGCGGCCTGGACTCGGTGCCCCCGCTGCTGCGCGCCACCGCCAGCGGCCACCTCCAGCACCTGGGCTCGTTCGATGGGCGCCTGTTGGCCCTGCTGGGGACGTCCCGGCTGCTGCCCGAGGAGCTCTGGCGCCGCCTGGAGAATCCCTCCGGACAGGGGGGCGCGTGATCGCCACGCCCGCCCGCACGCCGCTCGTCCGCTTCGTCGCGCTCGTGGAGCAGCGCCTGGGCCTGCACTATGAGCAGGGCCAGTGGGGCGAGTTGGAGACGCTGCTCGCGGAGCGCGCCGGGGCGGGCGTGGAGCGTTACCTGGAGCAACTGGCCTCTCCTTCCTCGCAGGCCGAGTGGAAGGCGCTCGCCGAGCGGCTCACGGTGGGGGAGACGTACTTCCTGCGCCATCCCGCCCAGCTGGAGACGCTGGTGGATCAGGTGCTGCCCTCCTTCCTGAGCCAGACGTCCACCATCCGTGTGCTGTGCGCCGGCTGCTCCACCGGGGAGGAGCCCTACTCCATTGCCCTGCTCGCCCGTGAGCGCGGCCGGGTGGACGCCTCGCGCCTGCGGCTCCTCGGCATCGACGTCAACCCTCGCGCCATCGCCCACGCCCGCCGCGCCTGCTACTCGCCCTGGTCGCTGCGCGCCGTGCCCAGCGCCATGCGCCAGCAGTGGTTCCAGCGCACCCCCGAGGGTTTCGCCCTCCAGCCCAAGGTGCGCGACCAGGTCATCTTCGAGGAGCGCAACCTCCTGGAGGAGGCCTCCGCCTTCTGGGCCCCTGGCTCCTTCCACGCCATCCTCTGCCGCAACGTCATCCTCTACTTCCCTCAGGACGTCATCCGCAGGATCATCGCCCGCATGGCCCAGGCGCTGGTTCCGGGGGGCTACCTCTTCATGGGGCCCAGCGAGACGCTGCGTGGCATCTCCGAGGAGTTCGAGCTGCTGCGTGGCGGCGATGCCTTCTATTACCGCCTGAAGCCCCCGGCGCCGCCCACCGTCTCCGTGGCCCAGGCCATGCCCGCGCCCGAGGCCGCCCAGCGGGTGGCCGCGCCGGCTCCCACGCCGCCGCCGGCACCGGACGGATTGGAAGGGGTGCTGCAGCTGCTCGAGGCGGAGCGCTACACCGATGCCTGGGCGCTGCTGGAGTCGCTGCCCCAGGATCCGAGCCCCAAGTCCCTGCTGCTGCGCGCGGTGCTGCACCTGCACGCCGGGCGCCTGTCCCAGGCCGAGCAGCTGGGCCGGCAGCTCCTGTCGGCGAGCGCCACCGAGGCCCCGGCCTACTACCTGCTGGGGTTGTGCCTGGAGCAGAGCGGGGACGAGGCCGGTGCCCGCGGCCGTTACGCCGCGTCCGTGCGTGCCGAGCCCACCTTCGCGCTGGCCCACCTGCGCGCGGGCTCCCTGGCGCGCCGGGCCGGTGACATGGTCGACGCCCGCGTGGCCCTGCGCATGGCCGTGTCGTTGCTGCCCCAGGAGAAGCCCCTGCACCTGTCACTCTTCGGTGGAGGCTTCGGCCGCCACGGACTGATGCAAGTGGGCCTGCAGGAGCTGCAGGCCTGTACGGAGGTCTCATGAGCCTGCCTCGCACCCGGACGGCACTGCGGCTGGACGAGCTGCGTGACGGCTTCGATTCCTCCTTCACCCGCCCGCCCCCTCCGCAGCAGGATCCCGGCGAGGCGCTGTTGCGGCTGCGCGTGGGCGGCTCGCCCCTGGCCGTGCGGCTGGGCCACCTCTCCGGTCTCCACCTCATGCCCCGGCTGGTGCGCCTGCCGGGCGCCCCGGCCTCGCTGTTGGGCCTGGCGGGGCTCCGCGGGCAGCTCATCGCCGTGCACGACCTGACGGCGCTGCTGGGCCTGCAGTCGGGTGAGCCTCCCCGCTGGCTGCTGCTGGCCGGTGGGAGCCGGCGCGTGGGGTTGGCCGCGGCCGGCTTCGAGGGGCAGCTGCGCGCCACCTCGGAGCAGCTGCGCTCGGGTGGTGGCGCCTCCGCTGCCCATCCCTTGTTGAGCACCAGCGTCGTCCTGCCAGGCGCCCCCCCGCTGCCCGTGCTCGACGTGGATTCCCTCGTGAGAAAGCTGCTGGAGGATGCCTCCGGTCCTCAACAGGGAAGATGATGAAGCGCTTGTCGACATGGACGCTGCTCCAGCAGTTCGCCGCCGCCGTCGTCATGGTGTCGCTGTTGATCTGCCTCTTCGTCGTCCTGGCCGTCAGGACGACCCGGCGGTTCACCGGCACCGCTGTCGCCGTGGAGCACTCCCACGAGGTCATCACCGGCCTGGAGCGCGTCCTCTCCAGCGCCAAGGACGCGGAGACGGGGCAGCGCGGCTACGTCCTCACCGGTGACGCGTCCTACCTCGAGCCCTACACCGCGGCGCAGGGCAGCATCGACGCGGAGCTCGAGCGCGTGCGCGGCCTCGTCGCCGGCAATCCCGTGCAGCTGCGGCACCTGGAGGCGTTGCGGTTCCTCGTCACGCAGAAGCTGGCCAGCATGAAGGCCAACGTCGAGCTGCGCCGCACCCGGGGGTTCGAGGCCGCCCTGGCCGCCATCAACACCGGGGAAGGCAAGGCCATCATGGACGACCTCCGGCGCGTGGTGGCGGAGATGCGCGAGGTGGAGCAGCGGCTGCTCGAGGCGAGCGATGAGCGGCTGATGCGGGACTCGGAGTCGTTCGAGCGGCTGTTCATGGTGGGCGGCGGCGTGGCGATCCTCCTGGTGATGCTGGCGGCCACCCTGGTGGGCGCCGGGCTGCAGAAGAAGATTGGCTCGGCCATCGAGCAGGTGCAGGGCTCCTCGGCCGAGCTCCAGTCGGCGGCCTCGCAGCAAGCCACCGGCGCGCGCGAGCAGGCCTCGTCCACCACGGAGATCTCCACCACCGTCAAGGAGCTGCTGGCCACCTCGCGGCAGATCGCCGGCAGCGCGCAGCAGGTGGCGCGCGTGGCGGACGAGACGGCCGGTGCCGCCCGTCACGGCAACGACACGGTGCTGCATGCCCAGGAGGCCATCGACACGGTGAGCCGCCAGGTGGACGCCATCGTCAACCACATGCTGGAGCTGGGCAAGCGCTCGCAGGAGATTGGCGGTATCGTGGACATCATCAACGACCTGGCCGAGCAGACGAACATCCTCGCCATCAACGCCACCATCGAGAGCGCCGGGGCGGGCGAGCACGGCAAGCGGTTCGCCGTGGTGGCCGATGAGATCCGCAAGCTGGCGGACCGCGTCGGTGGAGCGACCAAGGACATCCGCGTGCTCATCGACGAGATCCGCGCCGCCTCCAACACCACCATCATGGCCACCGAGGACGGCTCCAAGGCGGTGCTGAGCAGCTCCCGGCAGTTCACCGACGTGGCCGGCAGCTTCCGGCGCATCACCGAGTTGGTGCGCGCCAACCTGGACGTGGCGCGGGAGATCGAGCTGAGCACCCAGCAGCAGACGACGGCGGTGGAGCAGGTGAACACCGCCATCCTCGAGGTGGCGCAGACGGCACGTCAGTCGGAGTCCAGCTCCGCGCAGACGTTGCAGACGGCCACCCGGCTCATCCAGCTTTCCAAGCAGCTCCATGCCATCATCGACTCGCGGGCCTCCGCATGAGCCTGGACAACGATCCCTACCGCTATTTCCGTATCGAGGCCCGCGAGCTCATCGAGCAGCTCACGCAGGGCCTGTTCTCCCTGGCCGACGGTGAGGGCAGTGCCCAGCTCGTCCCGGAGCTCTTCCGCTATGCGCACACCCTGAAGGGGGCGGCGCGCGTGGTGGGGCAGGTGCCCCTGGCGGAGCTGGCGCATGCGGTGGAGGACGCGCTGACGCCCTACCGCAGCAGCGGCCAGGTGCTGCCCGTGGACAGCGTGCACGAGTTCCTGCGCCTGGTGGGGCAGATGGCCGAGGCGCTGGACGCGCTGGATGCACCGGCGCCGGAGCCCGACTCCGAGACGGCCCAGGCCGAGGCAGCCGTGGCGGCCGTGGCCTCGTCGGTGGCGGCCCCCGAGGGCCCCACGTCCGAGGTGGTGCGCGTGGAGCTGGCGCGGCTGGACACGCTGCTGGAGGGCCTGTCCGAGGCGGTGGTGCAGCTCGGTGGTCTGCGCGGTGTGGTGGAGTCGCTCGCGCAGGCGCACCACGGGGCGGACACCCTCATCGAGCAGCTCACCGCGCCGGTGGCCTCCAATGGCTCGCCGGCGGAGCGTGCCCGCTGGCTGTCGCGCGTGCTGTCCGTGACGGAGGGCCTGCGCGCCTCGCTGGTGAAGGCGGGGCGGCAGCTGGGCGGTGGACTGGGGCAGGTGGAGTCGGAGCTGGGGCGCCTGCGTGACGGGGCCAACACCCTGCGGCTCGTCCCGACGCAGACGCTCTTCGGGCCGCTGGAGCTGGCCGCGCGTGACGCGGCCGCCTCGCTGGGGCGCCAGGTGGAGGTGCTCGCCGAGGGCGGGGACATCCAGATTGACGGGCACGTGCTGGCGGCGGTGCGCCAGTCGCTGGTGCACGTGGTGCGCAACGCGGTGGACCACGGGCTGGAGACACCCGACGAGCGGCGGGCGGTGGGCAAGTCCCCCACGGGCCGCTTCTCGCTGAAGGTGCAGCGGCGCGGGGGGCGCGTCTCCTTCGTGTGCGAGGACGACGGGCGCGGCGTGGACCTGGGGCGGGTGCGCCAGGTGGCGCTGGAGCGCGGCGTGGTCTCCCCCTCCGAGGCGGACGCCCTGGACGAGCAGGGGCTGCTGGAGCTGCTCTTCCGCTCCGGTTTCAGCACCGCCCGCACCGTCACCGAGGTGTCCGGCCGCGGCGTGGGGCTGGACGTGGTGCGCGACATGGTGCGCCGCTTCAAGGGCGACGTGACCATCACCTCCCAGCCGGGGCTGGGCACCTGCATCACGCTCGAGGTGCCCCTCACGCTGGCCTCGCTGGAGGTGCTGGGGGTGGAGGCGGGTGGGCATCGCCTGCTCGTCCCCCTGGAGTCGCTCAGCGGCGCCCTCCACCTGCCCGCCGAGGCCGTCTCCTGGACGGGCTCGCGCGCCTCCATCTCCTTCGGGGGCGAGGTGCTGCCCTTCCTCCCGCTGCTGGATGCGATGGGGAACCCGGGCGCGCAGCGGCCCCGCGCCTGGTCCGTGCTGGTGCTCAACGCGGGCTCCGTGGGACGCGCCGCAGTGGGCGTGGAGCGGTTGCTGGGCATCTCCCGCCGGGTGAGCCGGCCGCTGCCCTCCAGCGTGCCCCCCCTGCCGCTGGTGGCCGGGGCGAGCTTCGACGAGCAGGGCGTGCCCGTGCTGCTGCTGGACGCGGCCGGCCTGGTTCGCCTGGTGCACCAGGGCTCCTCGGGCAGTGTCGCCAAGGTGCGCACCTCGCAGAAACACCGCATCCTCGTGGTGGACGACTCCGTCACCACCCGCATGCTGGAGAAGAGCATCCTCGAGGCCGCCGGCTACCAGGTGGAGCTGGCCGCGTCCGGCGAGGAGGGCCTGGAGAAGATTCAGCGCGGCGGACACGATCTGCTCATCGTCGACGTGGAGATGCCGGGCATGACGGGCCTGGACGTCACCCGGCGCATCCGCTCCATCCCCGCCCTGCAGGGGCTGCCCATCCTCATGGTGTCCTCGCTGGCCACCGACGAGGACAAGCGGCGCGGCAAGGAGGCGGGCGTGTCCGCCTACATCGTCAAGGGCGAGTTCCAGCAGCACAGCTACCTGGACACCGTCTCCCGGTTGATCGCCTCCGGGCGGAGGCCGGCATGAGCCGTCTGCGGGTGCTCGTCGTGGACGACTCGCTGACGGTGCGCCGCCGGCTGGCGGATGGCTTCGCCCTGGACACCACGTGCGAGGTGGTGGGTGAGGCGGCCGATGGCCAGCAGGCCTTCGAGCAGTGCCAGCGCCTGCGGCCGGATGTGGTGACGATGGACCTGGTGATGCCCAAGGTGGACGGGCTGCGGGCCACCGAGCTCATCATGGCCCACTGTCCCACCCCCATCGTCGTGCTCTCGGCGGCTGAGAATCGCACCGAGGGCCTGCGGACGATGGATGCGCTGGCCGCGGGAGCGGTGGACGCGGTGGACAAGCCCTCGGGCCTGCTGGACTCCAAGTGGATGCAGATGCTGCTGTCGCGGGTGAGGGTGGCCTCGCGCGTGCGCGTCATCACCCACGTCCGGGCCCGGCTGCGGCAGGAGCCGGCCCACGCACCGCCGCGGGTGCCGGCGCCCCTGGTGCCGCCGCGCCTGCTGGTGATGGGGGCCTCGACGGGAGGGCCTGCGGCCGTGCGCCACATCCTCCGCTCGCTGCCGGCGGCTTTCCCCCTGCCGGTGCTGCTGGTGCTGCATATAACTGAACACTTCGACACCGCCATGGCCGAGTGGCTGGAGGCGCAGAGCGGCCTGGTGGTGCGCAATGCGGTGGATGGGGAGGCGTTGCCGATGCCGGGCCGGTTGAGTGTGAGGATGGCGCCGGGCAACCGGCACCTGGTGGTGCGCAGTGGCCGGCTCCGGCTGGTGGACGGGCCGGAGCGGCACTCGTGCCGGCCCTCGGTGGACGAGCTTTTCGAATCCGTGGCCCGGGAAGTGGGGGCGGCCGCCATCGGCTGCCTGCTGACGGGCATGGGGCGGGACGGGGCGGAGGGGTTGATGGCGCTGCGACGCGCCGGGGCCGCCACGGTGGTGGAGGATGAATCCTCCTGCGTGGTATTCGGCATGCCGCGCGAGGCCATTCGGCTCGGGGCCGCTCAGCACGTGACGGAGCTGACGGAGATTCCCCCCCTGCTGACGGCGCTCGCCCGAGCGGGAGCCAGGGAAGGAACGGCATGAAGGCACGTGTGCTCATCGTGGATGACAGCGCAACGGTCCGGGCGGACATGCGCGGGGTGTTGAGCGCCGCTGGCTTTGGCACCACGTTGTGCGAGAGCCTGGGGGCGGCCCGCAAGGCGCTGAGCGAGGGTGAATTCGACCTGGTCATCCTGGACATGGTGCTGCCGGATGGAGAGGGCGTGGATCTGCTGGAAGAGCTCCGGCGCGTGCCCCGCACCTCGCACCTGCCCGTGTTGATGCTCTCCACCGAGGCCGCGGTGGTGCAGCGGCTCAAGGGCCTGTCGCACGGCGCCAATGACTACGTGGGCAAGCCGTATGATCCGGCGTACGTGGTGCGGCGGGCGCACGAGCTGACGCAGGTGCCCGAGCAGGATGGCACGCCGCGGCTGGTGTCGGCCGGCAGGCGCCGGCGGGTGATGGTGGTGGATGGCCGCATCGACTTCCGCCACCGCGCCTCGGATGCGCTGCGCAAGGACGGCCACGACGTCATCATCGCCGAGTCCGGCGAGGACGCCATGCGGCTGCTGGAAGCTCAGCCGGTGGACTGCATCCTGTTGGACCTGGAGATGCCGGGGCTGGATGGGCCGGAGTGGGTGCGCGCCGTGAGGACGTTGCCGGGCACGGCCCAGGTGGCCGTGGTGGGGTTGACGGCCGGCTTCGACGCGAAGCTCATCTCCGAGGCCCTGGCGGTGAAGGTGGATGCCTTCTGCTCCAAGACGGAGGACATCGAGGTGCTGCGCGCGCAGGTGCGCACCGAGCTGCGGCGCCGGGCGGAGTCCGAGCAGCAGCAGGCCCCTCCTGTTCCCATGCCGCGGAACCCGTCGGGCTCCTTCCCGCCCCTTCCCCGGACGCCGTCTGGCGCCCACCATCCCGCGATTCCGGCTCCGGCGGCGCATGCGGCCCCGGCGGCGCATGCGGCCCCCGCTCCCGCGCCGTCCGCCGGTGCGTTGCCGGGCGCGCTCTTCGAGGCGCTGGTGGCGCGCTGTGGCCTGTCTCCCGTCATCGCCACCTCCACCATGACGCGCGCGTGCAAAAAGGCCGGGGTGGATCCGCAGTTGCTCACCGTCGCGTCGCTGACGCGGGCGCTGCCGACCATCCGCGACATGCTGCACATCTTCCTGGATGCCCAGGAGGCGGAGCGGCGCATCCAGGCCATCCAGGCGCTGACCAAGACCGACGCTGGCGCCCAGGCCCGCTCCCGCGGCTCCTGACGTCCCCGGTTACCGCTCGCCCGCGCGCAGCCCGGCGCGGGCGCGGCTCAGCCCCACCGCGTAGAGCACGGCGAGCGCCGCCAGGCAGGCCAGTCCCAGCCAGGTGTAGCGCCGGATGAGCTCGAGCTCTCCCCAGCGGTAGACCTCGACGAGCTTGGAGGCGTCGCTCAGCCCGACGTTCTCCATCTCGCCGAAGGGAATCCGCTCGAAGTCGGTCCGGGCGGCCCACCATTCCGAGAAGGTATCCATGAAGGCCGCGGCGCCGATGGCCAGGTAGCCCCAGTGCAGCGCGCCCCGGCGCAGGGCGGAGTCCCTGGGCGCGTAGACGGTCGTCATGAGGAGGCTGCCGAGCACGAAGCATCCGGCGTCGCCTCCAAACGAGACGAGCATGTGGCCCTTCCAGGGGGACAGCACCTGGGTGCCCACGAACTGGAGGCCGAGGCACGTGGCGCCCGCGATCATCCAGAGCCGGCTCCGGGTGAGGTAGCCGCGCAGGAGCATCCCCGCGAACAGGGTGCCCATCACCAGGAAGACGACGGTGGAGCGCTCCTCGCTGGTGCGGGTGACCCAGGGGCCAGGCATGGAGGGAAAGCCGCAGAACCAGGCGGTGACGGCGTGGCCCAGCTCGTGGATCCACATGGAGAGGAAGATGCGCAGCAGGCGGCCCCAGATGGGGGAATTCACGAGCAGCCAGGCCACGGTCAGCGCGACGGGGAGGGCGAACAGGCGCACCCGCAGCTCGCTCCGCGCGTCCTCCAGGTCCCCATTCCAGGACAGGCCCGCGGGAGGCAGAGGCGCCGGGGGCTCGGCCGGAGCTGGAGCGGGAACGGGGGCTGCCTGCGCGGCGAGCTGTGCGGCGCGGACCTCGGCCCTGGCGTAGAGGACGCCGCACTTCGGGCACTCCGGCGCGAGGATGCGCGGCTCACCACAGCGGGGGCAGACCCTGGGCAGCGGGTTCTCCATCGGGTGTAGTGTACATGGCCCATGGAACGGAATGAGGCGTGAGGGTCCTGGGACGGTGGGCTCCGCTCCTGGCCGTGCTGCTCGGGACATTGGCGTGGCCCCCGGTGTGGTGGGGGAGCCCGCCGCACTCGGCGGACCACAACGTGCACCTGGCCAACGCGGTGGAGGCCGAGCTCCTGCTGCGCTCCGGGCGGCTGGTGGGCTGGAGTGATTTCCAGTTCGCGGGCCACCCCGCCAACGCCTTCTATCCCCCGCTGGCCAACCTCTGCGTCGGCTCCGTGCACCTGCTCACCGGGGGCCTGCTGGGGTGGGATGGGAGCTACTGCGTCGTCCTGGGGCTGTTCCTCGGGGGCTTCGCGCTGGCGCTCTTCGTGCTGCTACGTCCGGTGCTCGGCCCCTTCTGGGCGCTGGTGGCCCTGGGCCTCTGCCTCTTCGTGGACCGGGGCGGGACGTACGCGGGAGGCCGGCATTGGTACCTCGACATGGGGGTCTGGCCCTTCGGGGCCTCCGTGGCCCTGGTGCTGGCGGCGCTCGCGCGGCTGCCGGACGTCCTGGTGCGAGGCGGACGCCGCGAGGTGCTCGTCCCCGGGGTGCTGCTGGGCCTGGCGCTGCTGGCCCATCCCTTCGCGCTCGTCCTCTTCTTCCCGCTGGCCGCGTTGCAGGTGGCCGTCTTCTGGAGGGAGGCGGGCGGGGGCCTCCACGCGCCCCGGCGGTGGCTGGCCGTGTCCGCCCTGGGCCTGGGGCTGGCGGCGTGGTGGCTCCTTCCCTTCCTCCTCCGGGGCTCTCAGGCCGAGCACGTGGGGGCGATGCCCCAGCCCCTGGCGAAGCTGTGGAGTGGGGTGTGGGGCGGCGAGCTGGTGCCGGGGCTCCCGGGCTGGGTGGGGCCGCTGGCCGTGGTGGGCTCGGGGGTGGCGTGGTGGAAGGGGGGGGCGCGCGGGCGCTGGCTGGTGCTCGCCACCTGGGGCGCGCTGCTGCTGACGACGGCGGGGCCCTACTGGCTCCTGGGCCTGGAGAAGCACCGGGCCATCGAGGGCGTGCAGGTGGTGCGCTTCCGGGCCGTGGGGCGCCTGTTGCTGGTGGGGCTCGCGGTCCTGTCCGTGAAGGAGCTGGCCGCCGCGCTGCGCGAGCGCCGCCGGTGGGGGGCGGGGACGCTGGGGCTGCTGGTCTGCGCGGGCCTCGGGGTGTGGCGTTTCCGGGGGGGAGATCCTCCGGGCGGCACGTCGGAGCCGCCCAAGCAGTTCCAGTGCTACACGGCCGAGGAGGAGGCCGGGCTGGCCCGATTGCTGCGGGAGCTCCGCCCGAGCCTGGGGCCGGGGCGGCTGGCGCTCTACAACCCCTCCGAGCACCACCACTGTCTGCTGCTGGCGGTACCGCGGTTGGAGCGCCCCTTCTTCAAGGTGGGCTACACGCCGGCCACCGTCTTCGGCGGCAAGTTCAGCACCCGGGAGCCGCGCATGCTGGGCCACCTGGGGGTGACGGCGGTGCTGATGGATGCGCCCGCGACGGGGCCGCTGGCCGGGCTGCCGGTGCTCGCGCGGTGGGGCCGCTTCGAGGTACGCGAGGTGCGGCCGCTGCCCCGGGTGAGCGCCTCGGCGCCGGGTGCGGCCGCGGAGGTGCTGGCCTGGGAGGACGAGGTGGTGCGTCTGCGCCTCACCGGGCCCGCGTCCACCGAGGTGCTGCTGTGGATGGGCTGGGCCCCCGAATGGGAGGCCACGCGCGAGGGCCAGACGGTGCCGCTCGAGCCGGCGCTCGTCGAGGGCGCGCGGCTGATGAAGCTGCACGCGGGCCCGGGCGAGGTGGAGCTGCGCTACGGGCCCTCGCGAGGAGCGCGTCCGGCGGCGCTCCTCTCGGTGCTCACCCTGCTGGTGGTGGCGTGGGCGGCACTGTCCCGTCCACGCCGTCCTCCCGTCAGTGCAGGGTCTTCTTGATGCGGCTCATCCGCTCGTGGGTGCGCTTCTGCGCGGGCAGCAGCTCCATCCGGACGAAGCGGCGGGCCTCGCCATGCGTCTTGTCCATGTCGCGCTGGTAGTCCGCGAGGCCGTGGTCCTCCCCTTCCTCGAGGGCCTGGATGGCGGACTTCTCTCCGAGGAGATCCGCGCCGCCCTGCACCAGCTTGGCGAAGGTGCCCCAGAGGCCGGAGCCCTCCACGGGCTTGCCGCCGAGCTTCTCCACGCGCACGCGGATGGCCTCCACGCGCTGTTCGTGGTCGTGCATGCAGTCCTCCAGCTGGCTGCGAATCCGGTCATCGGACACATGGCCGATGGCCTTCCGGTACGTCTCGACCGCTGAGATTTCACCGCGAAGGAAGGAGTTGAGAGTCTCCACATCGGTGGTGTTCGCCATGCGCTTGCGCCTCCTGCAGGAGATGACTCGCGCAAAGGTGATGCTCCCTCGTGGAGCGGCAACGAGCGCTCCTGGGCATGACCCCTCTCCGGAAGAGCGGAGAGGGGCTTGCCTGCCCGCCAGTTCCCAGGGGCTCAGCCGCCCTGGGCCGCCGGTGCCGCGGTGCCCTCCTGGGCCTTGGCCCAGAGCGAGAGCAGCTCCGCCTCGCGCTCGGGGGGGAGCCCGGCGCGCGGCTTGTTGCGGCGCTCCTCGGGCAGGCTCTTGAACCACTCGAGCGAGTCCCGCGTGGTGACGACGGGCGAGCGGAACTTCAGCCCGGCCTGCACTGCCCGGGTGTTGCTGCGCAGGTGCATGCCCGCGTAGGCCCCGAAGGCCGGCGCCCAGATGGGCAGCGCGCCCTCGCCGTCCTCGCCGTTCTTCAGGAGGAACTCCCCGGGCACCCAGACGAGCTTCGTGTCCTTGCCCGTCACTTCCTTACAGGCGGCGAACATCTCCCCCATGCTCCAGGGCTTCTCCGGCCCCACGGCGTTGAAGGAGCCGGTGGTGTTGCGCTCCACCAGCAGCACGAGCCACTCGGCCAGGTCGCGCACGTCGATGATCTGCAGCGGATCCGACGGGCTGCCCGGCGCGAGCATCTCGCCGCCCTGCTCGTAGCGCAGGGGGAAGTACGTGTAGCGGTCCGTCCGGTCCTCCGGGCCGACGATGTAGCCCGGGCGGACGATGGTGGCGCGGCCCGGGAAGGCCTTCTCCGCGGCCACCTCGCACGCGCGCTTCAGCCCACCGTAGTTCTCGTAGTTCTTGCCCATCGTCTCGACGTTGGGATCGGCGAGCGTGGCCATCGCCGCGTCCTCGTCCGCGTTGGGCGTGTCGTTCTTCGCATAGGCCGAGACGCTGGAGATGAAGATGTACTGGCCGGCGTTGGGGGCCAGCAGGGACGCCGAGGCCTCGACGATGCGCGGGTAGTAGCCCGAGGTGTCGAGCACGGCGTCGAACGAGCGGCCCTCCAGGGCCTTGAGGCCCTCACCCTTGGTCGGATCTCTATCGCCGTGCAGCTTCTCCACGTCCGGGAAGAGCTCCGGCCGGGTCTTGCCTCGGTTGAAGAGCGTCAGCGAGTGGCCGCGCGCCTGGGCCGCGGTGACGAACGCCGGGCCGAGGAAGCCCGTGCCACCGAGGACGAGGATCTTCTTCTTGGAGGCGGGGCGGCCATCTCCGGACGCGGCCCGCATGCCCGGGGCGCAGGCCGTCAGGGCGGCTGCGGCCAGGGAGAACTGGAGGAACTGCCTTCGGGAAGTGGTCATGGTCGGGAATCGAGGGGCTTGGAGCAGGGAAGGCGTCCGGGCCAGTGACGGCCCGGCTCCCTGGTTGCTCCCCACGACACCCGGCGGCTTTTTCTATTCCCAGCCCGGGGCGCTCAGGCCGGGAAGGGATGCTGGGGCGTGGGCAGGGACGGGGCCGGCTGAGGCGGGCGCACCCCGGTCCGCTGGATGACGGCCCGCGCCATGTCCTCCCCATGGCGCATGCGCAGCCGGATCGTCTCCTGGCTGAAGTCGAGCGTATCCCCCATCGGCTTGCTCGGTTCGACGAGGGTGATGGGGCAGTGGACGTAGGGCGTCCCATCGTCCTTCTTGAGCGTCACGCCCGCCGCTTGCGCCTGCTCCACGAGCTGGTTGATGCGGACGAACTCGCTCACGTCATTGCGCAGGATTTCGTTGATGGTGATGTCGGTGAGGCTGCGCTTGGCCACGTCCAGGATGTTGGCGGGGGGCTTCACCGTGTCGATGCCCGGCGAGCTGCAGGGGAGGACGATGATCTCGGTGGGCTTGAAGCCCAGCGCGTCCCCGAGCGGGGTGACGTTGCGCAGGCCACCATCCACCTCGGCCTTGGGGCCGATCGCCTCCCAGATGACGGGCATGGTCGCGCTGTGCCACACCGCGTCCAGGAAGTCCCGCTCCGGCACGTCGCTGGAGACCAGCTCGTACTCTCCGGACACGAGCGAGACCCGGCCGACATGGGCGGGGACGCGGAAGGGCCGCCCCGTGGCGTGCTTCTCGATGAGCTTGCGCAGGGGCGCGTCGTCGTAGAACCCGAGCTTGTGCTGGACGGCGAGCCGGAAGGCGATGATGGGCCAGGAGAACTTCCGGTAGATGTCCTCCTCGCGGATGTTCAGCCAGAGGTTCATCAGCCGCGCATACTCCTGCTGGGCGAGCAGCGTGGCATTGAGGGCTCCAACGGACACCCCGAAGATGCGCTCCCAGCGGAAGCCGAACTCCTCGCGCAGGACGCGCTCGGCACCGATTTGAAAGGCCCCCTTGGCACCCCCGCCGGACAGCACGAGCGTGGCGACTCTCTCCGCCATGGCAGTCTCCTTTGTTGCGGCGATTCATACCGGCGGCTCACGGGGGGCGATATCACCCGTGGGCGCGAGGCAAGGGACTCGCGGGAGACAGCCGGTGGCCCGGCGGTACGAGGTTCACCCGGCGGGGGAGGGGAGCCGGGGAATGGCCGCGTCCGCCAGCTCGCCCGCGACGAGGGCCGCGCCCCGGTTCTCGCAGGCCTCCCACATGCGCAGGAAGGCCTCGGCCGAGGAGAAGAGCGGATCCATCTGCGCGTCCGTCAGGCCCACGTGCACGAGATCCCGGATGAAGTCCGGCAGCAGGCCGACATGGGCCAGCCCGTCGGTGTTGAAGTCGAAGTCGCGGGAGCCGGCGCGCGCCTGCCGGAAGAGGATGTCCGTGCGGTACAGGGTGCCCGAGTAGGGCAGGGGCGGCTTGTTGCGCTGCAGCATCTGCTGCACGGGGCGCCGCTTCTCGCGCAGCGTGTCGTCCTTCAGCCCGGCGGCGGCGTGGGGCCCGTAGCGGGGGCCCGGCTGTTGGTTGAGGCCGTTGAAGTCGGTGCCTATCGCCACGCCGCCGGAGCCCACCTCGTGCAGCAGCGAGAGGGCGTACTGGTAGGACTGGGCCCACGTCTTGGACGAGCGCGCGCAGTCGTTGTCCACCGTGCTGCCGGGAAAGTCCTTCAGCTCGTGCTGGTTGGTGATGGGGGCCAGCAGTCCGCCCAGCTCGAGGATGCGCCGGGCCTGGGCGCGCGTCTTCATGTACTCGCTGGCGCGCTTGGCCTTGCGGCTCGTCTCGTGGTGCTCGAGGCCCTGCTCGCGGAAGGCGCAGTGCGAGGCGACGAGGGGGTAGCGCGCCTGCCCGGCCAGGGCGAGCACGTCGTTGGTGCAGCGCTCGGACATGTGCTCCACGTCGAGGATGAAGCCCTGGCGCATGGCCTCGCGCAGGAAGGCCTGGCCCGTGGGGGTGAGCCCCAGCTGGTTGACGTGGCCCTGGCCCGGGGCGTTGAGGGCGTAGCCCTTCGGGTAGTGCGTCCGGCGTGTCAGCTCGTAGAGCATGACGGCCGCCTTCGTCTGCGTCTCCATGTCCTGCCCGAGCCGGAAGCCCACGTCGGAGGCGCCCTGCACGTCGAAGTAGCGCCCGCGCAGGAAGTGGTTGAGCAGGTTGAATTTGTCGTCGTAGACGGCGGCGCCGCCGAAGCTGTTGTTGGCCAGGTGCAGCGGCGTCATCATCCGGAAGCCCAGGTCCCTCAGCCAGCGCAGGATGCGGGGCAGCTGCTCCAGCGAGAGGGGCTGCTGGTTGAGGGCTTTCCGGTCGCCCAGGAGGCTGTCCAGGGAGTCCACCTCCACGCCGGCCACCACGGCGAGCTTGCCGGAACCCACCAGCTGGCGGGCCTGCGAGGCGCTCAGGGCCAGCCCCATCCAGTCCGCGTGCCGCTCGGTGAAGCGGCGCAGCTCGCGCATCTGCTTCTCGATGGAGGTCTCGTCCTTCTCGGGGTGGTGGAACTCCTCGGCCAGCAGCTCGTTGTTGACGGCCACGCTGCACAGCAGCCGCAGCCCTCCGGCATGGGCCCGCTGCAGCCAGTCCACGAACATCTGCTGGTGGATGAGCGTGTTGAAGGTGGGCCAGTCGGCGTAGGTGCCATGGCCGCAGGGGCCGTGGCCCAGGCCGCCCTCGATGAAGGCCTGCACCAGCGGCCAGTCCTTGCCAAAGTTGCCGAGGCCCCACTTGCCGTGGAGGTGGAGGTCACAGCGCGCGAGCGCCTGCTCCATCTTCCCATCCGGGAAGCCGGCGAGCATGTGCCCGCCGAAGCCCAGGTGCGCCATCACGTGGCAGTGCAGATCGGCGAATCCGAACACGGGGGACACCATGAGAGCCTCCGAGGGTCAGTGCGTGGCGGGGCCGATCAGCCAGCGGGCGCGGGCCCGGGCCACCACCTCGCCGGACTCGTCGGTGAGGTCGGCCTGGACGTCGTACTCGTGCCGCTCGCCCGCGGTGGCGATGGGGGCGCGGCACTCGGCGGTGATGGAGCCGCGGGCCTTGCGCAGGTAGTCCATCTCCAGGTGGGTGATGATGCCCCGCATGCCCTCGGGCAGGCCGGACATCATCGCCACGCCGGTGGCCACCTCGCCCAGGTTCATCAACGCGATGGCGTGCACCGAGCGCAAGTGGTTGCGCACGGCGCGCCGGTCGCGCATCCGCACCCGGGTATAGCCCTCCTCCAGGGTGAGCACCTCGGGGCGGATGGTGCCGGTATAGGGCGCGAGGTTGCCGAGGATCTGCCCCATGACGACGCCCCCGCCGGGGGCATGGCGCAGCAGGCTCCACGCGCGGCGCAGGGTCTCGGCCGAGGCGAGGCGGTTGAGGGACTGGGTCAGGCTGGAGAGAGGGGACATGGGGGAAAGGACATAGCATCCCCCTGTCCCCCGGGAAGGCGCTTCGGTGGGCGTTCGTCTACAGGATGTAATTGGCCAAGAAGCGCATCCCGTCACGAAGCAGTAGGCTGTCGGGGCTGTCTGGAGGCCCGTATGCCCATCCTGCTCACGCGCTCGCCCCTCGAGGTCGCGTTCTTCGTCTTCGGCATCAACCTGCTGCGCTACGTGCTCTTCGCCGTGCCGGCGTTCCTGCTCTTCCACCGGTGGACGCCCCAGCGCGCGCTGTCACGGCGGCTCGGCCCGGGGCCCGTCAGCACGGCGCAGGCGCGCAGGGAGGTGTTCTACTCGGTGGTGAGCCTGGGCATCTTCGGGCTCGTGGGCGTGCTGATGTACGCGCTCTCCCGGGCCGGGCTGTCCCGCATCTACGCCGATGACCGGTACGGGACGGCGTGGTTCATCCTGTCCATCCCGGTGATGCTCTTCCTCCACGACACGTACTTCTACTGGACGCACCGCTTCATGCACTGGAAGCGCGTCTTCAAGTACGTCCACCGGGTGCACCACCTGTCGAACAATCCCTCGCCGCTCGCCGCCTACGCCTTCCACCCGCTGGAGGCCGTCATCGAGACGGGGATTGCTCCGCTCATCGCGCTCACGCTGCCGGTGCACCGCGACGCGTTCATCATCTTCCTCACCATCCAGCTGCTCATCAACGTCACGGGGCACCTCGGTTTCGAGATGTATCCGCGCGGCTTCCTGCGCTCGCCGCTGGGGTGGATCTTCAACACGACGACGCACCACCACCAGCACCACCAGAAGACGAACTGGAACTTCGGCCTCTACTTCAACGTGTGGGACCGGCTCCTGGGCACCAACCACCCCGGCTATGTCACGGCCTACGAGGCCACCACCGAGGGGACGGACGCCCGCGACGCCGCGCTCACTGCCTCCTCCCCACGCTGAGGCGCTCGCGGCGGACCGGATGCCTGCCCGCCAGACGGCCGTCGTGAGCCCCTGGCCCGGCTTCTCCGGGTGCCTACCTTCGAGGAAACGGCCTGAACGCACTTTCAGGTGGCGCGGGCCGGCTTCCACGAGAGGACTTCAAGCAATGGCACGTGCACGCAAGCAGACCCGGAGCAGCAGCGGACGGGAGGCGCTCCGGAAGAACGGGATGATGGCGCACCTGCTGGACTCGCTCGACGCGGGCCAGGACATCGGCCACTACGGCCGGCTCGTCTTCGCCATGGTGGCGCGGCACTTCCTCGACGAGGACGAGCTGCGCGACACGCTCCTGCAGGACCCGGCCTTCGACGAGCGGCAGGCCATCTCGCTCATCGAGCAGGTGAAGGGGCGCGACTACAGCCCACCCCGGCGCGAGAAGGTGCTCCAATTCCAGGCGCAGCAGGAGTTCCCCATCTGCCCCAACGCGGAGGATCCGGACGCCTGCAACGTCTACAAGGATCTCCAGTTCCCGGAGAGCGTCTACGAGCACATCGGCGAGTACCGGGAGCAGAAGGCCCACGCGCACGAGGACGACTCGCAGGCGGCCGGGAGCCCCTAGCCTCGCCCCCTAGACTCGGGAGACGGGAGGCAGGTGCGCCAGCAGGCGCCCGAGGTCTGGCTGGAGCTCGTCCGGGGCGGCGGTGGCGAGCGTCCCGGCGTCGTGGTTGCCCCAGGTGACGGCGTAGGTGCGCAGGCCCGCGGCCTTGCCGGCCTGGATGTCATGGGTGGTGTCTCCCACCATCCAGAGGCCCTCGGCGGTGCCCAGCGCGGCCAGGGCCCGGTGGATGACATCCGGGGCGGGCTTGTGCGGGAAGCCATCGGTGCCCTGCACGTGGTCCAGCGCGGGCGTCAGCCCGAGCGCCTCGACGAAGCGCCGGGCCATGTCCGTGCGCTTGGTGGTGGCGATGGCCAGCCGGTAGCCGCGCTCGCGCAGCGTCTTCAGCAGCTCGACGACGCCGGGGTAGGGGCGCGAGCGGTTGGTGAAGTTGCGCGCGTAGTGCTCGCGGTAGACGGTGCACAGCGAGGCGGCGTGCGCGGGCGCGAAGTGCGTGTACATGTCCTCGAGCGGATGGCCGATGAGCGGGCGCACCTCCGCGTCGGTGGGGGCGGGGAGTCCGAGGCTCGTGAAGCCGTACTGGAAGCTGGCGATGATGTCCGGCAGCGAGTCCACCAGCGTGCCGTCGAGGTCGAAGACGATCGTCTTGTGCGGGGGCGTCATGGGGAGCCTGGGCATTCTGTGCTATTCGCGGCGGCGATGGCGCGCAAACGCATCCTGGCCCTCGTCACCCTGCTCCTCGCCGTGCTGGCGGCCACCTGGCAGCGCGCCCGGGCCATCGAGATGCTGCCCCCGGACTTCGACGAGGGCATCTACCTCCCCCTGGCGTACCGCTACGCGGAGATGCTGGCCGGAGGCCGCTGGGGCGAGGTGATGGCGTACCGGGAGAACTTCGAGCACCCACCGTTGGTGAAGCTCCTGTACGCCTCGGAGCTGAGGGTGTCCGGGACGCCCGAGCCGGATTGGGAGACGGTGCACGTAGGGCGCCCCATTCCGGAGCCCGCCGTGCCCGTCTTCCGGCAGACGCGCTGGCTGTCCGGGGTGCTGGGCATCCTCCAGGTGGGCCTCATCGGGCTGGTCCACCCGGTGGGCGCGCTCCTGCTCGCGTTCGACTCGTACCACGTGAAGTACACCTCGCAGGCGTACCTGGAGGCGGTGCCCGGTCTCTTCGCCGTGCTCGCCGTCCTGGCCTTCGAGCGGGCCCGCCGGAGGGCCCGGGAGGCGGGGCGGGGCGAGCCCTTCCAACTCGCGCCGCTCGCGCTCTCCGGGGCGCTGCTGGGCGTCACGGCCGCGGGCAAGTACCCGTACGGGATGGTGGTCGGGCTGGCCTTCCTGCCGTTCCTGGCCGGGTATGCGCGAGGCCGGGTCCGGGTATGGGCCGCCCTGGTGCTCCCGGCGCTGGGGATGTTCCTGCTCGCGCACCCGGCCCTCTGGCAGAGCCCCGTGGCTCGCTTGTGGGAGTCCATCACGTTCCACTGGGACTACTCGCACAGCAAGCACGTGGTGCGCTCGGCCCTGCCCTGGTACCAGCCGCTCTATCACCTGACGCACGCGACCCCCACCGAGTGGCACAAGGGCGTCTTCGCCACCGGGGCCACGGTCTGGGTGCTGCTGCCGCTGGCCGCCCTCGGGTTGCCGGCCACGCTGCGCCAGCGCCCCGTCTGGGCCGCCTGGGCCCTGGTGGGCCTGGTCTTCCTGGTGCTCTGGCCCACCAAGTGGGCCCAGTACCTGCTGCTCGTCCTGCCCCCGCTCTGCGTCTGTGCCGGCCTGGGGGTGAGCACCCTGTACGAGTTCGCGGCCTCCGTGCTGCGGCGGCGTGTGTCAGGCAGCGATCAGCCGAGCCAGGGCTGAGGCTTCCCGGGCGCACATCGGGCCCGGCTATGATCGGCCCTCGCCTGGAAAGGATGGGCGCCGTTCGTTGATCACCTTCGATGATTCGCAGTGGCCGTTGCTGTCGGTGACCTTCACGGGGACGCTCTCGGCGCAGGAGTTCGACGACTACCTGTCGAAGATGACCGCGAGCCTGAGCCGCGGCGAGAAATACCTGTCCCTGCTCGACACCCGCGGGTTGTCCAGCGCGCCTGGCATGGAGCAGCGCCAGCTCCTGGTGGCCTGGGTGCGGCGGAACGAGCCCGCTCTGCGGCAGCTGCTGCTGGGCAGCGCGTTCGTCATCACCTCGCCCTTCATCCGGCTGGCGATGAACATCATGTGCCAGCTCAAACCCATGCCCAGTCCGTACACCATCGTGGGGGACCTCAAGGTGGCGCGGGCCTGGACGGCCGAGCGCTTCCGCGCGGGGGGTCTCGTGCCTCCCGCCTCGCTGCTCGAGCCGCAGGGGGCCGCCTCCACCGGCACCTGGGGACGCCGCTAGCCGGGCATCCAGGCGGGGCCTTGTCCTCCTCCCCGGAGAGCATCCGTTTGCATCCGGCGGTCTTCAGTGGTTAGGGGAGGGATGGGTACCCCCATGGCCACGCAGACTCGCTACGCGCATCCCTTCCTCCCCGTCACCCGTGCCGACATGCAGGCCCGGGGGTGGGAGCAGCTCGACATCATCATCGTCTCCGGCGATGCGTACGTGGACCATCCCGCGTTCGGCCCGGTGCTCATCGCCCGGTTCCTCGAGGGCCGTGGCTTCAAGGTGGGCATCATCTCCCAGCCGGACTGGCACTCGGCCGAGCCCTTCAAGGCGCTGGGCAAGCCCCGGCTCTTCTTCGGGGTGGCCGCCGGCAACCTCGATTCGATGCTCAACCGGCTCACCGCGCAGAAGAAGAACCGCTCGGAGGACCAGTACAGCCCGGGCGGGCGCACCAACTGCCGGCCGGACCGCGCCAGCATCGTCTACGCCCAGCGCTGCCGCGAGGCGTACCCGGACGTGCCCATCATCCTCGGTGGCATCGAGGCCTCGCTGCGCCGCATCGCCCACTACGACTACTGGAGCGACAAGGTGCGCCGCTCCATCCTCATGGACGCCAAGGCGGACCTGCTCGTCTTCGGCATGGGCGAGCGCCCCGTCTGGGAGGTGGCCGATCGCCTGCGCCGGGGCGAGAAGATGGAGGACATCCGCGACGTGCGCGGCACCGCGTACATCATCAACGACGCGGAGATGAAGGCGCACGAGGCGGACCCGGCGAAGCGGGCCGCGGACCAGAAGGTGGTGGTGCTGCCCTCCTACGAGGAGGCGGTGGCGGACAAGCTGGCCTTTGCCCGCATGTCGCGCGACTTCCAGATGGAGACCAACCCCGGCAACGGGCGGCCCCTGGCGCAGCGGCACGGCAACCGCGCCGTCTACTTCAACCCTCCGGCGCGCCCGCTGGAGGACGGCGAGGGCAAGGGCGACAACGCGTCCGTGGCCATGGACGAGCTGTACGACCTGAACTTCAACCGCGTGCCGCACCCCATGTACAAGGAGCGCATCCCCGCCTACGAGACGGTGAAGCACTCCATCGTGCTGATGCGGGGGTGCTTCGGCGGGTGCACCTTCTGCTCCATCACCGAGCACGAGGGCCGCGTCATCCAGAGCCGCAGCGCCGAGAGCGTGCTGCGCGAGGTGCGGGCCCTGCGGCGCATGGGGGACTTCCGCGGCACCATCACGGACCTGGGGGGCCCCACGGCCAACATGTACAAGCTCAAGTGCAAGAGCGAGGACATCGAGCGGCGCTGCCGCAAGCTGTCCTGCGTGCACCCCGGTGTCTGCGAGAACCTGCAGACGGACCACGGCCCGCTCATCGACGTGATGAAGCAGGTGCGCGAGGAGCCGGGCGTCAAACACGTCTTCATCGCCAGCGGGGTGCGCTACGACCTGGCCGAGCGCTCGCCCGAGTACGTGAAGGAGCTCGCCGCGCACCACGTGGGTGGCCAGCTCTCGGTGGCGCCCGAGCACGTGTCTCCCCGCGTGCTGGAGAAGATGAAGAAGCCCGGCATCGAGAGCTTCGAGCGCTTCCAGCACATGTTCGCCTGCGCGAGCGAGGAGGCCGGCAAGGAGCAGTACGACATCCCCTACTTCATCAGCGGGCACCCGGGCTCGGCGCTGGAGGACATGGTGGAGCTGGCGCTGTGGCTGAAGCAGAACGGCAAGCGCCCGCGCCAGGTGCAGGACTTCATCCCCACGCCCATGTCGGTGGCCACGGCCATGTACTACACGGGGATGGATCCGCTGAAGATGGAGCCCGTGTACACGGCGAAGGGCCTGCGCGAGAAGCGGCTGCAGAAGGCGCTGCTGCTCTTCTGGAACCCCGAGCACTGGCCCCTGGCCCGCGAGGCGCTGCAGCAGGCCGGCCGCGAGGATCTCATCGGCCGCGGGCCGCACGCGCTGGTGCCGCCGGAGACGGCCGCCGAGGCCTCGCGCCGCAAGCAGACCGAGGCCCGCGAGCGTCAGGAGCGGCGGGCCCGCTGATTATCCGCCGGTGAACAATCCACCGGCTTTCCCACTGTGCCGGGGCTTTCCAGAATCCCGCGAAATAAGAGATGAACCCTCCGTTCCATTGAACGGAGGGGGAAGTCTTGAAAGTCATACAGGGGTTGTTCCTGGTGTGTGCGTTGGGGCTGTGCATGCAGGGCGGCGAGGCCGAGGCCCGCGTCCGCAGCAACACGCAGGTGCGTCTGCCCAACAACCAGTACCTCGCGGACGTGACGGGGGACGGGGTGGCCGAGTTCATCGCGGTGAAGGGCGACAAGCTCTTCGTGGCGAAGACGAACTTCGAGGCCCACGGCGTCCTGTACGGGAAGGCCTTCACCACCATCAAGCGGGTGTTCACCGGATATTTCTGGGACCGCACGAAGGAGCAGATCTGCACCATCGAGTCGGATGGGTACACGGACTGCTACATCTCCAACGCGGGCAACACGGGGCTGCTCACGGGCCTCACGCAGGTGAGCTTCGTCGCGGATGACGAGCACGCGATCGTAGGGGACTACAACGCGGACGGGTACGACGACGTGCTCGTCTTCAAGCCCTCGACGGGCGCGTTCCGGATGTACACGCGCCTGTCCTCGGGGGTGTTCGGGTTGATGCCCAACTTCAGCCTCGGCAACATCTCCAACCCCAACGACTTCAAGAACGCGCGCGTCTACGCGGGCGAGCTCGGCACGGGCTCGCCCCGCCGGGATGATCTGGTCATCTTCGAGCCGGCCACCGGGCGCATCGGCCGCTACGAGTCGGTCGTGGACGGCAGCGGGGTGAACACCTTCTGGTGGGCCTTCTGGACGTACAGCCTCGTGGCCAGCAACGAGGAGGTCACCCTGGCCAACATCGATGGCGACGGCACGGATGATCTCGCGCTGCACAGCGCCACCGGTGGCTACCGCTTCTTCAAGCTGGACTATGGCTCCGGTGGCCTCGTGCCGCTCTCGTACGGCGCCGGCCAGCTCTCCACGGCCGCCAACGCCAACCTCTTCTGGGGGAAGTTGAAGAGCATCCCGGGCGAGCCGGGGGCCAACCGCGATGACGCGCTGGTCGCCTCGGGCAGCTACTTCCACCGGGCCGACGCGCGGTGGACCGGCAGCCAGTACACGTACTGGTGGGTCTACACGCAGCAGATCCTCAACCTCGACGTGGACCAGGACGGCGACGGCATCCTGACGCTCCACGAGCTGGGCGGCTACGACACCAACAGCGATGGCGTCTCCGAGACGCCGCTCCACAGCTACGGGGCCTCGCCCTTCGGGAAGGACATCTTCGTCGAGGTCGACTACATGGCGGCGGGCACCGGCGAGGCCGAGAGCCACATCATGAAGCCGGCGGCGGTGAACCTGGCCGTCCAGGAGATGGCCAAGTTCGGCATCAACCTGCACATCTTCGTCGATGACCCGGTGACGCACGCCACCAACCTGGGCAACCCCACGTTCGACTGGGTGAGGGACCTGGACCCCATCAAGAACGCGAACTTCACGCCCGGCCGGGCCCCGTTCTTCCACTACTGCCTGTTCGGTCACAACTATGACGGGGGCACCAGCTCCGGCCTGAGCCGCGGCATCGTGGCCAGTGACTTCCTCGTCACGCTGGGCAGCTGGGACTACGGCACTGGCACCGTCGAGCAGCAGACGGGCACCTTCCTCCATGAGCTGGGCCACAACCTGGGCCTGATGCACGGCGGCGTGGACCACACGCACTACAAGCCCAACTTCCTCAGCGTGATGGGCTACCTGTACCAGATGAGCGGGGTGCTGAAGGACGGGACGCGCCAGTTCCTCTACTCCGAGATGGACATGAACAACCTCGATGAGAACAACCTCTACGAGTGGTCGGGCGTGTCCACGGGCAACACCAACGGGAACCGGTTCCAGACCTATCTCCGGGGTCCGGGCTACTGGGTCACCGTCAACAACGCGGTGGATTTCGACGGGAACGGCTTCTACAACTCGGGCGCCCGGAGGGATCTCAATGGCGATGGCGCCTTCGGCATCCTCTACGGCGGGCCCAACGAGTACGCCCGGCTGAACTTCAGGGGAGGCTCCGTCGGCTCGGCGGGCATGAGCCTGCGCACCGAGGAGCAGGACCCGTTCCTCCAGACCGTCCTCCGGGACGAGCTGACCGTGGAGCAGTACCTCGAGCACGTGGCCCCGCTGGAGCGAGAGCTTCCGCCGCTGGACACGCGCTCGCTCGACAAGCCGGTGCGCACCTACCAGCCGCTCTTCCTGAAGCCCTAGCCGGCGGCAGGGCAGGGCGGGACCTCCGCGGGGGCAGGCACCAGCCGCCTGCCTCCCCGGAGGGCGAGCACCCGGGCACTCGGCCTCGGGTCCAACGCGCCTGGGCAGGGCCATTGCCAATTTTGGCGGCATGACGGACCTGTTCCAGCTCTTCGCCGTATCGGCGGTGGTGATGGGCATTGCCCAGACCCTCACGAAGGAGCGCATCTTCGCGCCCCTGCGCGAGCGGCTCGGCGGTAGGGAGACCTGGTGCGGTTACCTGGTGTCCTGTCCCTACTGCGCCTCCCACTACGTGGCCTTCGTGGTGGTGCCGCTCACGGGCACCTATCCCATCCGGGTGGTGGTGGGCGGCTGGGTGGGGACGGTGCTGAGCTGGTTCTTCTCCTCCATCCTCGTCACCGTCATCGCCGCCTTCTACCGGGTGCTCTTCTGGTTCGTGGACGAGGCGCAGGGCCTGGTGCGCCGGCGCCAGCGCACCGAGGAGGAGGAGACCGCCACCAAGCGGCTGGTGCGCAAGAAGGTGGAGCGGGAGCTGCCTCCCGGCGAGCGCGAGGAGCCGCTTCCCCCCGCGCCCCACTGACGGCCGCGCGGCGGTTGCTGGCCCCGGAGGGGATGGAGTGAGCGCTCCGCTCAGGCGCGGCGGCGGTAGAGGCGCTCCTGCACATCCACCTCGTCGTACTCGTTCTCGATGACGGTGTGGCGCAGCGTCTCGCCGCGGCCCAGCGCGAGCACGCCGAAGCGCCGCAGCGACTGGTTGAGCAGCCGGTACACCCGCCCCTGGAGCTCCGTGCCGAAGTAGATGAGCACGTTGCGGCAGAGGATGACGTTGAACTCGTTGAAGGTGCCGTCGCTCACCAGGTTGTGCTGGGCGAAGACGATGTTCTTGCGCAGCGAGGCCTTGAAGATGGCGTGGTCGTAGTTGGCCGTGTAGTAGTCGCTGAAGGCCGCGGTGCCGCCGGCGCGCAGGTAGTTGGCCGTGTACTCGCGCATGTGCTCCATCGGGAAGATGCCCGACTTGGCCTTCTCCACCACGGCCGCGTTCATGTCCGTGGCGTAGATGCGGCTGCGCTCGTACAGGCCCGCCTCCGTGAGGAGGATGGCCAGCGAGTACACCTCTTCACCCGTGGAGCACCCCGCGTGCCAGATGCGCACGAAGGGGGCGGAGAAGAGGTGGGGTACCACCTTCTCCCGGAAGGCCGCGAAGAAGCTCGGGTCCCGGAACATGGTGGTGGTGTTCACCGACAGGTGCTGCAGCAGCTCCTCCATGGCGGGAGGCTCGTGCAGCACCTTGCCCTGGAGCGCGGACAGGGTCCCCAGCTTCTGGGCGTGGACCATGTTCCACACCCGCCGCCGCAGGGACATGCGGGCGTAGCCCCGGAAGTCGAGGCCGTAGCGCCGCATGATGCCCTCGAGGAGCAGATCCAGCTCGATGTCCTCGAGGGCGTCCTCGCCCTCGACCGCCTCACGCACCAGCGCTTCCTTCATCGCCCGTTACCCGCTCCGCGGTCTGTTCAAGACGCGCTACTCGTTGTTGCCGCCAGAGTGTGCACGCTCGGCGTTCTTGAACAGCCACACACGCAACAAACTGAGCAGCTGATCCGTCTCCACCGGCTTGGTGATGTAGTCGCTGGCGCCCGCGTCGATGCACTTCTCCCGGTCGCCCTTCATGGCCTTGGCCGTGAGCGCGATGATGGGGAGCGTCTTCAGCTCGTTGACCTGGCGGATGGCGCGCATGGTCTCGTAGCCGTCCATCTCCGGCATCATCACGTCCATGAGGACGACGTTGAGGTCCGGGGTGGCGCGGATGATGTCGATGCCCTTGCGGCCGTTCTCCGCGTAGAGCACCTGCATCTTGTGCTTCTCCAGCACGCTGGTGAGGGCGAAGATGTTGCGCACATCGTCGTCCACCACGAGCACCTTCTTGCCGGCCAGCACCGGATCGCTCTGGTGCACCTGCTTGATCATCGCCCGCTTGTTCTCGGGGAGGTTGGCCTCGACGCGGTGCAGGAAGAGGGCCGTCTCGTCCAGGAGCTGCTCGGGCGACTTGACGCTCTTGATGATGATGGCGTCGGTGACGCGCTTGAGGACCGTCTCCTCTTCCTCGGACAGCTCCTTGCCGGTGTAGACGATGATGGGCGGGGTGTGGCCCTTGGCCTTCATCGCCTCGATGAGCTGCAGGCCCGTCATGTCCGGCAGGCCCAGGTCCAGCACCACGCAGTCGAAGTAGCGCTCCTGCATGGCGGTGAGGGCTTCCTGGCCGCTGCCCACCGCGGTCGACTTCACGTCGCCGTTGCCAATGAGGGTGACGATGCTCTCGCGCTGGCGCTGATCGTCCTCCACCACGAGCAGGTTCTTCACCGGCCGCTCGATGAAGCCCTTCACGCGGGTGAGGGCATCGCCCAGGGCCTCGCGGTTGGCCGGCTTCTGGAGCACCGCCAGGGCGCCCAGCCGCAGGCCGCGGCTGCGCTGCTCCTCGCTCGCGGAGATGATGTGCACCGGGATGTGGCGGGTGCGGCTGTCGTGCTTGAGGCGGTCCAACAGGTTCCACCCGTCGATGACGGGCAGCCCGATGTCCAGGGTGATGGCATCCGGCCGGTACTGGCGCGCCATGGCCAGGCCCGTGTCTCCGCGCAGCGCCACCAGGCCCTTGAAGCCCTTCTCGCGGGCCAGGGTCAGCACGATGCGGGCGAAGACGATGTCATCCTCGATGATGAGCAGCGTCCGGTCTCCCGGCTGGATGCTGCGGCGGTCGTCCTCGACCTCCTCCTCGCGTGCCAGCTCCGCGTCCTGCACCGCGGTCTCCACCTCGGCGCGCAGCGCGTTGAGGCGCGCCTCGGCCGTGGCCCGCTCGGACTGGGTGGGGTTGGAGTTGCCGGCGCTCAGCTGCTGCGAGCGCAGCTGGCTGGTGACGGGCACGTACGTCTGCGGCACGAAGAGGGTGAAGGTGCTGCCCTTGCCCGGGGCGCTGGACACCTTGATTTCGCCACCGAGCAGCTTGGCGATCTCCCGGCTGATGGACAGCCCCAGGCCGGTGCCGCCGTACTTGCGGCTGGTGGTGCCATCCGCCTGCTGGAAGGCCTCGAAGATGATGCGCTGCTTGTTCTCCGGGATGCCGATGCCCGTGTCGACGACGGAGAAGGCGAGCACCGCGCCGCCCTGGTTGAGCACCGGGTGATCCACGCTCCAGCCGCTGCGGGCCGGGCGCACGTCCAGGGTGACCTGGCCTTCCTCGGTGAACTTGAAGGCGTTGGCCAGCAGGTTCTTGAGCACCTGCTGCAGCCGGCGCCCGTCGGTGAGGATGTGCGAGGGCAGGGCCTGGGCGAAGTCCAGCTTGAAGGCCAGCTTCCGGTCCACCGCCACCTGCCGGAAGGTGCGCTCCACGAAGTCCTTCAGGCTGTTGAGCGACACCTCGTCCACGTCCACGCTCATCGTCCCGGACTCGATCTTCGAGAGGTCCAGGATGTCGTTGATGAGGCTGAGCAGATCGCTGCCGGCGCCGTGGATGGTTTGAGCGAACTCCACCTGGCGGCCGCTGAGGTTGCCCTCGGAGTTCTCGGCCAGCAGCTTGGAGAGGATGAGGAGGCTGTTGAGCGGCGTGCGCAGCTCGTGGCTCATGTTGGCCAGGAACTCGCTCTTGTACTTCGAGGAGAGGGCGAGCTGCTGGGCGCGCTCCTCGAGGGCCACCTTGGCCTGCTCGATCTCGCGGTTCTTGCGCTCGACCTCCATGTTCTGGACCTGGAGGAGGCGGCTGCGCTCCTCGAGCTCCTCGTTGGTCTGCTGCAGCTCTTCCTGCTGCTGCTTGAGGCGCTCCTCGGAGGCCTGGAGGCTCTTGGCCTGCTGCTCCAGGCGGCGGTTGGTCTCGGTGAGCTCCTGCTGCTGGCTGCGCAGCTCGTCGGCGAGGCTCTGCGACTGCTTGAGCAGCTCCTCCGTGCGCATGCCGGCGGCGATCGTGTTGAGCACGATGCCGATGGACTCGGTGAGCTGATCCAGGAAGGACAGGTGCGTCTCGCTGAACCGGTAGAAGCTGGCCAGCTCGATGACGGCCTTGACCTGGCCCTCGAAGATGACGGGGAGGACGACGATGTTGAGGGGCTTGGCCTCACCCAGTCCGCTGTTGATGCGGATGTAGTCGTCCGGCACGTCGGTGAGGAGGATGCGGTCCTTCTCCAGGGCGCACTGGCCCACCAGGCCCTCGCCCAGCTTGAAGGAGTTGGCGAGGCTCTTGCGCTCCTTGTAGGCGTAGGCGGACAGCAGACGCAGCGCCTGCATCTTCTCGTTGCCGTCCATCAGGTAGAAGACGCCGTGCTGCGCCTGAACCAGCGGCGCCAGCTCCTTGAGGATGAGCTTGGAGACGGTCTCCAGCTCGCGCTGGCCCTGCAGCAGGCGGGTGAAGCGCGCGAGGTTCGTCTTCAGCCAGTCCTGCTCGGTGTTCTTCTGCGTGGTGTCACGCAGGTTGGCGATCATCTGGTTGATGTTGTCCTTCAGGGCGGCCATTTCACCCTGGGCCTCAACCGAGATGCTGCGGGTCAGGTCGCCCTTGGCAACCGCGGTGGCGACCTCGGCGAGCGAGCGCACCTGGGTGGTGAGCGAGCCGGCCATCGAGTTCACGTTGTCCGTGAGGTCCTTCCACGTACCGGCGGCGCCGGGCACCTTGGCCTGGCCACCCAGCTTACCCTCGATACCCACCTCGCGGGCCACCGTGGTCACCTGGTCGGCGAAGGTGGCCAGCGTGTCGATCATCCCGTTGATGGTGTCGGCGAGGGCGGCGATCTCGCCCTTGGCGACGAGGGCCAGCTTGCGCTTCAGGTCACCGGCGGCGACCGCGGTCACGACCGTGGCGATGCCTCGCACCTGAGCGGTCAGGTTGCTGGCCATGCTGTTCACGTTGTCCGTGAGGTCCTTCCAGATGCCGGCGACGCCCTGCACCTGCGCCTGGCCGCCCAGCTTACCCTCGGTACCCACCTCGCGAGCGACGCGGGTCACTTCCGAGGCGAAGGACGAGAGCTGATCCACCATCGTGTTGATGGTCTGCTTCAGCTCGAGGATTTCCCCCTTCACGTCCACGGTGATCTTCTTGGAGAGATCACCCATGGCGACGGCGGTGGTCACCTTGGCGATGTCGCGCACCTGAGCGGTCAGGTTGCTCGCCATGCTGTTCACGTTGTCGGTCAGGTCCTTCCAGGTGCCGCTGACGCCCTTCACCTGCGCCTGGCCGCCCAGCTTTCCTTCCGTACCGACTTCCTTGGCGACGCGGGTCACTTCGGAGGCGAACGAGGAGAGCTGATCCACCATCGTGTTGATGGTGTTCTTGAGCTCGAGGATCTCGCCCTTCACGTCCACGGTGATCTTCTTGGAGAGGTCACCGCGGGCAACGGCGGTGGTCACCTCGGCGATGTTGCGCACCTGGTCGGTCAGGTTGCTCGCCATGGAGTTCACGTTGTCCGTGAGGTCCTTCCACGTGCCGGACACGCCCTTCACCTGGGCCTGGCCGCCGAGCTTTCCTTCCGTACCCACCTCGCGAGCGACGCGGGTCACCTCGCCGGAGAAGGTGTTCAGGTTGTCCACCATCGTGTTGATGGTGTTCTTCAGCTCGAGAATCTCGCCGCGCACATCCACGGTGATCTTCTGGCCGAGGTCGCCGTTGGCGACGGCCGTGGCGACCTTCGCGATGTCACGGACCTGGGCGGTGAGGCCGCTGGCCATGCTGTTCACGCTATCGGTGAGGTCCTTCCACGTACCGGCGACCCCACGTACGACGGCCTGACCACCCAGCTTTCCTTCCGTACCCACCTCGCGAGCGACGCGGGTCACTTCGGAGGCGAACGAGGAGAGCTGGTCGACCATCGTGTTGATGGTGTTCTTCAGCTCGAGGATCTCGCCCTTCACGTCCACGGTGACCTTCTTGGAGAGGTCGCCGTTGGCCACCGCCGCCGTCACCTTGGCGATGTCACGCACCTGGGCGGTGAGGTTGCCGGCCATGGAGTTCACGTTGTCCGTGAGGTCCTTCCACGTACCGGAGACGCCTTCCACCTGCGCCTGGCCGCCCAGCTTGCCCTCGGTACCCACTTCCTTCGCGACGCGGGTCACTTCCGAGGCGAACGAGGAGAGCTGATCCACCATCGTGTTGATGGTGTTCTTCAGGGCGAGGATCTCGCCCTTCACGTCCACGGTGATCTTCTTGGAGAGATCGCCCCGGGCCACGGCGGTGGTCACCTCGGCGATGTTGCGGACCTGGCCGGTGAGGTTCGAGGCCATCTGGTTCACGTTGTCCGTGAGGTCCTTCCAGGTGCCGGCGACGTCCTTCACCTGGGCCTGGCCACCGAGCTTGCCCTCCGTACCGACTTCGCGGGCGACGCGCGTCACCTCGACGGAGAAGGTGTTGAGGTTGTCCACCATCTTGTTGATGGTGTTCTTGAGCTCGAGGATCTCACCGCGCACGTCCACGGTGATCTTCTGGCCGAGGTCGCCGTTGGCCACCGCGGTGGCGACCTTGGCGATGTCGCGCACCTGGGCGGTGAGGCCGCTGGCCATGCTGTTCACGCTGTCCGTCAGGTCCTTCCAGGTGCCGCTGACGCCCTGCACCTGCGCCTGACCGCCCAGCTTTCCTTCGGTACCCACCTCGCGAGCGACGCGGGTCACTTCGGAAGCGAAGGAGGAGAGCTGATCCACCATCGTGTTGATGGTGTTCTTCAGGGCCAGAATCTCGCCCTTCACGTCCACGGTGACCTTCTTGGACAGGTCGCCGCGGGCCACCGCCGTGGTGACATCCGCGATGTCACGCACCTGGGCGGTGAGGTTGGAGGCCATCTGGTTCACGGAGTCCGTGAGGTCCTTCCACGTACCGGACACGCCCTCGACCTTGGCCTGGCCGCCGAGCTTTCCTTCGGTACCGACCTCGCGGGCCACGCGAGTGACTTCGCCAGAGAAGGTGTTGAGGTTGTCCACCATCTTGTTGATGGTGTTCTTGAGCTCGAGGATTTCGCCCTTCACGTCCACGGTGACCTTCTGGCCGAGGTCTCCGTTGGCGACGGCGGTGGCGACCTTGGCGATGTCACGCACCTGGGCCGTGAGGCCGCTGGCCATGGAGTTCACGTTGTCCGTGAGGTCCTTCCACGTACCGGACACGCCCTTCACCTGGGCCTGACCACCGAGCTTACCCTCGGTACCCACTTCGCGGGCCACGCGGGTCACTTCGCCGGAGAAGGTGTTGAGGTTGTCCACCATCGTGTTGATGGTCTGCTTCAGCTCGGCGATCTCACCGCGCACGTCCACGGTGATCTTCTTGGACAGGTCGCCGTTGGCCACGGCGGTCGTCACGTCGGCGATGTTACGCACCTGGGCGGTGAGGTTGCTCGCCATCAGGTTCACGCTGTCGGTGAGCTCCTTCCAGGTGCCGGACACGCCGCGCAGCACGGCCTGGCCACCCAGCTTTCCTTCGGTACCCACCTCGCGGGCCACGCGGGTCACTTCGCTGGCGAACGAGGACAGCTGGGCCACGGTGCTGTTGACGACCTGGGCGGTGCGGAGGAACTCGCCCTTGAGGGGCCGGTCCTCGAACTCCAGCGCCATGGTCTGGGTGAGGTCACCCTTGGCCACCGCGCCGATGACGCGGGCCACCTCGGTGGTGGGCTGGGCCAGGTCGGAGATGAGCGAGTTCACCGCCTCCACGGCGGCCTGGTAGCTGCCCACGGCGCCGTTGAGCGTGGCGCGCTGGTTGATGCGGCCCTCGCGGCCCACCACGGTGCTCACGCGCTCCAGCTCGTGCACCAGGGCCTGGTTGAGGGTGATGACCTCGTTGAAGGTGTCGTAGATCTTCCCCGTCGTGCCTGTCCGGTCCTCGGGCATGCGGACGCTGAAGTCACCCTTGCGCAGGGACTGGAGCGTCTTGAGGAGGATCTTCGGATCGAGCGCGTTGTCGGTGGGCGCCTTGTCGGACTGCGTTGCCATGGTGTGGGGCGTCTCCTGTGCTGCTTGTCCGGAGGAACGGACCCCGGGAAGGGCCGTCCACCGTCACCTGGGGGTAAAGGGGATGAGGCGGACTCAGGCCGCCACGGTGCAGAGCTTCTTCAAGACTTGAGAGAGATCGTCGGAGGACACGGGCTTGACGAGGTGGGCGTCGAAGCCCGCCTCGAGCGCGCGTTTGCGGTCCTCGGGGTGGCCGTAGCCGGTGAGGGCCACGAGCCGGGTCGCGGCGCCGCCGGCGGAGGCGCGGACCAGCTCGGCGACCTTGTAGCCGTCCAGCTCCGGCAGGCCGATGTCCACCAGGGCCACCTGGGGACGCTCGGAGAGCACCAGGTCCACCGCCGAGCGGCCGTCGCTGGCCTCCTGCACGCGGTGGCCGTGGAGCTCCAGCAGATCCTTGAGCGTCTCGCGGATGTCCGGGTTGTCCTCCACGAGGAGGATGTGGAGCGGCTGCAGCTTCTGGGCGGTGGCGGCGGCGGCCTTGAGCATGCCGGGCAGCGCGAGCGCCGCGGGAGTCTCGTCGGGGAGGGGGAGGCGGACGGTGAACTCGCTGCCCTGGGACATGCCCTCGCTGCGGGCGGAGACGCTGCCGCCGTGCATCTCCACGAGGCTGCGCACCAGGGTGAGGCCGAGGCCGAGGCCGCCCTGGGCCCGGTCGCTGCCGGGGTCCACCTGCACGAAGAGCTCGAAGACGCGGTGGAGCATCTCCGGCTTCAGTCCGATGCCGTTGTCGCGCACGCTCAGGACGAGCTCATCGCCCTGGCGCTCGGCCTTGAGGTGGATGCGGCCGCCGGAGGGCGTGTACTTGGCCGCGTTGTGCAGCAGGTTGGCCACCACCTGCGTCATGCGGGTGGGGTCCACGTTGAGCATCACCGTCTCGGAGGGCATGGAGACGCTCAGCTCGTGGCGGCGCTGGGAGACGATGGGCTCGCAGGCCTGCACCGCGCCCTCCACCACGTCCGAGAGGGGGACGAGGACGGGCTTGAGCTCCACCTTGCCGCGGGTGATGCGGCTGACGTCCAGCAGGTCATCCACCAGCCGCGTCATGTGCGCCACCTGGCGGTCCGCGCTGGCGATGGTGCGCTGGATGATGTCGTCCTGCCACATGCGCATCCGGAAGACCTCGAGCGCGTGGCGCACGGGGGCCAGGGGGTTGCGCAGCTCGTGGGCGAGCATGGCCAGGAACTCGTCCTTGCGCCGGTCCGCCTCGCGCAGCGCGCCGATGAGCCGCTCGCGCTCCAGGGCCACGGCGACCTGATCGCACACGCCCTGCATGAGCGACAGCTCGTCGGCGGAGAAGGCGCGCATGACGCGGGTGCCGAAGGCCAGCGTGCCCAGGACGCGGCCCTGGCTGATGAGCGGGTAGCACGCGAGCGCGGCCAGTCCCAGCTCCGGCGCGGCATCCGGGAGGGGCCCGTTGGCGGCGGCGCCGGCATCGAGCACCCAGCGCTTGCTGTCGGCGGCCACCCGGCCCGCGACGCCCTGTCCGGGCGCCAGGGGCTCCAGCCGGTGGAGCATCCCCTCGGGGATGCCCGCGTGCGCCGCGAGCTGCAGCACGCTGTGGCCCTCCTGGAAGAGGTAGCCCATGCAGACCTCGAGTCCCAGGTGCTCGACGATCTGATGGTGGACGCTGTTGAGCAGGGTGCGCCCGTCGGGGCCCTTGAGCAGGCGGCTGGCCACGTCCGCCAGCAGCCGCAGCCGGGCGTTGCTCTCGTGGAGGGCGGCCTGGGCCTGCTCCTTCTCGTTGACGAGCCGCACCAGCTCCTGGGCGCGCTGCTCGCGGGCCTCGGACACCTTGCGCTCGCGCTCCATCTCCTGCTCCAGCAGGGAGCGCTCGTAGTGCGTGCGGGCCTCGGCCAGCTCGCGCTCGTGCTCGCGGTTCTCCGCCTGCCGCAGCAGCTCCGCCTGCCGGCGCACCTCTTCCGTCTTGCGGTGCAGGTCCAGGAAGACCGTCACCTTGGTGCGGAAGATCTCCGGGACGATGGGCTTGAAGAGGTAGTCCACCGCGCCCAGCTCGTAGCCGCGCGAGACGTTCACCTCGCTGCGGTTGTAGGCGGTGATGAAGATGATGGGGATGTGCCGCGTGCGCTCGCGCATGCGGATGAGGCTCGCCGTCTCGTAGCCATCCATCCCGGGCATCTGCACGTCCAGGAGGATGAGCGCGAAATCCCGGTCCAGCAGCAGGCGCAGCGCCTCGTCACCCGAGGAGGCGGTGACGATGTTGGCACCCATGTCGGCCATGAGCACCTCCAGGGCACGGAGGTTGGCCGGGGTGTCGTCAACGGTCAGCACATCGACGCGCGAGAGAGTGGGGGGCGAGGACATGGTGGGCGAAGCGGGGAGCGCGCGAGCCGTCCGGGGATCAGACACCGTGCTTGTTTACAGCCTCTCTCCACTCCAACCCAGACCGAAGGTTGAACACGCTGTCGGCTGACTGACGCCCAGGCAGACGAGCGGGCCGAAATGTGTTGGCCGAACGACATCAGGAGGTGGGAAACCGGTAGAAATGACGGGTTCCGGACATTCAACCCCCCTCTGGCGTCAAGGGGGGCGTGCACCTCAATCCGTCTCGGCCCGGGGGTGCGCTTGCGTCCAACAACTCCTGGGCCTTCGTCGCGCCCTCCAGTTCGACGTTTTTCCTACCTAATGGGATGGCCCTGGTCATCACAACCCAGCATGTTGACTGTTCCCGCCCTGTCTCCCTGGAGTCCAGAGGGCCGTTTTCGGCCCCTGGGGCGGGGGGAGGTGCAACGTGTCCAGTCGTTCCGTTGGCGCGCATGGCCGTGAGGCCGGTGCGCTCGTCCTGGCCGTGGCCGTGCTCCTCGGCGGGTGCGCCACGGGCCCTCCGCGTGCGAGCCTGACGAGCGGCTTCGGGCTCCACTCACGGCCTGCTCCACGCCGTGAGGCGTCCGGACCCGGGCCACGCGCGGCCACTCCTCCACTGGCAGAAGCGGAGGGAGCCGCGGGGGGCTTTCCCGAGCAGACCGAGGACTTCTTCCAGGGGGTGCAGGAGGCCAGCGGCCTTGGGGTGGAGGCCCGGCACCCGGTGGGTGCGGCGCTCTACCTGGAGCAGGCGCGCCAACTCCTGACGCAACTGTCGAAGACGCCCGTGACGCAGCGGAGCTTCGCCCCGCGCCGGGCATTGTATTGGCTGCTGCGCGAGGTGCTCGAGGGCGGCGAGCGCGTGGACTACGCCGACTTGCAGTGGCGGGCCGAGCGCTTCGGGCTGCTGGTGCTGGTGCGTCCGGACGGCTACCTGGTGACGGCGCTCGACGGGACGCCCCTCCAGCGCCTGGGCCCCCTGGAGCTGGTGGAGGGCGAGTGGCGGGTGGGGCGCCTGGTGGTGGGCGGCTTCTACGTCTCACATGGAAGCGTCTTCTACCCGGCCACCGAGGCGCTGCGGCGCGCGGACGGCCCGCCCCTGGCGGAGCTGGGCCTGGGCAGGGACGTGCTCAATGCCGCGCTCGACGGAGGCCAGCAGGCCCTGGCGGAGATGGCGCTGGCGCTGGCGCACACCGTGCTCCACCCCATCCGCACGCTGGAGGACCTGGGGCAGTTGCCCACCACGCTGGCGCACCTCATCGCCTCCTCACCCGAGTACTTCGCGCGCTACGGGGCCATGTCCCGGGAGGACCAGATACGCGAGGGGGCGCGCCTGTCCACGCACCTGCTCCTGCTGCTCGGAGGCGCGAGGGCCACGGTCGGACGGATGGGCGGGCTGGGGGCGGAACTGCCGGTGCTGGCACTCACGGCCGAGGGCGACCTGGTGCTGAGTGGAGCCGTGGTGGCCGCGGGCACCACGGTCACGGTGGGCCTGGACCTGAGCGCCCTCTCCATCCTCCACATGGCGGGCAAGGGCCAGGGGAGCACGGGTGGCGCGAGCGGCAAGGCGGGCAAGCACACCCAGACGGCTCCGGCGCGCGCGCCCGGCAGGTGGACGTACAAGAAGCCCACGACCGGGTCCAAGCGCTCCCTGGACTACCAGGAGCAGGTGACGGGGCGGCCCGCCTGGTGGGTGTACCTGGTGGGGAAGCTGGAGTTCGACGGCTTCAAGCTGGGGGAACTGCTGGAGGCCAAGGGCCCCGGCTACTGCTCTTTCTTCGAGGCCGACGGCACGCCCAAGCCCTGGTTCAGGGCGTCTGGCGGGTTCAAGGAGCTGATGGAACAAGCCGAGAAACAGTCGAAGATGGCCCAACGGTTGGGCATGCCAGTGAGCTGGCATGTCGCCGATGCCCAGGTGGCGGCGTACCTTCGCGAACTATTCACGGATGAAGGCTGGACGAACATCACCGTGCACCATACGCGACCGGCTCAGTAGGGAAGGAGCGCGCATGCAAGACAAATACTACCTGGGGGCGTACTGGGGTCCGCGCAAGGAGACTGCGCTGGAGTGTGCGCGGCGTGGGGAGCTCTTCTTCCACATGCTGGCGCGGTGTGACCCGGCGTTCGCCCAGTGGTACCGGGCGGGCCGTGGCTTCCCCCGCGAGCTGCCGGGCTGGCCCGTGCGCCCGGAGATGAAGGAGTTGGAGGCATTCTTCCTCAAGGGAAGGCTCCGCACCGACGTTGGCAAGGAGGTCATCGAGGAGCTGGGCTTCAGCCAGATGGTGTGGAACGCCAAGAAGGAGGCCATCATGATCACCTTTTCTTGTGGCGGATACTCGTGGGGAGGGCCCAATTCGTGCTTGGTCAGCCCCATCGGGAAGAGCGTGGTCTGGGATCGCCTGGTCCACTCGCCCGTGATGACTGAAGTGCTCACGAGCATGGCCACGGCGTGGGACCCCGACTTCGCCATGGCCAGTTCCTCTCAGATGGTGGACCTCATCCAGAAGCGGAAGCGGGAGGTGCGGGTGGGCTGGCTGACGTACCTGTCGCGCCGCCTGGGCACGCTGCCTCCGCTGCCCGCGCCCGTGCGCATCGAGCCGGTGGGGGCGCTGGGCTGGCTCCTCACTCTCTCCCCCGAGCCGATGACGGCGGACAACCCCGAGAACGTGGCCCTCACCGCCCGCGTGCGCGAGCTGCTCGACCGGGCGGGCCTCATCGAGCGTCCGCAACCCGGGCCCGCCAGCGAGGGACACGAGTAGCTGCCTGGGCAGGCTCACGTTGACAGCCAGGACGGTGCTCGGGCCTCTGGCGCGCTCCGGCCCGAAAATGGGATCCACCTCCGCCCAGGTGTAGACGTCTATACTTGGTGTAGGTTTTTTGTCTACATGTCCAGGTGTAGATGTCTACACCTGAAGCCGCTTCCAGGCCGCTGGAGAGAATCCGCTCCGTCGAAGGCCATGACGGGCCGCAGCGAGCTGCTCCAGTTCTCGGGTTCACCTGGTCCGAGGCCCGCTCACTCCTCGTCTTGCTCGGGATGGGCAATGGTCCGGAGCGCGATGCGGAAGAGCCGGAGCCTGTCGGGTGGCAGCTCGCGCACGAGCATGGCGAGGCGCCGCAGCTCCGGGGAGTCACCGGGGAGGGGAGCCGGGGCCTCTTGCGCGGGCGTGTCTTCCAGCGGGGGGGCCCCCAGGAGCACATCGGCGGAGATGCCCAGCAGCAGGCAGAGCGCCTTCAGCTTGGGGGTGCTGGGCAGCATATCCCCGCGCTCGATGCGTCCGTAGACGGTGGGGACGAAGCCCACCGCCTTGGCGACCTGCTCCTGGGTGAGCTCCAGGCGCAGCCGGGCCATGCGCAGCTCCGTGCCCAGCCTGGGTTGTAGCGTCTCTTCCTTGGGGTGCACGGCCCCGGACGATAATCCCTTTTCGGGGTGCTTGGCCGCGCTCAATGCGAGGAGGCCGCGGGCTCGGAGATGTGCTCCAGCGTCCGCGCCGTGGTGGTGTCGTCCGCCTCCTGCGCCAGGTCCCCCAGCGACAGGATGCCCACGAGGTTCTTGTGGTCGTCCACCACCAGCAGCCGGCGGAGCTGCTTGTCCCTCATCATGTCCGCCGCCTCGTCCAGGCTCGCGTCGAGGTGGATGAGCTCGACATCCTCGGTCATCACCGAGGACACCTGGGAGGTGTGGGGGTCATGCCCCATGGCGATGCCGCGCACCACGAGGTCCCGGTCCGTCACCACGCCCACCAGCCGGTCGCCGTCGCAGACGGGCACGGGCCCGATGTTGAACTGCCGCATCTTCTCCGCGGCCTGCATCAGGGTGGCGTTGGGGGCGATGACCTCCACGCCCCGCGTCATCACGTCCTTGATCGTCTTCATGCGCGCTTGCTCCGCTCCGGAGGGCCCTTGTCCCGGGGATAGGGTGGGGATCCCAGGAGGCGGGTGCACCCGCCGGGAGCCCGGACAGGGAGGGAGCAGGGGAGCGGGGCGCCGCCGGGTGGCTCAGCCTGTCTGGCGCCAGGCGGCGACGGCGAACAGCAGCCAGCCCGCGAGGAAGCCCAGCCCGCCCAGCGGGGTGATGGCCCCCAGGGCGCGCACCCCGGAGAGCGCCAGCGCGTAGAGGCTGCCGGAGAAGAGGAGGATGCCCACCAGCATCGCCCACCCGGCACCGTTCAACAGGGGGCTGGGACGCAGGTGCATCAGCAGACCGATCGCGATCAGCCCCAGCGAGTGGTACATGTGGTAGCGCGCGCCGGTTTCGAAGATGGTCAGGAGGTCCGGGGCGAGCCTCGCCCGGAGCGCGTGCGCGCCGAACGCTCCCGCCGCCACGGACAGGAACGCGCTTGCCGCGCCGAGAATGAGCCACTGCCGCATCGTCGAGCGCCTTTCTTCCTTCAGAGGTCCGACTGAGGCACCCTACCGCGCCTTTCCTGGCGCGTCTCTACTTCCTCTTCCGATGCCCGCTACCACCAAGAAGCCCTCCTCCCGCAAGATGCCCACCCTCACGCCCCAGCCCTTCGAGCTGAGGCCCTCGTCCATCCAGGGACGCGGCGCCTTCGCCACGCGCGCCATCCGCAAGGGCGCGCGAATCATCGAGTACCTCGGTGAGCGCATCTCCCAGGCCGTGGCCGATGAGCGCTACGACGACACGGCCATGTCCCGCCACCACACCTTCCTCTTCAACGTGGACGAGGACACGGTCATCGACGCCGCGCACGAGGGCAACGACGCCCGCTTCATCAACCACTCGTGTGCCCCCAACTGCCAGGCCTTCCTGGAGGGGGACCGCATCTTCATCTACGCCTTGCGCGACATCCCCGAGGGCGAGGAGCTCTGCTACGACTACTCCTACGACCGCACCGAGGACATGGGCCCGGAGGAGGAGGCGCTCTATGTCTGCCGCTGCGGCGCCCCCACCTGCCGCGGCACCATCCTCGCCCCGCAGGAGCAGGAGGAGGAGGCGAAGGCGCCCCGGAAGAAGTCTCCGGTGAAGGCGTCGAAGAAGAAGTCCTCCGGCCCGGCCCGCAAGCCGCCGGCGAGCCGCAAGCAGAAGTCCACCGCGAAGACGGGCCGCTCCACTTCCGGGACGAAGAACCGCGCCCGGACCCGCTCGGCCCGCGGCTGAGGTACGCAGGCTCCCTCTCCCTCTGGGAGAGGGCGGGGGGTGAGGGTCGTCCTCGCATGCAGACCCTCACCCCGGCCCTCTCCCAGAGGGAGAGGGGATGTTGACGGAGGGTACGAGTCAGGGGCCGGGGGAGCGGTCGCGGTGCTCGCCGGTGGGCTGAACGGTGGACACCCGCGGTTGAAACGGGCACGGTCCCCCCGCCTCGACTCGCACGGAGGATTCCTTGCCCCTCTCCCTCTTCGCGGCGCTCGCTCTTGCCGCCGCTCCCGCCAAACCCCAGCCCTTCACCATCCAGGACCAGGTCTCGATGCGCCGGATCAGCAGTCCGAGCGTGTCGCCGGATGGCAAGCGCATCGCCTTCGTGCTGCGCTCCACCGACCTGGAGGCCAACAAGGGCCGCACCGACTTGTGGCTCGTCAACGCCGACGGCAGCGGCCTGCGCCAGCTCACCTCGTCTCCCGAGAGCGAGGCCCAGCCCGTCTGGAGCCCGGATGGCCAGGGCCTCTTCTTCCTGTCCTCGCGCGGCGGCTCCCGGCAGGTGTTCCGCCTGCCGCTCGATGGCGGCGAGTCCCAGGCCGTCACGAAGCTGCCCCTGGACGTGGGCGCCTTCTCCCTGTCGCGGGATGGAAAGACGCTCGCGGTGGCCCTGGAGGTCTACCCCGACTGCGCCACGCTGGAGTGCACCCCCCAGCGCCAGAAGGAGAAGGCGCAGGGCAAGAGCACCGGCCAGGTGTACGACAAGCTCTTCGTGCGCCACTGGGACACGTGGGGCAATGGCAAGCGCTCGCACCTCTTCGTGCTGCCGGTGGATGGCAGCGCGGCCCCGCGCGACGTGATGGCGGGCATGGACGCCGATGGCCCCAGCAAGCCCTTCGGCGGCCCGGAGGAGTTCACCTTCACCCCGGATGGCAAGGGGCTCGTCTTCACCGCGCGCGACGTGGGCAACGGCGAGTCCTGGTCCACCGACCTGGACCTCTTCCTGGCCCCGGTGGACAAGGCCGGCACGCCCCGGAAGCTCACCGAGAAGAACCGCGCCACGGACACGCAGCCGGTGTTCAGCCCGGACGGCAAGACGCTCGCGTACCTGGCCATGTCGCGCCCGGGTTACGAGTCGGACCGGCTGCGCGTGGTGCTGCGCTCGTGGCCGGAGGGCAAGGAGCGCGTGCTCGCCGAGCAGTGGGACCGCTCGGCCGGCGGGCTCACCTGGAGCCCGGATGGCAAGTCGGTGCTCGTCACCGCGGATGACGTGGGCCACCACCGCGCCTTCTCCATCGACGTGGCGAGCGGCCAGGTGACGGCCTTCAGCGGCCCGGGTTACGCCACCGAGCCGCAGCCCCTGCCGGACGGGCGCATCGCCTTCCTGCACGATGACCTGAAGACGCCGGCGGACCTCTACACGGTGCGCGCGGATGGGAGCGACCTGCGCCAGCTGACGCGGGTGAACGAGGAGGCGATGTCGCGCCTGCGCTTCGGGGACTACGAGCAGTTCGAGTTCCCGGGCTGGAATGGCGAGACGGTGCGCGGCTACGTGGTGAAGCCGGTCGATTTCGACGCGAAGAAGAAGTACCCGGTGGCGTTCCTCATCCACGGTGGGCCGCAGGGCAGCTTCGGCAACCACTTCCACTACCGGTGGAACCCGCAGACGTACGCGGGCCGGGGCTACGTGGCGGTGATGGTCGACTTCCACGGCTCGACGGGCTACGGCCAGGGCTTCACGGACGCCATCCGCGGGGACTGGGGCGGCAAGCCGCTGGAGGACCTGCGGAAGGGCCTGGAGGCGGCGGTGAAGCGGTACTCGTTCCTGGATGGCGACAAGGTGTGCGCGCTGGGGGCGAGCTACGGCGGGTACATGATCAACTGGATCGCCGGGCAGATGCCGGAGCGCTTCCGGTGCCTGGTGAACCACGACGGCAACCTGGACGAGAAGCTGGCGTACTTCAACACGGAGGAGCTGTGGTTCCCCGAGTGGGAGCACGGTGGGACGCCGTGGGAGAACCCGGAGGGGTACGCGAAGCACAACCCGATCGACCACGTGGCGAAGTGGAAGACGCCGATGCTGGTGATTCACGGCGGGCAGGACTTCCGGGTGGTGGAGACGCAGGGGATGGCCACCTTCACGGTGCTGCAGCGGCGGGGGATTCCGTCCAAGTTCCTCTACTTCCCGGACGAGAACCACTGGGTGGTGAAGCCGGCCAACAGCATCCACTGGCACGAGACGGTGCTGGACTGGCTGGACCAGTGGACGAAGGGCGCGAAGAAGCCGGCGGTGGCGCCCACGGTGAAGGCGCTGCCGTAGGGGAGCAACAACCCCAAGCAACAACCCCAAGCAACAACCCCTCTCCCTCCGGGAGAGGGACGGGGTGAGGGTGCCACGGGTCTCGAGTCGAGCCCGTGTCCCCGCGGCCCTTTCCAATTTCCATCACGCGTTTCAAGTCCCCCGCACGCGACTGCGGACACGCCCTCCACCGGAGGCTAGGTTGCGCCTCCAGCGGGCCGGAGCCCCGGACACCGCTCAAGGAGGATTCATGAAGTCGCGTTCGTCTCGTCTGGTCGCTGCGCTGTTCGCCGCCGTCCTGTCGCTCCACGTGTCGGGCTGCTTCGGTTCGTTCCAGCTGACGCGGAACATCTACGGCCTCAACGAGCGCATCTCGGACAACAAGTTCGTGCGGTGGCTGGTGTTCCTCGGCTTCACCATCATCCCGGTGTACGGGGTGGGGTCGCTGGTGGACGCGCTGGTGTTCAACAGCCTGGAGTTCTGGACGGGCAGCAACCCGCTGGCGAACGCCGAGACGAAGGAGGATGGGTCGCGGGTGGTGAAGCTGAGCCCCACGGACACGCTGCGGCTGTCGAAGGACGAGCAGCACGGGGTGCTGCGCGTGGAGCTGGAGCGCGCGGGCGAGGCGCCCCGGGTGCGCTACTTCGAGCCGCTCGAGAACGGCATGGCGGTGCGGGACGAGGCGGGCGTGCTGCTGGTGCGTGCGCATGAGCGCGTGGACGGCTCGCTGGAGGTGGTGGATGCCGCGGGCGCGACGGTGACGGTGCACTCGCGTGAGGCGGTGGCCGAGGCCAACGCGGCCCTCCAGCAGGAGGGCGTGGCCGGGCTGGTGCGCCACGTGACGCCCCAGGCCTCCATGCAGCAGGGGCTCGCGCTGGCCTGCCAGGGCCGCTGAGTCCGTCCTCTGGCGGCGCGTCCAGGGCCGCACGGGCGCGCCGTCCTGGCATGATGCGCCCGCCATGACCTCGTCTCCCAACCTCGACGCGTACCGCTCCGAGTTCCCCGTCGTGCAGGAGCAGCTGTACTTCAACCACGCGGGTGTCGCGCCCACGAGCCAGCGGGTGGCCACGGCCATGCGCGAGTGGGTGGAGGACCTGCTCCAGCACGGCGTGCGCTACGAGCGCGGCTGGGAGGCGCGCACGGAGAACACGCGCCAGCTCGCGGCGAGGCTGGTGGGCGCGGCGCCGGAGGAGATCGCCTTCGTGCGCAACACGGGCCACGGCCTGGGCCTCGTCGCCGAGGGGCTCGACTGGCGGCCCGGGGACGAGGTCGCCGTCGCCTCGTCCATCGAGTACCCCTCCAACGTCTACCCGTGGCTGCACCTGCGCGACCGCGGCGTGTCCGTCCGGGAGATCGAGCCCGTGGAGGGCGGCGTCACCCCCGAGGCCGTGGCCGCCGCGCTCACCCCGCGCACCCGGCTCGTGGCCCTCAGCTCCGTCCAGTTCGCCTCGGGCTACCGCACGGACCTGGACGCCATTGGCGCGCTCTGTGAGCGCTCGGGCGTCCTCTTCTGCGTGGATGGCATCCAGAGCGTGGGCTGCCACCCGGTGGACGTGAAGAAGAGCCGCATCCACTTCCTCAGCGCCGACAGCCACAAGTGGATGATTGGCGTGTCGGGCATCGGCTTCCTGTACGTGGACAAGGACGTGCTGCCGCGCGTGCGGCCCGTGCTCGTCGGCTGGCGCTCCACCACGGATTCCTGGAACTTCAACCGCGCCCACTTTGAGCTGCGCCCGGACGCCTTGAAGTTCGAGGAGGGGAGCCAGAACTACGCCGGCACCTACGCCCTGGGCGCCGCGCTGGGGCTGCTGCTGGAGGTGGGCCTGGAGAACGTCGAGCCCCGCATCCGGGCGCTGCTCACCCACCTGGACGAGGAGCTGCGCGCCTTCGGGTGCGAGACGGGGCCTTCTCCCGCCCACCGCGCGGGCATCCTCACCTTCCTGCCGCCTCGGGGCGACGTGAAGGCGCTCGCCTCGCACCTGTCCGAGCGCAACGTCAGCTTCTCGCTGCGCCGCGGACGCATCCGCATCTCGCCCCACTTCTACAACCAGCCCGGGGAGATCGACCGGTTGGTGGAGATGGTCCGCGCCTTCTCCGGGAAGTGAGCCCTGGGGCGGGAGCGGGCCCGTCAGTCCTTGCTCTCGCGCCGGTTCTCGAAGTGGACGAAGTCGATGAGGAAGGTGGCGGCCACCACCAGCGGGCGCAGGCGCGCGTCACGCGTGGGGCCGTCGAACTGGACGCCGAAGTTGTCCGCGTCCGTGAACAGCTCCTTGCCGAAGCCGCTCCACTTCTTGGCGATGGTGCCCACCTCGCGGCCTTGCTCCTCGATGACGAACGTCCACGGGCGGAAGAAGGGCCCGCGCAGGTGGGCCAGCTCCTCGCCGCCCGGGCCGAGCACGTCATAGGCGCGGGTGAAGAAGCGGAAGCGCTGCTGGATGATTCCCAGGAGCCGGCCCTCCCCATCCTCCACCTCCAGGGTGGAGAACCAGAAGCGCCAGGGCCGCCGCAGCCGCAACACCGTGGCGCCCGAGGTCGTCTTCAGCTCCATGGTGAAGGGCCGCTTGGCCTTGAGGAAGTTGCGCAGCAGGAAGAGGCCCAGCCCGCTGCCCACCTCGCCCGCGTAGAGGAGCGTCTCGCCGTCGTCGCCCACCACCTGGTACGTGTTGCGGCCCTCGAAGCCGGTGAGGATCTCTCCCCACTCCTTCGTCTGGCGCACGCGCAGCGCGTTCTGGTGGAGCAGCGGGGCCAGGGCAGTGGAGTCAGCGGGCATGGGCACCTCCGGGGCTTCGGTCCGGGCGGACTCTAACCGATACCCGGCTCATCCCCGCCGTCTTGGACGGACGTGGGGCCGGCCGGGCTGGAAGGTCTCCTCCAACAGCTCGACGAAGCGGCGCACCTTGACCGGGACGTAGGGGGAGGGCGCGTAGATGGCGAACACGCCGCGTCCCACGGGGATGAAGCGCTCGAGGACGGACTCGAGCCGCCCGGCCGCGAGGTCCTCCTCGACGAGGTAGCGGGGCAGGTCGGCGATGCCGAGCCCGGCGAGCGCGGCCTGCCGCAGGGCATGGGTGTTGTTGACGTGCAACCGGCCCGAGACGCGGAGGGGGGTGGTGTGCTCCGCGTCCTCCGTGGCGCGCAGGTTCCACGTCTCCACGGGCTGGCCCGCGACGAACACGATGCATTCGTGGTTCGCGAGCTCGGCGGGCCGGCGGGGGCGGCCTGCCCGGGCGAGGTAGCCGGTGCTGGCGCAGAGCACGCGCTGGTCGTTGTCGAGCCTGCGGGCCACGAAGGCGGGCGGTGGCTGGGCCGTGATGCGGATGGCCACGTCGATGCCCTCCTCGATGAGATCGACCCTGCGGTCCGACAGCTCGGCGTGGACCTTCACGGACGGATGCGCCTGCTGGAAGGCCAGCACCACCGGCATGATCCGCACCTGGCCGAGCACCGTTGGCGCGGTGATGCGCAGCGTGCCGTGCGGCGTCTCCTGGACGCTCTCCGCCTCGCGCTCGACGGCTTCGATGGACTCGAGGATGGAGCGGGCCCGCTCGCAGTAGCGCGTGCCGGCCTCGGTGAGCTGCATGCTGCGCGTGGTGCGCTGGAGCAGCCGGATCCCGAGCCGGGCCTCCAGCCGCGACACCTGCTTGCTCACCGCGGAAGAGGTCATGCCCAGCCTCGCCGCGGCGGCGGTCAGCGAGCCGGCCTCGACGACGGCGACCAGGATGGACATGCCGGTGATGGCCTCGCGGTGCTCGAGCATTCGTGAATCCTCGTCAAGAGTCCTCGTCCTGGGGACGCCTGTTTCATCCTCCAGGAACGATACACATTCCGTTCGTCCCCTTTCCAAAGAGAGTTCCATGTCCCTTCCCACCACCCGCAAGGCCCTCATCGTCAGCGCCGCAGATACGAGCCAGTTCGAGCTCGTGGAGCGCGAGGTCCCCCAACCCGGTCCGTATGAGCTCCTGGTCGAGGTCAAGGCCGTCTCGGTGAACCCCGTGGACACCAAGGTGCGCGCGAAGCGGGCGGGCAAGGTGCTCGGCTGGGATGCCTCGGGCGTCGTGGTGGCCCGGGGCTCGGAGGTGAGGCGCTTCCGCGAGGGCGACGAGGTCTTCTACGCCGGGGAGATCACCCGGGAGGGAACGAACACGTCGCTGCACCTGGTGGACGAGCGCATCGCCGGGCGCAAGCCGCGCAAGCTGGACCACCTCCACGCCGCGAGCATCCCCCTCACGGCGCTCACGGCCTGGGAGGGCCTCTACGAGCAGCTCGAGGCGAAGCGGGGGGGCACCCTGCTCGTCATCGGGGCGGCCGGAGGTGTCGGGTCGCTCGCCGTGCAGATGGCCAGCCGGGTGACGAAGATGAACGTCATCGGCACGGCCTCCCGCGACACCACCCGGGAGTGGGTGAAGAAGATGGGCGCGGCCCACGTGGTGAACCACCGCGAGAACCTGCCCGCGCAGCTCGCGGCGCTCGGCGTGAAGAACGTGGACGCCATCTTCTGCTGCGTCGGCACGGACGCGCACTTCGAGGCGATGGCGGAGGTGATCGCCCCGGGGGGCCGCATCGTGTCCATCGTGGAGCCCGAGCAACCGTTGCCGATGGGGAAGCTCTTCGGCAAGCGGGCGAGCTTCGCGTGGGAGTTCATGTTCTCCAAGTCGATGCACAAGACGCCGGACCTGGTCTCGCAGCAGGCCATCCTCGACCGCGTGGCGGACTTGTTGGACGAGGGCGTGCTCACCTCCACCCTGACGGTGGACGCGGGTGTGCTGGAGCCCGCCGCGCTCGCCGAGGCCCACCGCACCGTGGCGTCCGGCAAGATGGTGGGCAAGCTCGCCTTCCGCCTGTAGGCCCGGAGACCTTGCGGGCACATGGGAAAGACGCCAGGCCGGACGCGTTCGCTAGGGACGGGGGGCTGCGTGTGACACCCTGCTGGCCATGCCGCCCGACTCCCCGACCCCCCGTGTCGCCCCCTGGTGGGTCGAGCGTGCCGAGAACCTCCTGAGCTCGAAGGATGAGCGGACGCTGGACCTGGGCTCGCTGTGGGAGCTCTTCGAGCGCTTCGCCTTCGTGCAGGAGAACGTGGAGCCGGACCTGCTCCTTCTCGACGTCCAGGCCCGTCCGGAGCTCCAGGCGCTCTGGGACGCGGTGGAGGCGCGTGCATACTCGGTGACCGAGGCGCTGGATGCGGCCGGAGATGATGTCGTCCAGCAGCTGCGCACGGGAGACCTCGTGGCGGCGGGCTTCCGGGATCGGTGGGAAGGGCTCGGCTTCACCGAGGCCGCTGGCCGCGCGAGCACAGCGGCGGATGACTGGCTCGATGGCCTGCTGCGCATCTCGCGCATCACCACCGGCCAGAACCGGCCCCCCTTCGGTCAGGTGAACATGGCCTCGCGGGCCCAGCGCATCTCCGACTTCCTGTCCATCACGAGCCCCGGACAGCACGACACCATCTACGATCTCGGCTGTGGCAACGGGAAGTTCGCCATCACCGTGGCCGCGAGCTCCGCGGCCCGGGTCAAGGGCGTGGAGTACGGCCAGGAGTACGTCGACTCCGCGCGGCGCAACGGCGAGCGTTTCGCGCTGCGCAACCTGGAGTTCATCCACGCGGATGTCCGCGATGTGGACCTGTCGGACGGCACCGCGTTCTATCTGTACTTCCCCTTCTGGGGAGAGGTGGCGCACGCGGTGGCCCGGATGCTCGGCGATGTCGCGCGGGCCCGGGACATCACCGTGTACGCCTCGGGTCCCCGCCACGACTACGGCGAGCACTTCCTCGAGCAGGTGTCGCAGGGGGCGCTGTGTCTCGCGCCGCAGCGCCTGGACTTCGCCGACGTGATGGTCCTGCGCAGCGCCGACGCGTCTAGACGTGCCTGATCCACTCGCGGAGGACCTTCGCGAAGGTGGCGCGTTTCGCGTCGACGTCCTTTGAATCGCGGAACTTCACCGACGCCCGGTCCTTGGCGAGCCACTCGAGCAATGAGTCCGGGTCGGCGATCTGGATGCCCGTGGCCGCGGTGTCCCGGGTCTTCGCTCCCAGGTGCAGGATGATCTGCACGCCGTCCTTCGCTCGGAGCTGGAAGGTCGCGAAGTACTCCGAGGTGCGGAAGCTCGGCGCGTTCCACTTGATGCCTTCTTCGATGCTTGGGTCAGCACCGAGGATGATCTGCCGGAGCGCGAGAATCTCCTGCTTGAACGGGTGCTCGAGTGACGCGAGAAACGTCTCGACGCTCTCCGGTGCGGATGCACCGCGCTTCGCGGGTTTCGGGCTGGCGGCTTTCGAGGGCACGGCGCACTCCTGGGGGTCGGGTGGGTTTCAGCGGGGGCGCTGGATGATTCGCGTTTCCTGCTCCGCGACGGGTGGCGCGGCTCTCGGACCGAGGAGCCGTGTCGCCTCCGAATCCGCTCCGGACGCCGCCGCGGCCTCGCGCGTGAGCAGCGTCTCCACTTCGGCGGGCGTGGGATCGCTGAGCTCCGAGAGTGCCCGCTCGCGCGTCCATCGCTCCGCGAAGTTCTCGCGCAGCCAGCTCGCGAGGTCGACCGCCGGAAGCGAGTGCCGGACCGGCTCGAACGCGAGCAGGAAGGCTCTCGCGTCGCTGTAGCGCCGCTCCAACTCGGGGTGGAGCGCGACGCCGAGGACGTTCCTGAGCTGCTGATACGCGGCGGGGGCCTCGGGCCGCTGCCCGTGCGGGAGCGGGTGGCCATTCAGGGAAGAGTCGGGGAGATCGCCGAACAGCAGCTCGTAGAGGACGCAGCCGAGCGCGAAGAGATCTCCGGACACGGTCGCCTCGGCTCCCTGGAGGCGCTCGGGCGGCATGTACGGCATCTTTCCGATGATGCCACCGGCCTGCGTGAGCCGGTTCCCGGGAGGCGGGGAGACGCTCGTGGAGACGCGCTCCTGGGGGTCTCCGGCACCGTGCGCGATCCCGAAATCGACGACCTTCACCACCCCATCGAAGGACACGACGAGGTTGTCCGCGCTGATGTCGCGATGAATCACGCCCCGCTCGTGCGCGTAGGCGAGCCCGCGCAGGGCCTGCTGGCAGATCTCGACGATCACCTCGAGCGGCAGCCGGCCTCCGCTCTCGACGCGCCGGACGAGCTCGAGCACGTTCACGCCACTCAGGTACTCCATGACGATGAACCACCCGCCATCGATCTGCCCGAGGTCATGGACGGACACGATGTTCGGGTGATGGAGGCGCGCGGCGGTGCGAGCCTCGCCGATGAAGCGCTGGACCTGGACCGCGGGGTCCTCGGCGTCCGCATCCAGCATCCGCTTGAGGACGACGAGCCGGTGGAAGCCCGCGCGGCCGGTGCGCACCGCGAGCCACACCTCGCCCATGCCGCCGCGCCCGAGCCGGCTGAGCCGGCG